>DXRF01000119.1:4339-8414 GCA_019411205.1 Parabacteroides sp. | reverse complement strand
CTGCAAAGACTCTGGTTATTTCCTTCGTGGGGATGAAGCCCTTGGAAGTCGGGGTTAGACCGACTCTCAATGTAGTTATGGAGTCGGATATGGAGGTCCTTGACGAGGTCGTTGTTACGGGATATGGCGTGCAGCGCAAAGCCTCTTTTACGGGTGCGGCATCTATTATCGGCAAAGACGTTTTAGCCAAGAAAAACGATGCGAACTTTGTGAAAGCGCTGGAAGGGACTGTTCCGGGTGTCCAGATGAACAACTCGAGCAGTATGCCGGGAGTGTGGGGGTCTGTCTATGTACGCGGACGCGGTTCTCTCAATTCGGGAACACAGCCGCTTTATGTGATCGACGGCATGCCTATCGATTCTGACAGGGATGAAAATTCGTTCAATTACACCAGTAATAGCACGTTAGATCCGATGGCGGCTCTGAATCCTGCCGATATTGAGAATGTCACTGTCCTGAAAGATGCGGCAGCTACGGCCATTTATGGTTCGCGTGCAGCGAACGGGGTTATTATTGTGACCACGAAAAAAGGAACGGAAGGCAAGTTTAACATTAATCTGGATGTTAAACAAGGCTTTGTTTCGATGGCAAACAATAACATGGATTTTGCCAATGCCTGGCAGACCATGGATCTGTTTGCAGACGGTCTGACTGCTGCACAAGGTGGAGATTGGAAGGATAACTATGATTTCCTTGCCGATGATTATATCGGTTGGGACCGTAAGTCTTCCTATGACTGGATGGACGCCATTTCGCGTAAAGGCTATTATCAGGATTATAACCTGAGCATGCAGGGGCGTACCGGTTCTACCGGCTATTACGTGGGGTTGGGATATCTGAGCACGGACGGTCTGCTTATCGGATCGGATTTGGAACGTTTTTCAGGACGTCTTAACCTGGATTCCAAATTCAAATGGGCGACAGTAGGGGTAAACACCTCCTACAGCTATTCTACTCAGAACGGTTTTTCATTGTCTACCAGCGGCACCATGTCCAGTCCGATAGCCTCCGCTATCTCGAGTCAAACACCTATGTCTCCGTTTTACGATAAAGATGGGAAGTATGCGAATATAAATAGCTACAACCCGTTGGCATTGATGGATGAGAAAGCCGGAGATATAAGTGAAACCACTCTTATGACAATTAACTTGAATCCTTATTTTCAGATCGATTTCGGTAAAGGCATCTATGCAAAGACTACACTGGGGGTAAATGTCAACGAACGTCGCGAATACGAGTACTGGAGTGCTACGTATAATCCGCAAGGAATGAATTATAATGGATTGGGACAGCAGAATAACTCCCGAAGCACAGTTATCACCTGGAACAATATTATCGGCTGGAATTACACTTTCGACGGCAAACACGACGTCGGGGTAATGTTGGGACAGGAAATGCAAAAGAAAAGTTACTTCTATGATTATTATGCAAAGTCGGATTTCCCGTTTGCTGCGTCCGGAATGTGTGACCTTACAACCGCCGGTACAGAACAAGGCAGTAACTACACCAAGAAAGAAGCGCGTCTGGCCTCTTATTTCCTTGATGTACATTACTCTTATGACAACAAATACTATTTGTCCGGCTCCTTCCGTCGTGACGGTTCCTCCGTGTTCGGTTTGGACAGCCGTTGGGGTAATTTCTGGTCGGTAGGCGGAAAATGGCGTGCTTCCAGCGAAGAGTTCCTTCAAGGAAATGAGGTGATTACGAATGCCACTCTCCGTGCCTCTTACGGTACGGTCGGTAACCAGGATATCGATTGGTATGCCGCTCGTGGGTTCTATACTTCGGGCTACAACTACAACCAGAGTCCGGGTATGCGTCCGAACAGTATTCCGAATACAGCTTTGACTTGGGAGGTTTCCAAAAAGTTTGACGTGGGTTTGGATCTTTCGTTGTTTCAGCGTCTTCATCTGACTTTGGATTTCTATAATGAAGACACTTCCGATGCGCTTTTCCAAGTGCCTTTGTCTATGACGACCGGTATTAAGGAAACGTTTCAGAATATCGGGTCGATCCGTAACCGCGGTATCGAGTTGTCTGCCAATACAAACATCATCCAGAAAAAAGGATTGACCTGGAATGTTTTTGCAAATCTGACCTGGAACAGGAATAAGGTTATAAAACTCTCGACTGATGACCCATTGGAATATACAGTCCAGATCATTGAGGAGGGACGTCCGTACACTCAGTTCTACATGAAAGAGTATGTCGGAGTGGATCAGGAAACCGGTAAACCGTTGTGGTATCTCAACAAAGAGGGCGATGAGACAACGTCTGACTACAATGCGGCGGCTAAACGCTATGTCGGTAGTGCAGATCCCAAGATTTTAGGCGGTTTTGGAACCAGTCTGAATTGGAAAGACTTGGATTTCAATATTAATTTTAACTATCGTTTAGGAGGAAAAGTGTATGATTCCGGTGCACCTTTTACCGGGTTTGGCATGGCATTGCGTACACCGCTTGAAGATGTGGCGCTTAATTCCTGGACAGAAAGTAATAAAACGGCTAAATATCCGCAATACATTTACGGTGATCCGAACAATTCGACCAAAGCATCTTCCCGCTTTATGTATAATGGGAGCTATCTGCGTATCAGTAACATCACGTTAGGATATACATTGCCGAGAAGCTTATCGGAAAAGGCGTTTATCCAGAAGTTCCGTGCTTATGTTTCTGTAGATAATCTCTATACGTTTACTTCGAATGATTTTATCGGCTATAATCCGGAAACAGCAGCCAATGGGGTTATTGCTTGGCAATATCCGGCAGCTTGCACGTTTGTCGGAGGTATTCAACTTACATTCTAAATCTTGTGTTACAGTAATTTTAAAGAGATATTTAAGAATATGAAAAAGAATATATTAAATGTATGTATCTTGTTGACTTTAGGAGGCGGATTTTCAGGATGTGGAAACAGCTTCCTGGATACCGACTACTATGAAGGCATCGATGTCGATGCCGGGTTGTCGACGGTCGACAATATTTCGACAGCACTTAATGGTACTTATTATAATCTGTACTATTATCATTTCGCCGGTAACTATGCCATCAACATCGGCGACATTCCAACCGATATTTCTTACTGGAATTCGAAAACGGGACATTTTGACGGTATTTATCAGTATACATTCAATGATACAGACCCTTATCTGGAGGATATTTGGGAGTATGGATACAAAATTGCTGATAATGCAGCCCGTATCATTAATGGGGTGCAAGCACTTTATGAAAATAGCAAAGCGGAAGAAAAAGCAATATTGGACCGTAGCGTGGCGGAAGCATATGCGCTTCGTGGATATGCCCAGTTGTTGTTGACTAATATTTATGGACACCAGGTGAAAGTGAATGGCACAGACTTTTCTTCTGAACCCGGGGTTGTCATCATCGACAAACCGATCGAAGCGCTTTCCAAAGTCAGTCGTTCGACTGTAGGACAATGCTATGAAGCTGTGCTTTCTGATTTCAAGAATGCCATCTCTCACTTTGAAGCCGCAGGGGGTGATAGGGGGCAATTGTTGTATTTTAATAAAGCAGCAGTTTACGGATTATTGGCGCGTACCTATCTATATCTGGAAAATTGGGACGAGGCCATGACATATGCACGAAAAGCACTCGACGAAGCCGGTATCACATCGTTGACCTACGGCAAAGAATCCTACAGGGCGCTTTATAATGGGGGAGAGTCCAATTCGGAAAGCCTGTTTGCGTTGGCTATTACAGAAACGCAAAACTGGTCGTCCAACGCCTGCGGAACCTTATGGTCCAGTTACAACTTCAGCCCGAGTCCGAAATTGCAGTCTCTTTATGGCGACAACGATTGCCGTACAGTCCTTATAGAATGGGATGATAAATCGTCGGCAACCGTACCGATTTTTAAATCCGGTAAATTCTCCCATGCTTCAGGAAACCCGGCTTATGGAACGAACTATATAGTGAATGCTCCGGAAATGTTCCTGATTATGGCAGAAGCCAACTTGAAAAGTTCGACCGGCATCCTGAGCAATGCGCAGGATGCTTTACTGGCAGTCGCTAAACGCAATGCCGATATTACTTCGACAAGCGATTTGCCGGCTAC
>DXRF01000119.1:0-4329 GCA_019411205.1 Parabacteroides sp. | reverse complement strand
GCGTTGATGTCTTTTATCAAGGATGAACGGGCGCGGGAATTGTTCCAGGAAGGTTTGCGATTGTATGATTTGCGCCGTTGGGACGAAAGAGCCGAAGTCTATGCGTATAGCGCCCCCGGTATTGTGTTTACGTATACGAATTATAAAATTTCTGATCTGTTATACCCTATACCCAGTGCTGAGATCAATTCCGGTTTTGGGGTTGAACAGAATGATTGGTCGAAGACACTGCCGAAGAGATAATAAAATTCATTTTTACAAACGTGAAAAGCCATGGCATGTGTGTTGTGGCTTTTTCTATTTGATGATAGGAGAAAGAGAGAACGTAATAAATGTGATAACAAACTTTTAGTTTGTCTCATACGAAACAAAGAACTTATTATCGTTCCTTCGTGTTCTCATTCAGAAAATAATGTATATCATGGAAAAAGTTATTTACAATCTGGTATTCAATCGGAAAAAGCGATTGAATGCAGAAGGAAAGGCTTTGATTCAGGTAGAGGCTTACCTGAATAGGCAAAAGAAGTATTTTTCAACGAAAATCTATGTGAAACCCACACAATGGGATAGCAAGAGAAAAGCAGTGAGGAACCATCCCAATATGGATGAACTCAATCAGTACATTGAAGATTATATTACTTATTTGGAACGGATCGAATTGGATATGGTCCAGAGCGGGCGTCCGTTTTCTTTGAAATATCTGAAAGAGAGGGGAGATGATGAGTCTGTCTCTTCCTCTTTTGTCTCTTTTATGAAAAGTGAGATCGATCATAGCAATTTAAGGCTCTCCACATTGAAAAACCATTTATCCACTTTGCAGGTTTTGTGCCAGTATCAGCCACAAGTCTCTTTTGATGATCTCACCTTTAATTTCCTTTGTGATTTTGAACATTTTCTTCTTGAGCAAAAGTATCACCGGAATACGATCGCCAAACATATGAAACATCTGAAAAGATATGTAAACCTGGCGATCAATAAAGATTTGTTTGAATTGCAGAAATATCCTTTCCGCAAGTATAAAATTAAATATATGGAAAGCAAGCGCGGCCATCTGACACCGGAAGAGTTGGGGAGGTTGGAGAAAATCGCTCCTAAATTGCAACGGACGCTCAGACGGACGCTCGATATGTTTCTTTTCAGTTGCTATACCGGGCTTCGCTTTTCCGATATCGTCAACATACGGCCGGATAATTTTCATCTGATCGATGATAAATTGTGGCTGGTCTATTCATCGGTCAAGACGGATGTGAACGTCCGGCTCCCTTTGTTCCTGCTGTTTGACGGAAAGGCCCTTACTGTCTATGAACGCTATCGCAAGCGCTACTCAAGAACGTTGTTTGGAGTCTCTGTCTCGGCCAATTCGAATGTGAATAAACAGTTGAAAAAGATTTGCCGGTTGGTGGAGATAGACAAAAGGTTGTCCTTCCACATGGCGCGCCATACCAATGCCACCTTATTGTTATATAATGGGGCGAACATCACGACAGTCCAGAAGTTACTGGGGCATAAAAGCGTACGGACAACGGAAATCTATAGTGATATTATGGATATGACCGTCATACGTGACCTGGAAAATATCACATTGAAATAAACTGAAACAATAGCCATAGGAGCCCTGGTCGGTATGTCGGAACCGCCCAGGGTTTTTCATGATTTTATTTGATGTTTGAAAGCTGTGAATATGACAAAATGTTATCTTATTATGGTTGCAATGTAGGTGTGTTGCTATATGTGCTTGCTTTTTGATATATTTTCCTGCTATCAAACATCAAAACAGGTGCGAATTTTTACGGTGTTTATGCTTTGAAAAGTAAATAAAATATGCGACTTTTGCTGACATGATGAGTCAACCGTTAGCAGAGAGATTACGTCCGAAAACGTTGGACGATTATATCGGGCAGAAACACCTGGTAGGCCAGGGGGCTGTTCTTAGAAAGATGATTGATGCGGGTCGTGTTCCCTCTTTTATATTGTGGGGACCTCCGGGAGTGGGAAAGACTACGCTGGCGCAGATTATTTCAAATAAACTGGAAGCTCCGTTCTATACGTTGAGTGCGATCAGTTCGGGAGTGAAAGATGTACGGGAGGTAATAGAAAAAGCAAAAGGCAATCGCTTTTTCAATACCGTTTCACCGATCCTGTTTATTGATGAGATACATCGCTTCAGCAAGTCGCAGCAGGATTCCCTGCTCAATGCAGTGGAAACAGGGGTGGTTACCTTGATCGGGGCCACGACGGAGAATCCTTCGTTCGAGGTCATCCGTCCGTTGTTGTCCCGTTGTCAGGTGTATGTTTTGAAGTCATTGGAGAAAACAGATCTGTTGACTTTGTTGAATAAGGCGGTTACGGAAGATATCGTATTGAAGGATATGAATATCGTGCTGGCCGAGACGGATGCCATGTTGCGTTATTCCGGTGGTGATGCACGAAAACTGCTGAATATCCTGGAACTCGTAGTCGCTGCAGAAGAAGGAAATGAAAAGATTGAAATAACAGATGAAAAGGTGGTGGAGCGCTTGCAGGAAAATCCGGCGGCGTACGATAAAGGAGGGGAGATGCATTATGACATCATATCCGCTTTCATCAAATCCATCCGCGGAAGCGATCCGGATGCCGCCGTCTATTGGCTGGCCCGTATGGTTGCCGGTGGCGAAGATCCGGAATTCATAGCCCGCCGTTTGGTTATTTCAGCATCGGAAGATATCGGATTAGCGAATCCGAATGCTCTGTTGTTGGCGAATGCCTGTTTTGATGCCTTGAAGAAAATCGGCTGGCCTGAAGGGCGGATCATTTTGGCGGAAACAACCGTTTATCTGGCATGCAGTCCTAAAAGCAATTCGGCTTATATGGCGATTAATGATGCGTTGGAGCTGGTGAACCGTACAGGAAATCTGCCTGTCCCCCTGCATTTGCGAAATGCACCGACAAAATTGATGGCGGAGCTGAATTACGGAAAAGACTACAAATATGCGCACGATTATGAAAATCATTTTGTCAAGCAGGAGTTCCTTCCAAAGGAGATTTTGAACGAACGGCTGTGGAAAGGACAGGAAAATCCGTCCGAACACAAACTAATTGAACAAATGAGACGTTTATGGGGAGATCGGTATTAGAATTGACAATTGATAATTGACAATAGGTGATTTGGGGATAAGTGTAATTAATAAAGATAATAATTATAGCGTTTTGCTAATAATTGTCAATCGTTGATTGTAATTTGTCAATTTATTTTGTACATTAGCCGCCTGTTTTTGGGAAATTAGTTACTTAAATTATATTTAACATTAAAAAGACATTGGTATGAAGAAGCACAATTTTTATGCAGGTCCCTCTATCTTGAGCGAGTATACAATTAAAAATACGGCTGCTGCAGTAGAGAATTTTGCGGGTATGGGTTTATCTCTTCTTGAAATCTCCCACAGAAGTAAAGAATTCATTGCCGTAAACGATGAGGCGCGTGCGCTGATTAAAGAATTGCTGGATGTTCCTGCCGGTTATGAGGTTGTTTTTCTGGGGGGAGGTGCAAGTATGCAGTTCTGTATGGTTCCTTACAACCTGTTGAATAAGAAAGCTTCTTATTTAGATACCGGTACATGGTCGTCCAAAGCGATCAAGGAAGCTAAACTGTTCGGGGAAGTCGAGGTCGTAGCCTCTTCTAAAGATAAGAACTATACATATATTCCGAAGGAGTATACGATTGCCGACGATGCGGACTATTTCCACTTTACGACCAATAATACGATCTACGGAACGGAAACTCGCAAGGACCCGGATGTGAAACAGCGTTTGGTTGCCGATATGTCGTCCGATATTTTCTCCCGTCCGATCGATGTGTCCAAATATGACATTATCTATGCCGGTGCACAGAAGAATCTGGCTCCTGCCGGTGTGACGTTGGCTATCGTGCGTGTGGATGCCTTGGGACATGTGGACCGTCCGATTCCGACAATGTTGAACTATAAGACCCATATCGACAAGGATTCCATGTTTAACACTCCTCCCGTACTGCCTATCTATGCCGCTTTGCAGACATTGAAATGGTATAAGGAACAGGGCGGTGTTGCCGCTATGGAAAAGAAGGATATGGAAAATGCCGCTATCCTGTATGATGAAATCGACCGCAACAAGTTGTTCAGAGGGACTGTCGTAGCCGAAGACCGTTCTATCATGAATGTATGTTTCGTGATGAATGACGAATATAAGGAGCTGGAAGACGAGTTTAGCAAGTTTGCTGCAGCCGCAGGCATGGTCGGTATCAAGGGACACCGTTCTGTCGGTGGTTTCCGTGCCTCCCTGTACAACGCAATGCCTAAGAGCAGTGTTGAAGCT
>DXRF01000118.1:1308-8447 GCA_019411205.1 Parabacteroides sp. | reverse complement strand
GCCAAATGGTTGTTGGGCAATGACGGCACCTGTCGGTTTGTCGTTAATGTAGAAATTACCCGCCGCATAACGCAATTTATTGAATGCCATATCGATCGCATAACGATCACGTGCAAAAATAGAACCGGTCAAACCATACGGAGATGTACGGTCGCAAAGTTCGAGTGTCTCTTCATATTTATGATCATCATACACATAGATCGTGATAACCGGACCGAAGATTTCCTCCACCATACTCTTGAACATCGGATTCGTAGTCTGGATAACTGTTGGTTCAACAAAGTAACCTACGGATTTATCCCCTTTTCCACCAAAAACGATTTCCGCATCAGGAGACTGTTTTGCATAATTGACATAGCTCATGATGTTGTCGAACGAGGCCTCATCGATAACCGCATTGACAAAGTTCGTAAAGTCCTGAACATCTCCCATTTTGATCTCTTTCAGCATATCGCCGACATATTCCTTCACCTCTTTCCAGAGCGAAGCAGGGATATAGGCACGTGAACCAGCCGAACATTTCTGTCCCTGATATTCAAACGCACCACGCACGATAGCTGTTGCTACATCCAAAGTCGGAGCAGAAGGATGGACAAAGATGAAGTTCTTGCCGCCTGTTTCACCGACAATCTTCGGATAAGATTTATAATGTCCTAAGTTCTCGCCGATCTGACGCCAAAGGGTGTTAAAGGTCGATGTGGAACCAGTGAAATGAAAACCACCTAAATCACGACTGGCCGTTACAACTTTGCCGATCACGCTCCCCTGTCCCGGAATAAAATTGACAACACCGTCTGGCAGACCGGCTTCTTGAAATACTTTCATCAGGAAATAATTAGAATGGATAGCTGTTGTCGACGGTTTCCAGACTGCCACGTTTCCCATCATGGCAGGTGCCATGTTCAAGTTAGAGGCAATAGAGGTAAAGTTGAACGGCGTGAGCGAGAACACAAAACCTTCCAAAGCACGATATTCCATCCGGTTCAAGATACCTGTTTCCGAATAAGGCTGGTCAGCGTATACCTGACTGGCATAAAAAGTACTGAAACGAAGGAAGTCGATCAATTCACAAGGAGCATCAATTTCCGCCTGGAACGGATTCTTACTTTGTCCCAACATGACGGAAGCATTCAATATATAACGATATTTAGTGGAAAGCAATTCTGCCACACGCAGCATGACGGAAGCACGTTCTACCCAAGGAAGTTCAGACCAGTCCTTATGTGCCTTCATGGCCGCATCAATAGCCATCTGCACTTCTTTCTCACTAGCCTTATGATAAGTGGCCAATACATGGTGGTGATCATGCGGCATCACGACTTTACCGGTATTGCCTGTACGGATTTCTTTACCTCCGATAACCAATGGAATATCCCATTCTTCAGAAGAGAGCTGCGCAAGAGCCTTTTTCAAGGATGACTTTTCATTTGAACCGGGAGCGTATGCTTTTACCGGCTCGTTAACAGGTTTGGGAAAACTAAAAATTGCGTTGTCCATAGTATTTCTTATTTAAGTGTTCAAAGACTGATTAATTCAGTGCTGTAAACATAATCAATAATTTTTAAAACTAAGAGGCAGAAGCGTTAAATTAAATTTAAATCAAAAGTGCCAAGATATTCTCGTCCAGCATCAACAATTCAAGCCACAGAGCTGTTATCTTAACATATTAATCATCTTAAATGTAAAGAATATGGCTATAAAGAGTGTTTGGATAGAAGAAGATTGTATCGCTTGCGGTACATGCGAAGGTATTTGTCCCGAAGTGTTTCAGGTTACAGACCGCTCACGTGTAAATGAAGGAGTAAATTTCAACGATTATGAAGAAGGCATAAAGGAAGCGGCCGAAAGCTGCCCGGTCAGTGTCATCAAATACGATTAAGAGGCATTCTTGCACGAAGCCTAATTTATTATTATTCAATACACTAAAGTTTCCTACCGAAAGAAATATCTGTTTCCTCGGCAGGAAACTATAATTCCTTTAGCAGAAAGCAGCCAATACCTAAAAAGCCTCTTCCAAACATCCTCCCCAAATAACTAAATAACATTACATTCCTCTTTCCCTAGACATTTTGCTTTTTATTCCTATCTTTGGAGCATCATAAATATAATAATCAACGGAGATGAACGAACAGATAAAACAAATTGCGGAGCGTTTGGCCGGACTTCGGGATGCATTGGAAATTACACCTGAAGAAATAGCCGGGGTTTGCAACCTGACTCCCGAACAGTATATGAAATTAGAAAGCGGTACTGTAGATATTTCAGTAAGTGTATTGCATCAGATTTCGCAAGCCTATGGCGTAGAACTGACGACACTGATGTTCGGTGACGAACCTAAGATGAGCAGTTACTTCATTACACGTAGGGGAAAAGGTATTGCCGTGGAACGAACCAAAGCCTATAAATACCAGTCTCTTGCCGCCGGGTTTGTAGGCCGAAAAGCAGACCCATTCATGGTCACCGTCCATCCTACCCCCGACGAAGCACCGATTTATCTGAACTCGCATCCCGGACAAGAGTATAATATGGTACTGAAAGGGCGCATGTTATTACAGATCAACAATAAAGAACTGATATTGGAAGAAGGTGACAGCATCTATTTCAACTCCGAACTGCCGCATGGAATGAAAGCGCTCGACGGAGAAAAGGTCAGTTTCCTGGCCATCATCCTATAAATTGTCAATTTATTCAGTCATGTTAGAAAAATTCATAGACAAAACGACCTTTGAGTCACAGGAAGATTTTATAAAGAATTTCAAGATAAAAGTCCCGGAGAACTTCAACTTCGGATATGACGTAGTAGATGCATGGGCAGAAGAAGAACCCGATAAGATTGCGCTTTGCTGGACAAACGATCAGGGGATGCATATAGATTTTACTTTTGCCGACCTGAAGAAATATACCGACCAGACAGCCGCTTATTTCCAGTCGCTGGGAATCGGCCACGGCGATATGGTCATGTTGATATTGAAGCGCCGTTATGAATTCTGGTTCTCGATTATCGCGTTGCATAAATTGGGAGCTGTGGTGATCCCGGCTACTCACCTGCTGACAAAGAAAGAT
Source organism: Parabacteroides sp. (assembly GCA_019411205.1). Taxonomy (GTDB): domain Bacteria; phylum Bacteroidota; class Bacteroidia; order Bacteroidales; family Tannerellaceae; genus Parabacteroides. The sequence continues at coordinate 5,384 of DXRF01000118.1, read as the reverse complement.
ATCGTCTATCGTGCGAACGCCGCCGATATCAAGATGATCGTCTGCGCAGGCGAGGAAGTGATCACCAAACATATCATCGACTCATTGCCCGATTCACCCTCTATAAAGAGTGTTGTTTCGGTAGGTCCCGAAATTCCCGAAGGATTCGAAGATTTCCACAAAGGCCTCGAAAACGCAGCTCCGTTCGTTCGTCCGGAACATCCGAACAGCAACGACGATATTTCACTAATGTATTTTACTTCCGGTACAACCGGCAACCCGAAGATGGTTGCACACGATTTTACCTACCCTCTGGGACATATCGTGACAGGAAGTTTCTGGCATAACCTGCATAAATACAGCCTCCATCTGACTATTGCCGACACCGGTTGGGGAAAAGCCGTATGGGGGAAACTGTACGGACAGTGGATTGCCGGAGCAACCGTATTCGTGTACGACCACGAGAAATTCACACCAGCCGATATGTTGCAGATGATACAGGACTACCGCATCACATCTTTGTGCGCACCCCCTACAATCTTCCGTTTCCTGATACGCGAGGATCTGACGAAATACGACCTGTCATCCCTTCAATACTGTACCATTGCCGGCGAAGCCTTAAACCCTGCCGTATTCGATACGTTCTACAAACTGACCGGCATCAAGTTGATGGAAGGGTTCGGACAGACAGAAACAACCTTGACCGTCGCCACCTTCCCGTGGATGGAACCGAAACCCGGCTCGATGGGTGTCCCCAATCCGCAATACGATGTAGACTTGTTGCGCCCGGACGGAACCCGTGCCGAAGATGGCGAACAGGGACAAATCGTGATCCACACTACAAACGGCAAGCCGATCGGTCTTTTTAAGGAATATTACCGGGATGCCGAACGCACACGCGAAGCATGGCACGACGGTCTGTATTATACGGGCGATGTCGCCTGGCGTGATGAAGATGGTTACCTCTGGTTCGTGGGCCGTGCCGACGACGTTATCAAGAGTTCCGGCTACCGTATCGGCCCGTTCGAAGTAGAAAGTGCCCTGATGACACATCCGGCAGTTGTCGAATGTGCGATCACTGGTGTCCCCGACGAAATCCGCGGACAAGTGGTAAAAGCTACCATTGTACTGGCAAAGGACTACAAGGATAAAGCCGGAGATGCTCTAGTCAAGGAATTACAGGATCATGTCAAAAAGGTAACGGCTCCGTACAAATACCCTCGTGTCGTTGAGTTTGTAGACGAATTACCGAAGACGATCAGTGGCAAGATACGTCGGGTCGAAATCCGAGCAACTGACAATGAAAAGAAACACACAAAGTAACTGTCAATTCAACCGCATTGCGGTCAAGATAGGTAGCAACGTGCTCACCCGCAAGGATGGCACGTTGGATATTACCCGGATGTCTGCCTTGGTAGACCAAGTGGCCGAACTGCACCGAAAAGGAGTGGAGATCGTACTCATCTCTTCCGGTGCGGTCGCTTCGGGACGCAGCGAGATAAAGGCCGGCAAAAAACTGGATTCCGTTTCAGCCCGCCAACTTTATTCAGCCGTCGGACAAGCCAAGCTGATCAACCGTTACTACGAACTGTTTCGCGAACATGGCATGACTTGCGGCCAGGTGCTCACCACAAAGGAGAACTTCGGTAGCCGCACGCATTACCTCAACCAGAAACATTGCATGGAAGTTATGCTCGAAAATAAAGTAATTCCCATCGTAAACGAAAACGACACGATATCGGTTACAGAATTGATGTTCACGGACAATGACGAGCTTTCCGGACTGATCGCTACCATGATGGGAATGGATGCTTTAATTATCCTGAGTAATATCAACGGAATATATAACGGCACCCCCTCCGACCCGTCCTCGACAGTTATCCGAGAAATAGATGGAGGCAAGGAAGACCTGTCGGAATATGTACAGACCAGCAAGTCGTCATTCGGCCGTGGCGGTATGCTGACCAAATGCAGCATTGCGCAGAAGGTAGCAGACGAAGGCATCACGGTTATTATCGCCAACGGCAAGAAAGACAATATCCTGACAGACCTGCTCACCAAAGACAGCCCAACCGTCTGCACGCGCTTCATCCCGTCAGACAAACCTGTCAGCAGCGTAAAAAAGTGGATCGCCCACTCCGAAGGCTTTGCCAAAGGCGAGATACACATCAACCGAGGAGCCGAAGAGGCGCTGTTAGGTCCGAAGGCGACCAGTATTCTGCTGGTAGGCGTGATCCGGATCATCGGCGACTTCGAGAAAGACGATATCGTCAAGGTTATCAACGAGGAAGGCACTCAGTTAGGAGTCGGATGTGCAGGTTACGACAGTACGGAAGCACGACAACTGATCGGTAGCCGGGATAAAAAGCCGTTGATACATTACGATTATTTATATCTGGATTAATAACAACGATCATACGACCATGATTAACGAATTATTGCAACAGACCCTCGCCGCTTCGCGCCAGCTTGTCACGCTGGACGATGCCACCATCAACCGCATCCTCATAGACACAGCTTCGGCTTTGCTGACACGCCAGTCGGAAGTTCTGGCTGCCAATGCCGAAGACTTGCGGCGCATGAACCCGGCAAATCCGAAATACGATCGTCTGAAACTGACGGAAGAACGTCTCGCAGGCATTGCCGGAGACATGAAGAACGTCGCCTCGCTACCGTCTCCTCTTGGGAAACTGCTAAGCGAGACAGTACGCCCGAACGGAATGGTGATCCGGAAAGTGACTGTACCCTTCGGTGTGATCGGTGTCATCTATGAAGCACGCCCAAACGTTACCTTCGATGTTTTTTCCCTCTGCCTCAAAAGTGGGAATGTCTGCATACTGAAAGGGGGTTCGGATGCCGACAATTCCAACCGTGCCTTAGTGGCAATCATCCACGACATACTGGCAAAACTAGGTGTCGATCCGGCTGTCTGTACGCTCCTGCCGCCCGACCGAGAAGCAACGACCGAGCTGTTGAATGCCGTCGGTCTGGTAGACCTTATCATTCCGAGGGGCAGCAGCTCGCTGATCAATTTCGTCCGCGACCATGCCCGTGTACCGGTCATCGAGACGGGAGCCGGCATCTGCCATACCTATTTTGACAAGGATGGAGACAAAGAGAAAGGCTGTGAGATCATCAACAATGCTAAGACACGCCGCGTCAGCGTCTGCAACGCCCTGGACTGTCTGATCGTCCATCGCGACCGGTTAGGTGACCTACCTTATTTGTGTAGCAAACTATCTGGCAGCAATGTCATTATCTATGCTGATGAACCTGCCTTTGTCACTCTTTCGAGCCACTATCCTGCCGCTTTGCTCCAGCCGGCTACGGCAGACAGTTTCGGCACCGAGTTCTTAGACTACAAAATGGCGATCCGCACGGTCTCCTCCCTGGATGAAGCCCTGCAACATATCGCCCGCTACAGTTCGAAACACAGCGAAAGCATCGTCAGCGAATCAACAGAAGCCATCCGCCGTTTCCAGCAAATGGTCGATGCCGCCTGCGTTTACGCCAATGTATCTACGGCTTTCACCGACGGGGCCCAATTCGGATTCGGAGCAGAAATAGGCATCAGCACACAAAAGTTACATGCCCGAGGCCCAATGGCGTTACCGGAGTTGACGACCTACAAGTACATCATCGAAGGAGACGGACAAACACGAAAATAGTCCCTGCCTCAAGGCTCGTGTTATCATAATGACATAGACAATGCAGATATAACGGCATTGCCATAAATCTGAAATCATTGTTTATCTTTGTAAGCAGAACAATTTTAAATAAGACATGATATGAGAAACTTCACTTGTGTACAGGATTTGGGCGACCTCAAGCAGGCACTCACCGAAGCTTTTGAGATTAAGAAAGACCGTTACCAATTTACCGAGCTGGGCAAGAACAAGACGTTATTGATGATATTCTTCAACTCCAGCCTCCGGACCCGCTTATCGACACAGAAGGCTGCCATGAATTTAGGCATGAACACGATGGTGCTCGACGTGAACCAGGGTGCCTGGAAACTGGAAACCGAACGCGGTGTGATCATGGATGGCGACAAACCTGAACATCTTTTAGAGGCGGTTCCGGTCATGGGCTGTCTC
>DXRF01000118.1:0-1298 GCA_019411205.1 Parabacteroides sp. | reverse complement strand
GTCATGGGATGCTATTGCGATGTGATCGGCGTACGGTCATTCGCTCGTTTCGAAAGCAAGGAAGATGATTACAACGAAAAGATATTGAACCAGTTCATCCAATACTCCGGTCGTCCGGTGTTCAGTATGGAGGCTGCTACCCGCCATCCGTTGCAGAGTTTTGCCGACCTGATTACGATCGAGGAGTATAAGAAGACAGCCCGTCCGAAAGTCGTCATGACTTGGGCCCCGCACCCTAAATCGCTCCCGCAGGCTGTACCAAACAGCTTTGCCGAATGGATGAACGCAACAGACTATGAATTCGTGATCACCCACCCGGAAGGCTACGAACTGGATCCAAAATTTGTCGGTAACGCCCATGTGGAATACGACCAGAAAAAGGCGTTCGAAGGTGCAGACTTCATCTACGCTAAAAACTGGTCGGCTTATGCAGATCCCAATTACGGCAAAGTTCTTAACATGGACCGCAGCTGGACCGTCGATACCGAAAAGATGGCACTAACCAACAATGCCTATTTCATGCACTGTCTGCCCGTCCGCCGCAACATGATCGTAACGGACGACGTCATCGAAAGTCCCCAAAGTATCGTGATTCCCGAAGCCGCCAACCGCGAAATCTCGGCACAGACGGTATTGAAAAAGATATTGATGGGATTGCAATAAGAACCACGTCCATATCTGGAATGTATCAAAACAGCTTTCCCGCGCTTGACGCGGGAAAGCATAAAAACTTCTCCTATAAATATCTGATCAATAAGACGCCTATTCATTCCGAAAAAACAACAGAACAAACAGGAAGAACAATATCGGTAACCTACAAGTTATACGTCAACGTCACCCACGTCACCTGTGCGTCGCGATTGCGAATCTGGGTCATCTGCAAGTCTTTCGTATCAACAACCGTTGTTTCTTCGAGGCCGTTGAAGATATTGTTGAAGCTCAGGTTGGCACGCAACTTGCGGTTCATGAAATATTGGGAGATACCGGCGTTAACGCAGGAACGGTGCCTGATCTTTCCTTGCGGGGTAAGCTGGTCGGAGATGTAAAAGCCATCAAGTTGCAACTCCGTCGTCGAGGTGATGCTGATGTTAACAGAACCCTTGATATCACCGCAGACCATCGACTTCTTTTCGCCATATCCGATCGTGCGCCCATCGATCTCATCCCGGTAAATATCACCGGATAAGCCGATCGACAACATGCGGGCCGGCTGCCAGGTTCCGGACAGTTCAAAACCGAATGTCTGGCTATAGCCGATATTCTCCTTTGTCCAGATCGTCCCGCTTTCACCCGCATCC
>DXRF01000117.1:3621-8481 GCA_019411205.1 Parabacteroides sp. | reverse complement strand
CTTGTCGGTCGTCATGCCTCCACCCCAGAAACGGCGGCGGTTCAAACGCACATACCAGTTACTCAGATTGTCGTTTACAAAATCAGAGATTGCACGTCCGGCACGTGTCGGTTCATATGTATCCAAGAATCCATCCACATCCTTCACTAGCGAATTCAGCAACGACAGAATCCAACGGTCGATTTCAGGACGCTCTTTCCAGTCTACATCCGGTTCGGAATAATCGAAACCGTCCACATTCGCATACAAAGCAAAGAACGAATATGTATTATATAATGTACCGAAGAACTTGCGGCGAACTTCTTCGATACCGTCGATATCAAATTTAATATTATCCCACGGAGAGGCATTCGTAATCATGTACCAGCGCAAAGGATCGGAACCGTACTGTTCGATCGTAGCGAACGGATCGACGGCGTTGCCCAAACGTTTGGACATCTTGTTGCCATTCTTGTCCAATACCAGTCCGTTTGAAACGACAGCTTTATACGACACACTGTCGAATACCATCGTAGCGAGCGCATGCAAAGTGAAGAACCATCCGCGCGTCTGGTCGACACCTTCGGCAATAAAGTCTGCCGGATAAACCTTGCGGTCGTCGAAGATCTCCTTGTTCTCGAACGGATAATGAATCTGTGCATAAGGCATCGCACCGGAGTCGAACCATACGTCGATCAGGTCAGTCTCACGCTTCATCGGCTTACCGCTGTCGGAAACCAGAATCACATCATCCACATACGGACGGTGCAGGTCGATCTTTTCGTAGTTTTCCTTCGTATATTCGCCCGGCTGGAATTTCAGTTCCTTGTACGGATTGGACTCCATCAACCCGGCTTTTACGGATTTCTCAATTTCATTGTATAGTTCTTCAACCGAACCGATACAGATTTCTTCCGCCCCATCTTCGGTACGCCAGATAGGCAACGGCGTTCCCCAATAGCGGCTACGGCTCAAGTTCCAGTCCTGCAGGTTTTCCAGCCATTTGCCGAAACGCCCCGTACCGGTACTCTGCGGTTTCCAGTTGATCGTATTGTTCAGTTCAATCATCCGTTCACGACAAGCGGTCGTACGAATAAACCAGCTATCCAGCGGATAATACAACACAGGCTTGTCCGTACGCCAGCAGTGCGGATAATTGTGCACATGCTTCTCGATGCGGAACACACGGTTCTGCGCTTTTAACATCATGCAGATTTCGATATCCAGCGTTTCGTCTTTTTCGCCTTTCGTCGCATCATAAGCATTCTTCACGAACTTGCCCTGCCACGGATCGTAGTCGGCAGCATTCATATGTTCCTGCACATATTCGGGATCGAGGTCTTCCAACAGATAGAACTTACCTGTCATATCGACCATCGGACGGCGATTTCCGTCTTTGTCGATCATCATCAAAGGAGGTATGCCGCTTGCTTTTGCCACACGGTCGTCATCCGCACCGAAAGTCGGAGCAATATGAACGATACCCGTACCATCTTCAACCGTCACATAATCACCGGTGATGACCCGGAAAGCACCTTCGCCCGGATTGACCCACGGGATCAGCTGTTCATAGTGCATACCGGCCAGTTCCGGACCTTTCCATTCGCCGACCACTTTGAAAGGCACCAATTTGTCGCCCGGTTTATAGTCGGTCAGAGCCAGATCGGCAGCTTTCGGATTGAAATAGACATTCTGTAAGTCCTTGGCCAAAACAGCCGTCATCGGCATGCCTGTATACGGGTTGTAGGTCTGAACAGCCACATACGTGATATTCGGTCCCACGCAAAGAGCAGTATTGGAAGGCAAAGTCCACGGAGTAGTGGTCCATGCCAAGAAGAATGGTTCACCGAATCCGGTCATCTCCGGTTTCGGATCAAGAATGCGGAACTGAGCTGTACAAGTCGTGTCCTTCACATCACGATAGCAACCCGGCTGGTTCAATTCGTGCGAGCTAAGCCCTGTTCCGGCAGCCGGAGAATACGGCTGAATCGTGTACCCTTTGTAAAGCAACCCTTTCTTATACAGTTCCTTCAGCAAGTACCACAATGTTTCGATATAACGGTTGTCGTAAGTAATATACGGATTTTCAAGGTCAACCCAATATCCCATCTTCTGTGTCAGATCCGTCCATTCCTTCGTAAACTTCATCACGTCGCGACGGCAGGCGGCATTATATTCGGCCACAGAGATCTTTTTGCCGATATCTTCCTTGGTTATACCCAATGTTTTTTCAACTCCCAATTCTACCGGCAGTCCGTGTGTATCCCATCCCGCCTTACGGTTGACAAGATACCCTTTCATGGTCTTATAACGGCAGAAAATATCCTTAATCGAACGGGCAATCACATGGTGAATACCGGGCATACCGTTTGCAGAAGGAGGACCTTCATAAAATACAAACGAGGGATGTCCTTCGCGGATTTCAAGACTCTTATGGAAGATGTCGCCATCCTGCCATTTCTTCAGCACCTCTTTATTGACGTTCGATAAGTCAAATTTCGAGTATTCGGCAAATTTCTTACTCATATCGCGTTATCTATTTATTTATCTTCTAACAAAACTGCCTCCAAGGTAGTGATTTAATTCGAATTTGTCAATATAGAGACAGTAAGGTCTCAAATCTCTCCGGACGTATTTTCCAGTGCCATCAATAACGCCACCACTTCCGAATAATTCTTCCGGCCGGTAGGGATGTTGTTTCCTTTCAGAAACCAGTTGTATACGGTACTTTGGATTTCACCTATAAACGGGCTGTACATTGCTTGCCAGTAATCAACTTTCTGATTGTAAAGATCTTTCACTTCGGGGAAGATCGTGCTTTTCCATCGGGTAAATTCTTCTTCCGGCAGGAGTTGATATGCGTTGCCCAACACATAAGGCAGCAAAGCAAAGTAGGCTGAAAAACGGATTTCCGGCACTTCCGAACGGGAACAGACCAGAAAACCGTACAGATTCGCTTCCGCCTCGCTGGATATCCCCAACACATGTGCCATTTCGTGCGCATAAGTAAACGGATACTGGACAGGCAACAATTCGGGATTCAGATTATATTCGGTAAAAAACGGTCCCATATATCCCAAAACGCCCACTTTGCTCATCAACGAAGGGAATAGCATCGGCTTCGGATGCAGATATCCGGCAGGAGCAACCAGTCCGAATCGTCCGGCAATCTCCCTGTAGCCCTTTTCTGATTCCTCTGCTACAACCGCTTTGTCGATCTCCCCTACCGGGACAAAAGAAGCATTCAGAGAATCCGTGTAAGCAGACAGGAAAGAACGGAACGCATCGGCCGAATAAGCTGCATACGGGAGTTGTGTCCGGGTAAAGAAATCCTGCCGGAAATAGTTCAATCCCCACGCTATATAAAACCAGACATGCACCCACAGCAGATATTCGGCTGTCCGCCCCACTAACGTCTTCCACGAACATTTGCCGGCAATAGCACAGCCCACATAAACAAGCAAACCGACAATACTACCATATATCAGGCAATCGCCTACCGAAAAAGGGAAAAGAGATGAGAAACGGGATAGGAAAGCCGATACGTATGGATAGACATTCCGAGCATACGCCTCTCCTGCTCCCGGCGAACGCATGGTGAACCAGATAGCGACTAAAAGGAAAGCCAAGATTGTCCGGCGTATGTATTTCAATTCGATATGTTTTTATTCAATAACTTCCTGACTTCCGTTTCCGACAGGTTCCGACGACAGGCATAATCCTTCATCTGCTCCTCATCGATATTACCGATCATGAAATATTGCGAATCCGGGTGTGCAATATAAATACCGCTGACCGTTGCCGTCGGGTACATCGCACCGTTTTCCGTCAACCGGACACCGATCCGTGACATATCCAACAACCTATCCAGCGTATAGTTCAAAAGCTGGTCAGGCAATGAAGGGTAGCCGACAGCCGGACGTATTCCCTGATACTTCACTTTGTATAGGTCAGAGATGGAAAGCGATTCATCCGGGGCATATCCCCAATATTCCTTACGGACCTTTTCATGGAGATATTCGGCTGTTGCCTCAGCCAGACGGTCGGTCAAGGTTTGCAACAACATGGAATTATAGGTGTCGCCTTCCTGTTCGAACCGCTCTTTCAGAGATTCGGCACCGACACCGGCCGTTACCACGAAAGCACCGACATAATCCGTACGTCCTTCCGATACCGGCATCACATAATCGGCCAGCGACTTATAGCATTCCTCCTCTTTCTTCGCCTGTTGACGCAAAACAGGAAGCAGGACTTCACCCATACGGATATTATCTCCATCGCTATTTGCCGGGAAGAAACCATAAACCGCCTTGCAATACTCGGCTTTCATCTCAACCAAACGATCCAACAACCTAACAGCATCCTTGTATAACTGCATAGCTTCCGACGCCTTTGCCCGGTCCGCTTCCGGAAATTCGGCCAACCAAGCAGCACGACAAGCGTCGCATCCATGTATTTGCGCAATTCCCGAAAAACGCCCGTTCAGTTTCCAGGCACTGAAAAAGAAGGTCCAATGAATATATGGGATTATTTCTTCCAGAGGAATATAAGGAATCACTTGCACTCCGCTCCGAACCGGAACAACCGGACGATAAGAACTCCAGTCAATCTCCGGACGATTCTTCCGGACTTCTGCCAACGGAACCAATATCTCTTTTTTCTTATTCATGGAGGCACGCAAAGCCTCATATTCGTTGTTCAGTTGGGTAATATAAGCATCCCGCGTATCCGGATTCAGCAGTTTGGCCGCAATCAACGGGTTTTGCGAAGCGTCCAACACGTGGATGACTGGATAGTCATAATGAGGAGCGATCTTAATGGCCGTATGCAACTTCGAAGTCGTGGCACCACCCACCATTATGGGAATACTCAGGCCGGCTT
>DXRF01000117.1:0-3611 GCA_019411205.1 Parabacteroides sp. | reverse complement strand
CGTCACATGCACCATCTCTTCGAGCGAAGGCGTGATCAGGCCGGAAAGACAGACTAGATCAGGCTTCTCTTCAATTGCCTTTTTTACGATCACATCTGCCGGAACCATCACTCCCAAATCAATCACCTCATAATTATTGCAAGCCAGGACGATCGAAACAATATTCTTCCCGATATCATGTACATCACCTTTAACTGTCGCAAACAGGACCTTCCCTGCCTTAGCTGAATCGGAAGATACCTTTTCTGCCTCGATTGCCGGTTGCAAGATCGCAACGGCCTTTTTCATCGTACGAGCAGTCTTGACAACCTGCGGTAGGAACATTTTTCCAGCACCGAACAATTCGCCAACCTTATTCATCCCGCCCATCAGCGGTCCGTCGATAATATCCACCGCACGCGGATATTCCTTCAAAGCTTCCTTTAAATCTTCTTCTAAATGATCGCCGACTCCTTTTATCAAAGCGTTCTCCAGGCGCTCCTTCAATGGATATTCACGCCAGACTTCCAGTTTTTCTCCTTCCCCCTCCTGCGCTTTTACATGCAGGTTCTGGGCATATGCGATCAGTTCTTCAGCCGCTTCCGGACGGCGTGCCAGGATAACGTCTTCCAACAACGTGCGGAAGGAAGGTTCAATATCTTCATAAAGTACGGACGACGATGGATTCATGATCCCCATATCCATGCCTTTGTCAATCGCATGATATAGGAATACGGAATGCATGGCCTCCCGTACATAATTATTTCCACGGAAAGAGAAGGAAAGGTTGCTGACACCTCCACTCACCTTCGCCCCCGGCAAGTTCTTCTTAATCCATTCCACAGCACGGATAAAGTCAAGTCCATATCCGTTATGTTCTTCCATTCCGGTAGCGATAGCCAACACATTCGGGTCGAAAATAATGTCGTTCGGATTGAAACCGACCTTCTCCACCAAAAGCCGATAAGCACGTTCGCAAACCTCAATCTTCCGTTCAAACGTGTCTGCCTGTCCTTTTTCATCAAAAGCCATTACGACCGTAGCTGCCCCCAACTGCTTGATGCGGATGGCATGTTGCAGAAACACCTCTTCACCTTCTTTCAAAGAAATCGAATTCACGATGCTTTTACCCTGCACGCACATCAAGCCTTTTTCGATCACCTCCCATTTGGAAGAATCAATCATCACGGGAACGCGGGAAATATCTGGTTCGGAAGCAATCAAGTTCAAGAAAGTTGTCATCTCCTTCACAGCATCCAACATCCCGTCGTCCATATTGATATCGATCACCTGCGCACCGTCTTCCACCTGCTTGCGGGCAATTGTCAACGCTTCTTCATAATTTTCTTCCTTGATCAGACGCAAAAACTTACGTGAACCAGCCACATTGCATCGTTCGCCGACATTCACGAAATTATTCTCTGGCTTAACTTCGAGCAGTTCCAAACCGGACAACCAAAGACAATCGGACTTAGGAGCCGGGATATGCGGCTTAGCCCCTTTTACCAGTTCGGGATATTTGGCAATATGGGCCGGCGTCGTACCGCAACAGCCTCCCAAAATATTCACCAACCCTTCGTCGATAAAAGGTTTTACGTGAACAGCCATCTTTTCCGGCGTCTCGTCATAGGAACCGAAACTATTCGGCAGACCGGCATTCGGATAAGCACTTATATAATAGGGAGCATGTTTTGCCAATTCAGCGAGGTAAGGCTTCATATCGGCAGCACCGAAAGAGCAGTTCAGGCCGACACTGACAATATTGGTATGTTGCACGGAAGCCAAAAATGCAAGCAACGTCTGTCCCGAAAATGTACGTCCACCCTGAGCCGATAACGTCAGAGAAAGCATAATTGGCAAATCCTTACCTTTTTCCTTCAGTACGGTTTCGGCGGCTTCCAGCCCGGCTTTCACATTCAACGTGTCGAAAGTCGTTTCAAACAGGACGATATCTACGCCTCCGTCTACCAAAGCGTCTACCTGTTCCTTATAGGCGTCATACAAATCCATATAGGTGACAGCCCGGTAAGCCGGATCACTCACGTCGGGACTCATCGAGGCCGTCTTATTGGTCGGCCCGATAGAACCGGCCACAAAAACCGTACGATCCGGATGTTCCGCCATAAAGCTGTCAGCCACTTCACACGCCAACTTCCCGGCCGCCAAATTGATATTCCGTACCTGCCCCTGCATACCGTAATCTTCCATCGAGATAGCGTTTGCATTGAAAGTATTGGTAGCAAAAATATCGGCACCGGCATCCAGATACTGCCGGTGGATAGATTTGATCACATCCGGCCGAGTGATACATAACAGGTCGTTATTTCCTTTCAGGTCGCTTGTCCAATCGGCAAACTGTTCTCCGCGATAATCTTTCTCTGTCAGTTTAAATCCCTGGACCATCGTACCCATTCCTCCGTCCAGAATCAAAATACGTTCTTTCAGGACATTCAAAAATATCTCTTTATCCATGTTATGATTTATGATTTGCGATTTATGATTTATTCGTGACGCATAAATCATAAATTATAAATTCTTTCAATTCCGTTTAAAAGCCCGATCCATCTCCCGGCGGTCGTCCCGCTCCTTGATAGAGTCGCGTTTGTCATACTCCTTCTTACCTTTGGCGATAGCGACAACGACTTTTGCCAGCCCCTTGTCATTAATAAAAAGGCGTGTCGGGATAATTGTAAAGCCACTATTACGGGCAGCCCCTTCGATCTTCCGCAATTCCTTTTTGGTCAGCAACAGCTTACGGTCACGACGGGCCGTATGGTTATTGTATGTTCCGTAGAAATATTCTGCTACATACATATTCTTCACCCACAATTCTCCCTTCTCCACAATACAGAACGTGTCAACCAGACTCGCCTTTCCCAAGCGGATCGATTTGATCTCTGTACCGGTCAGCACAATCCCTGCCGTAAACGTGTCGAGCAACTCATAATCGAAAGTCGCCCGCTTGTTCTTTATCTGTATGTTATTACTTATTTTTTCTTTCATCTTTTTCTTCTATCAAAAACGTAAACCAGGCATCAACATAGAAAGGACAATCTCGATCAGCCTGGGTATCAACAAGATCAATCCGGTTGCAATTCCGACAAACTTCAAGCGCACCTTCTCCTCCACCTGCATATAAGGTCCTGCCCCTTCCCATACGATATAAAACGTATATAACACAAATATTTGCAAAAAGAAAAATTCCGGGAGCAACATCAACACGATATTCAACGCAAACATCAAAGAAGATGAATAGCCGACAAAACGTTGACACAACTTCATGTCCTTCTCTCGTTTGAACAATCCCTGCCAAAGTTCGTTCAACAAATAGGCAGCCAAGTAAAAGCCGCCAAACGCTGCAACCAGTGTCCGGATAGATGATTTCAACGCCAGTTCGACATCAAACTCTTTCCGAGTGAACAGCACACCCAAAAAAGCCGCCACCGTAACGAATCCGATCAGGGGATAGACAAACCGGGATAAAAACTCATCGTCCTTTTCTTCCTTTCTCGTCAGAATATCCCATGCCTTTCCCGGCTGAGAGATGATGGCTACAACCAATTTAAATATCTCTTTATACATTTTTTCAATACGTTCGTTTGCTATTTATCCTTTATTTGTCTTTTCCCGAC
>DXRF01000116.1 GCA_019411205.1 Parabacteroides sp. | reverse complement strand
GTACAAATGGGACTGGAATTAAATTTCTAATAATGAAAATATTATAAAATAAATAAAATGAAAAGATTGAAATCAAAATATTTGGTAGTTGGAGCTTTTGCTTTACTTTCATTCATGTCTTGTGATTTTTTGGAAAAAGAACCTGATACTGAATTGACGATGGACATAGTCTTTGATGATAAAAATAAAGTAGAAGGCGTATTAGGCTATGTATATAATGGTTTGCCTACTCCTGGTGATTATACACATGGATTAGGTTGGAGCGTTTGGGGAGATGAACTTGTGTGGAATCGATTAGTAAATTGGGGACCACTATCTGTGCAAGAAAGGTTATTCAACGGAACCTGGAATGTTGCTACTGCGCCGAGTTGGAATATGTGGAATGAATACCCTAAACGGATTCGTCATGCTTATCTATTTCAGGAAAAAGCTCATGAAATTGCAGGTTTGCCTCAAGAAACAATAGATCGGATGAAAGCCGAATGTCGTTATTTAGCTTGTTATTATTGGTGGCATTTGACTGAGAATTATGGTCCTATACCTTTTATCCCCGAAATGTTTTCAACGGATGCACCTTTGACAGAGATGCAGAAAGCGCGTACCTCTTTTGATGAAATAATTTCGTATTTAGATAAAGAGTTGTTGGCCGTTTCAGAATTGCTACCCGATAAATATACTACTACTAATGAATATGGGCACGCCACTTCTATTATGGCATTGACTACTCGTGCTCGTATGCTACTTTTTGCGGCTAGTCCGTTGGTAAATGGTAATTCTTGGTATAAAGATTGGACTAATACTGATGGAAGTCAGTTATTTAATCCTGTTTATGACCAACAGAAATGGGTAAAAGCAGCTGAGGCTTGCAAACTTGTGATTGATAGAGCAGAGGCTGCTGGACATGCCTTGTTTATCGCTTATAATAAGGATGGGTCTATAGATCCTTTTCGGTCTACGAGAGATCTTTTTTTTACAACAGAGTCTGCCGGGAATCCAGAGATAACATTTCCAATGACAAATGATTTGGGGCATACGAATTTTGAGGGTTATGAAGATCTTTGTATTACCCCCGAGTTTGGAAATGCAGGATGTTTAGGGGTTTATCAAGGTTTAGTGGATGCTTACTTTATGAGTAATGGGTTACCTGCTATTACAGGGTATAAAGCAGACGGGAGCCCGATAATTAATGAAGAGTCTGGGTATTCCGAGGAAGGATTTACGACAGAAATTACGAAACGTTCTGATACGTCTTGGGATGAAGGTACAGGAGTAGAGGGAGAAATTACGCCGGCAGGAATTTGGAAGATGTATTATAATCGTGAGCCTCGTTTTTATACATCTGTAAGTTATCATGGTTCATGGTATAAAGTGGCAGAACGGCCTTTTGATTTTTTGTGTTATGGAAAAGACAACAATCATCAGTGGAATTCACCGCGTAATGGTTATTTGGTACGTCGTAAGGTTTATCAAGGGGATAATAGTAAGAATGGGATATGGTATAGAAATCGGACTGAATGGCTTTATCGTTTAGGTACTAGCTATTTGGATTATGCAGAAGCGGTTAATGAGGCTTACGATAACGCAACGGGACGAATGGAAGCGTTGAAATATCTCAATCGTATACGTCTACGTGCCGGCTTGCGTCAATATACAATTAACACTGTTGCTGCAAATAATCCGGACTATATTCACATCGATAATACACAAGAAGCAATTCGTAACGTTGTACGCATGGAACGGCGTGTAGAATTTGTTTCAGAAGGTATTCGTTGGTTTGATATACGTCGTTGGAAAATAGCTGAAAGTATACCAGAGATGAATGGTTATTTAATGGGCTTAGACTGGGATTGCACAGACATTAATAATTTCTATAAACGCGTGGGAGATCCGGAACATAATCGTGTATGGAAAAAATCCTACTATTGGATGAATATTGAAATCTCAGAATTAGAGAAAAATCCGAATTTAGTACAAGCACCTTATTGGTAAAAAAGGAATGAGCGTGTCAAAATGATCCTGTTGTTTTTGCTTTGTATGGGATACGACAACAGGGAGTTTTTGACACTCTCATTCAATTATGAAACTTTGTAGATCATGATAAAGATAAAATGTATATATGTTATTTTGTTATTCCTTTTTTTGATGGCTTGTCATGATAGAGCACCAAAAGAGAGTTGTAATAGGCATGTGAATCCTTTAAAAACGACCGACAGTGTGGCTTTGTCTGTTGCCGATCCTTTTGTTTATAAATTTGATAGTTTATACTATCTGACAGGTACGACCTCTTTACCGGATGGAGTGGGGTTTGCTTATTATACTTCTAGGGATTTAATCACATGGGAGTATAAAGGTGCTTTGTATCGCAAACCGGAAAATCATATTGGCAGTCATGCTTTTTGGGCTCCGGAAGTGGAGTATTATAAAGGAAAATTTTATATGACGTATAGTTGTTACGTGGAGAAGCGAGGTTTGATGCTTACTTGCTTGGCTGTTAGTGAAAAACCGAATGGTCCTTTTGTAGATCTCTACACTCCTTGGTTCGACTTAGGATATTCTGCAATAGATGCTGATATATTTGTTGATGACGATGGGACACCTTATGTCTATTATAGTAAAAACAGAGTACAAGAGACATTAGCGGTAGGCGAGCTTTATGTCGCGCGATTGACTACGGACCTTTCGAGGCTAGACGGCAATCCTGTCTTTATTTCGGAGGCTTCCCAATCATGGGAAAAAGTAAATTGGGATAGAAATCGATGTAATGAGGGAGCTTATGTATTTAAAAGAAATGGGATTTATTATATGACTTACTCTGCGAATGACACAGGATATGAACATTATGGAATAGGGGTTGCTCGTTCAAAAAGCCCTTTAGGCCCTTGGACTAAAAGTCTTAATAATCCTCTTTTAACGACTGATCTTTCAAAAGGCATTTCTTCTCCGGGGCATAATTCAATTGTAGAGGAATCTGATGGTCGATTGTGGATGATCTATCATCGTCATGCTGATCCATATTCCCAAAAACCTAATTGGGATAGAGTTGTTTGTATGGACTGCTTGTCTTTCGATGAACAAGGAGAATTGCAGATTGAAGATTCTTGTTCTTCGCAGTAATCTTTAATGGGAGTAGAGTGGAAATGTTTCTGGGTTTTAATAATTTGATATTCGATGAGTTATAGTTATGAAAGTACAGTTGAATTCTTTTGTTTTGATAGTTGTTTTATTTGTTGTATGTCCGCAATTTGTAGGGGGACAGTCTTCTGTTTTACAAAATATGGCGGATATATGTATTCGTGATCCCTATATTTTGGCAGATGCAAAAACCAGAACTTATTATATGTACCGATCTTCAAATGCTGAAGATAAAAACGGAAAGCCTATTGGAGGTGTAGAGGTTTTTAAGAGTAAAGATATGAAGGTCTGGGAGGGTCCTTTTAGAGTATTTACAGTTCCGGAGAATAATTGGATTACAGGGATGGTCTGGGCTCCGGAAGTGCATGCTTATAGAGGAAAGTATTATTTGTTTGCGACATTAAATAGTGATATAAAATGGAAAAAGAGCCAACAAGGATGGGGTGATTATACATTTCGGGGAGTACAAGTGTTTCATGCAGATTCACCGGAAGGGCCATTTTTGCCGTTCGAATTCACTCCTTATACACCAATGGATCTAATGGCTCTTGATGGAACGCTCTGGGTGGAGGATGGTAATCCTTACATGATTTATTGCCATGAGTGGGTACAAATTGTAGATGGAAGTATTAAATTGATGAAACTATCCCCCGACTTATCTAAGGCTGAAGGCCTTTCAATAACTCTTTTCCATGCATCTGCCGCACCTTGGTCTACTGGTTTGCCCCATTTTGCTTCTTTACCTACATCTTATGTGACGGATGGTTGCTTTCTTTATCGAAGTAAAACAGGGAAATTGTTAATGATATGGTCTAGTTTTATGAATTCTGAATATGCTATTGGTATTGCGGAATCAGTAACCGGTAAGGTGGCCGGACCTTGGAAGCAACAAGAAATCCCATTGTTTGTCAAAAATGGTGGGCATGGTATGATTTTCAAATCTTTTGATGGTAAATTGTATATTGTTTTCCATAGACCGAATTCTCCTTCCGGAGCAGAAAGAGCTTGTATTTATGAATTGGAAGATATGGGTGATACGTTGGTCCTGAAAGGTGAGAATATTGTTGAGTGATTCTTTTCAATTTTTGGAGGACAGGCCCATTTTTGTGTAAAAAATACGTGTAAATGGAGAAAACAGAATTCAAGTGTGATTTCTATCTTGAATTCTGTTTTTGTTATTATGTTATAAAACCTCTATCGTCCTCTCCAGCTCCATCCCATGCGACCCCTTTATCAGTATATGATACCCTTTCAGGGGATTTTTGCGCAAGGTTTCGATCAGGTCTTCTGTTGTGGCATACGTGGTGAAGTCTTTTCCGGCGGCTTTTTGGAAGTGTTCGCCACATAGGAATACTTTATCGTAATTACCTTCTTTGATCCGGGTTACGACTTCGGTATGGAGGTCGTCGCTTGTAGGGCCTAATTCACGCATATCGCCTAAAATAAGAGCTTTGGGCGAGACTGGCATTGTGGCGAAATTGTCTAAAGCGACTTTCATGCTGCTCGGATTTGCGTTGTAGGCATCGATGATCAGTTCGTTATTTTCAGTCTTTTTCAGCTGTGAACGGTTGTTAGTCGGCTCGTAAGCAGCAATGGCACGGCTAATGCGTTCTGCCGGAATCTTGAAGAAACGGCCTACAGCAACAGCAGCCAGGACATTGTCCAGATTGTAGCTACCGATCAAATGGGTTTCCACCGTGTGGATTTTACCCTGTTGTTTCCATTCGAAGATCAGGTAAGGATTGCTGCTGACTACACATCCCCAAGCAAAAGCCGTTTCATCGGAACCGTATGTGACCTGCTCGATTCCTTTAGCGATATCTGTCAGATATTTGTTGTCCTGATTGATGAATATCTTGCCTTTCGTGCGGCGCATATAGTCGTATAATTCACCTTTTGTTTTGATTACGCCCTCGAAAGAGCCGAAACCTTCCAGATGGGCACGTCCGACATTCGTGATAATCCCGTAGTTTGGCTGTACGATGTCGACCAGCTCTTTGATATCACCCGGATGGCTGGCTCCCATTTCTATCACAGCCATTTCGTGGTCGTGCGTCAGGCGGAGCAAGGTGAGAGGTACGCCGATATGGTTGTTCAGGTTGCCTTCGGTGTAGAGAAGGTTGTATTTGGTAGACAGGACGGAGGCCAGCAGTTCTTTGGTCGTTGTTTTTCCGTTTGTTCCGGTGATACCGATAATCGGGCAGCCGATCACTTTACGGTGGCGGTGCGCTAATTGCTGCAAGGTCGTCAGTACGTTGTCCACAAGGATCGTACGTTCTCCTATAAAATAATCAGGATTGTCGATTACAGCATACACACAACCGGATGCCAGTGCCTTTTCTGCATATTGGTTGCCGTCGAATTTATCCCCTTTCAAGGCAAAGAAAATTGAACCGCGAGGACAGTTACGGCTGTCGGTTGTCACTTTCGGATTGTGTATAAACAATTCATATAGTTCAGGAATAGTCATAGTCTTTTTTCCTTTATGATTTCTATGAGAGTTATTTCGCGCAAATGTAGTGATTTAATGTATTTACCTTTATCTTTGTCGGAAAGAAAAAATAAGAATGTTACATAAAACGCTCAATATTAGAGGAACGCTTACCTCGCTCGATACTCCGCTGGTGATGGGGATTCTGAATGTCACTCCCGACTCTTTTTATGCCGATAGCAGGAAACAGACGGAGGCTGCAATAGAAGAACGCATACAGGCAATTTTATCCGAGGGAGGACAGATCATCGACCTCGGAGGTTATTCTTCCCGCCCCGATGCTGCGGAGATCTCACCGGAAGAGGAGATGAAACGTCTGGCTTTTGCCTTGAAAATACTGAATACGCATTATCCGGATGTGGCCCTGTCTGTCGATACGTTCCGGGCGGATGTGGCCCGTTGTTGCGTCGAAGAATACGGTGTAGCGATAATCAATGATATTTCGGGGGGAGAGTTGGACGCTGAGATGTTTGAGACGGTAGCCCGTTTGCATGTACCTTATATAATGATGCATATGCGCGGAACTCCCCAAACGATGCAGCAACATACCGATTATGCAGATATAATAGAGGAAATGATGCTCTATTTTGCCCGGAAAGTCCGTCAGCTCCGTTTGTTAGGAGTGAACGATATTATATTGGACCCCGGTTTCGGTTTCAGTAAGACGGTAGACCAGAATTATACGTTAATGGGACATCTGCGTGAGTTTAAGGATTTCGGTTTACCTTTGCTCGTCGGTGTTTCCCGCAAGAGCATGATCTATAAATACCTGGGGGGAACACCTGCCGACAGCCTGAACGGAACGACAGTCTTGAATACCTTTGCCCTGCTGAACGGTGCAGATATTTTGCGTGTCCATGATGTCAAGGCTGCCGTAGAAGCAGTGAAAATAATAAAGAAATTGACAATTGACAATGGACAATTGACAATTTTGAAGTAGAATATTTTTTCATTGTCAATTGTCCATTGTCAATTGTCAATTCTCATTTTTCGTATGTGGATGAATTTCGGAATAAAAGACCTGATTGATGTTTTATTGGTAGCCTTCTTCTTGTATCAGACATATAAGCTGATGAAGAATTCCGGGACCTTGGCTATATTTAGTGGAGTAGTGTCGTTTATTATTGTCTGGATTCTGGTTTCCCAAGTGTTGGAGATGCGCTTGATGGGAGCGATACTCGACAAGTTTATCAGTGTCGGTTTCTTGGTGCTGGTAATTTTGTTTCAGGATGAGATACGCCGTTTTCTGGTGGCACTTGGTTCGCACAGGGGATGGAAGTTCTTGGGAAAAATATTTTCGAAGAAGAACCATGACAAGGAGAACGAAGGGAAGTTTATTGCCCCGGTTGTCCTGGCTTGCATGAATATGGCGAAGAAAAAGACGGGGGCGCTGATCTGCATCCAGCAGGATGTCGATCTGACTGTTTATGAGCATACCGGTGAAATGTTCAATGCTGATGTTAATGCCCGTCTGATCGAAAATATCTTCTTTAAAAACAGTCCTTTGCATGATGGAGCAATGATCATTGCGGACAACCGTATCAAGGCCGCCGGCTGTATTCTTCCGGTTGCCCAGAACGCCAATTTACCCAAAGATATGGGATTGCGCCATCGTTCCGGCCTGGGAATGTCTCTCGAAACGGATGCACTGGTAATCATCGTTTCGGAAGAGCGCGGGAAGATATCGGTCGCCCATAATGGTAAAATAGGAGTGAACGTTACAGCAGAGGATTTGCAACAAATCCTGTCAGGGGAGAAGGAAGTAATAAATTATTGTTAAATGTTCTGAAACTGATAGGTCCGCATGTAAATCTTTTGTTGATTTTGCAAACTCTATATTGCATTTTGCCTACTTTTGTATCCGATTATCGTGATATCTAACTAACAACATAATAAAAACAGATCTTCCGCTATGGACTTAATGCAAGAGATTATTGCACGCGCTAAAGCAAACAAACAGCGTATCGTTCTTCCTGAAGGAACAGAAGAAAGAACATTGAAAGCTGCCGACCGTTTAGTGGCCGACGGAGTTGCAGACATTATCCTGATTGGTAACCCCGCTGAAATCAACAGCCTGGCTGCTCAGTACGGGTTGAACCACATCGGGCAAACTACTATTATCGATCCGAAGAATCACGAAAAGAAAGCCGCTTACGCAGACCTGCTTTTCCAATTGCGCCAGAAAAAGGGTATGACTCCCGAAAAAGCTGCCGTTTTAGTAGAAGATCCTTTGTTTCTTGCCTGCTTGATGATCAAATCTGGCGATGCCGATGGTGAAATCGCAGGTGCACAGAACACGACCGGTAATGTGTTGCGTCCTGCTTTACAGATTATCAAGACTGCTCCGGGTATGAGTTGTGTTTCAGGTGCGTTCCTGATGTTCACAAAGACTCCCCAATATGGTAAAGAAGGCATTCTGGTATTTGCCGACTGTGCCGTAATGCCGAATCCGACAGCACCAGAATTGGCAAGTATCGCTATTGCTACGGCTGCTACAGCCCGTGATATTGTAGGAATGGAACCGCGTGTTGCTATGCTGAGCTTCTCTACGAAGGGTAGTGCTTCTCACGAGATGGTTGACAAAGTTGTCGAAGCTACCCGTTTGGCAAAAGAAATGGCTCCCGACTTGAAGGTCGACGGAGAATTGCAGGCCGATGCCGCTTTGGTTGAAAAAGTCGCTTCATTGAAAGCTCCGGGTAGTGATGTGGCCGGACAGGCTAACGTTTTGGTATTCCCTACTCTGGAAGTGGGTAATATTGCTTATAAGTTGGTTCAGCGTTTAGGAGGTGCAGAAGCTGTAGGTCCTATCCTGCAGGGTATGGCTGCTCCGGTTAATGACCTGTCCCGCGGTTGCTCCGTTGATGATATCTATAAGATGGTTGCGATTGCATGT
>DXRF01000115.1 GCA_019411205.1 Parabacteroides sp. | reverse complement strand
TTATTGATTTTCCCATAGGAAACATATATAAAACGAATAAACAAGCGGGAGGTAATGTAAAAAATTTGCTAAACAAGTCTCAAAGACTTCCGGCAGATATTCACCCAAATACCTGCGTTCTTTTCCCAAGTTATCCACAATCATATTATCATTATCTTATTTATTCTTTATTTTAAATCTAAATATGATGAATATAATATCCTGTTGAAACAGTTAATACAATTGTGCTATAATACTTGTCCAGTTCGTTATTAAACGATATAAATGACTTATTAAATAGATACCAACATCCTATTTATCGTTTTACATATTGGTATCCTTTGCTTTATGGACTTTATTAGTATTCAGTTGAAAACTACCTGTGTGTAAAAGTTAATGGCAGTTGAGTGCTGTTGATACGTGTATAACCACTGTTGATAGGGCGTAATAAATAATCTGTTATTTTTATTGCATAATAGAAACTAGAGGATGTATAGTGAACAAATTGAATAATGCAAGAACTATTTTTCATTTTGTGTCCACCACTTATCAATAGCTTTTCAACGGTATATCCACATTAATTCACTACTTTTGCAAGCAAAGAAATGATAGCTATGCGCAAGTTAAAGATAACAGAGTTGAACCGTCTGACTCCGGAGGCATTCAAAGATAGTAAAAAGATTCCGTTGGTTGTTGTGCTTGATCATGTAAGAAGCTTAAACAATGTAGGGTCTGTATTTCGTACGTCCGATGCTTTCAGGATAGAAAGTATTTATCTGTGTGGTATCACAGCTTGTCCGCCTCATGCCGAGATACATAAGACGGCTTTGGGAGCGGAAGATACTGTCGACTGGGAGTATTTTGAAGATACGATGGAGGCTGTTGATAAACTGAAGCAGCAAGGATATACTGTCTGTGCGGTTGAGCAGGCCGAAGGGAGTACGATGTTGGACAAGTTGCTGTTAGACAAGAATAAAAAGTATGCTGTTATCATGGGAAACGAAGTGAAAGGTGTTCAACAATGTGTCGTTGATAACTGTGATATGTGTATTGAAATACCGCAATATGGGACCAAGCATTCTTTGAATGTTTCGGTGACAACCGGTATCATTATCTGGGATTTCTTCAAGCAGTTGTCAGATTAACCCGTTTTCGACAAGTACGACAACCCGCTCCGTCATGGCATCTTTTCCTTTGGGATCGTATTCGGTTTTCAGGCTGGCACCGAACATGCCGGCAAATATGTTCCAGAAACCTGCCCGGAAACTACCTAGATAAGCTTTCAACAGGTTGTAACTCGATTGGTTACATTCTCTGTCAATCAGTTTGATAAGCAGTTTTCCTTGTGAAAAGGTCAGTTTTTTCAACTGCGGTTTATATTCTTGGAAAAGTTCTTTTTCCATCCGTTTCAAGTGAGCTTGGCGGGACTTTTCGTCGGGGAGTGTCTCTATATATTCGTATGTTTCAATCAGTGTTTCATAAACCATTTTGGCATAAGGTAATGTACGTTTCACATCACGAACCAGTTTGGTGTAACGTGCCTGTTCACGTTTGTTTTTAAACTTGACCGGCGGGTAAATGTAGATTTCCTTCAAGTTAACAACAGGCACTGTATCCTTTCCATCCAGATAAGCCTTTTGTAATCCTTCGGGAACGGTATTGATCTTCAATTTTTGTGCATGGATTCCTATTGCGCACAACATGAATATTATCAATATTTTATACTTGCTTTTTCTCAACATCGTTCACAAAAGTAATTGATTTACGAATAGCAATTACAGATTTTACAGAAAATGTATATCTTTGTGATAATACAAACAACTAAAATCAACAGACTATGAAACATTCCACCATTTTCCCATATTTATCAATCCGGAATAAATTGCAACCATATTATCTGATTGTCCAAAATGGAGATAGTAGAAAACTTCAGGCTGTGAAAAGAAATAATCCGGAAAGTTGACGATTTAAACAAAACCTTGCTATGAAATTAATAAGTTTATTCGTTTTATTTTTTGTATTTGTCAACATTCATGCTGTTGATAACCTTCGTATTCCTGATATCCGTAGTTTGGGAATGGGAGGAAACGGAGTTACGCAATCTGTTTTGTTTAATCCGGCATTGGTGGCTTTACATACTGATAAAGTGCTTCATTTCGAATACTTTAATCGTTATAGTGTAAAAGAATTGGGAACGATGGGGATCAGTTTTGTCTATCCTAATCCGTTGTTGTCGGCCGGTGTTGATATCTCTTCTTTCGGATATGATCAGTATAGGGAAACTCTTTTTCGTTTGTCGACCGGAAAACGGTTGAATGATCGGTGGATAATAGGTATTGGTTTCCAATATAAGATGTTACAGACCGAGTTGTTGGAGGAAGTACCTAAACAACTTTCCACAGACATCGGAATCTTGTTTAGTCCCGTTGACAAACTGTTGATTGGAATGTTGATAATGAATTTTCCTTCTATAGATATTCATAAATATACTACTGAAATAAAATGCTTTATCGGTTATTCCGTACAAATAGGTTTTCAATGGGAGATAATTAACAGCTTGTTGATAGTAGGAACTATCGAAAGTAATAAAGAACATACGTGGATGGGAAATGCGGGCATTGAATATGCTCCGTTCAAAAACTTCCATATACGGGCGGGAGTACAGACTACTCCCCTCCTACCCACTTTGGGAATCGGATACCGTCTGACTGGATTTACAGTAGATGTCGCGACTATTTATCATCCGGTTTTGGGAGTCAGTACCGGACTGGGTTTGAGCTATTCTTTTTAATCGGGCTTGACTATGAAACGAATGTTTATAACTCTGTTGGTATATCTGTTAATAAGCAGTTATCAGCTTAAAAGTCAGACATTATATTCTGTTGATAAGTGGATGGAATATATAGAAGAAATGGCTTCGGAAACAGAAGATGAAGAGCGTATTGAAGCACTTTACACTGATCTTTCCTATCTTATTGAACATCCTTTCGAACTCAATACGGTGACGGAGGGACAATTGAAACGTCTCCCTTTCCTATCTGATCTACAAATAAGGGAATTGCTGGAATATCGTTCCCGTTATGGAAAAATGTTAACTCTTTATGAACTTAAAAATGTGGAAGCATTCGATTTAGAAACGGTTTCTCTACTTATCCCGTTTGTCTATATCAGTGAAATAATAGTTGATAAACGTCCTATTACGGTGAAAAATCTGTTGAAAAGAAGTTCTAATAACTTACAAATCAGATATGACAGATGTTTTCAACAAAAGAAAGGTTATTGTTCATATCCTGACAGTGTACTACAACAATATCCGAATCGGAAATATCTGGGAGAGCCGTTCTATCATTCTGTCCGTTATTCGTATGAATTCGATGAACGTATCCAATTCGGTCTGGTTACAGAAAAAGATGCAGGAGAACCTTTCTGGAATGAATATCATAAAGGATATGACTATTATTCGGTGCATCTTTTTCTCAAAGAAATGAATAAATGGTTGAAAAGTCTTGCCATAGGTGATTATAAAATATCTTTTGGGCAAGGCTTGGTGATCAGCAATGACTTTTCTCCAGGCCGAAATGCTCTTGTTTCACAAACGGAAAGAAGGACAAACGGATTTCGCCGTCATTTTTCAACCAATGAAAATGACTTTTTCCGGGGAGCTGCTGCTACTGTCAATTGGAAAAATTTAGATATCAACCTCTTCTATTCGTATCGGAAGTTGGATGGAGGTGTGGACAGTACGATCGTTACTTCGTTTAAAACAGACGGTTTACATCGTTTGGTACGGGACAGGGAGAAGATGCATAAAGTTTCCATGCAGACATATGGCGGGAATGTACGATATGCAACTCCCGGTTTATGTATAGGTCTGACTGCCCTTTCTTATTCTTTCGGAAATTATTCGATACAGCCCGATCCGAAACCTTATAATCTTTTCTATTTTCGTGGTAACCGGAATCTGAATATCAGTGTGGATTACTTGTTGAAAAATAAGTTGATCAAGTTTTACGGTGAAACGGCTTTAAGCCGGAATGGGGCGGTTGCTTCCCTGAATGCCTTGCAGTTGACACCTGCTTCTTATTTTTCCCTGCTGTTATTGTATCGTTATTATGATAAACGTTACCAGGCTTTTTTCGGGAATGCTTTTTCACAAAACTTGGCTGTCCGGAATGAACAGGGAATGTATATAGGGATGCAATGGACGCCTTTTGCCCGCTGGAAGTTGTTCGCGTATGCGGATGTATTCCGGTTTCCCTGGCTGAAATATGGAGTGGATGCGCCGTCGACGGGAAAGGAATGTATGCTTCAACTTGATTATACGCCGAGCCGGAATTTGTCTGTATACGTCCGTTATAAATACAAACAAAGGGAAGATATAGCACCTTACTATCAACAGCGTTTGCGTATGCAGGCCTTATATACGATTTCTTCATCCGTCTCGCTGCGGACATCTGCAGACGGTATTTGTTATACAGAAGCGAACGAAAAAAGCAGAGGGTGGATGATTGCCCAAAGCGTAGGTTGGAAACCGGTTGATGTCCCTGTTCAAACAGATTTTCATATAGCCGGATTTCATACGGATAATTATCGGACCCGTATATCTTCTTATGAAAAAAATATCTTGTATGCTTTCAATATGCCTTCCTTTTATGGAAAAGGTGTTCGGTTGGCGCTTTCTTTCCGGTGGGATATTGTGAAGCAGCTTTCTTTGTCTGCTAAATTAGGATACACATATTATGCTGATCGTGACGTGGTCGGTACTGACTTAGAAGAGATCGAAGGGAATATTAAAGCAGATATATATACGTTACTGCGCTGGAAATTTTGACGGTTTGCTAAATAGTCCTAAAGCTGGGGAAATTCATATCTCCATTTTGATAGCTTTTGTAGCTTTGCATTTAAATATAAATTATTATGTCTACAATTCTTTTTGATAAAATAGTATTCGGACCGATACATAGCCGTCGGTTAGGTATTTCTTTGGGTATGAACCTGCTTCCTACAGACGGGAAACTTTGTTCATTCAATTGCATCTATTGTGAATGCGGACTGAACGAGAACCGGCGTACGCATAGTAAACTGCCGACCCGTGCGGAGGTAAAGGGGGCTTTGATCGATAAATTGTCTTCCATGCAGGCAGAGGGGGTTATTCCCGACGTAATCACTTTTGCAGGGAATGGCGAACCTACCATGCATCCGGAATTTGCTGGTATTATCGATGATACGATTGAAACTCGTAACCGCTTTTTTCCGAAGGCTAAGATTGCCGTGCTTTCGAACTCGACTATGCTTCATAAGGAAGATGTTTTCCAGGCTTTGAATAAGATTGAAGATAATATATTGAAGCTCGACTCCATATCGGATAGTCGTATCGGGCAGTTGAATGTTCCTAATTCCCCGGCTTTTACTTTTGATCGCCTGCTGGAACAACTTTGCCGTTTCAATGGTAATCTGATTATTCAAACCATGTTCCTGAAAGGAGAGGTTAATGGCGAAAGCGTGACGAACACGACCGAGCACGAAATATCCGGCTGGCTGGAAGCATTAAAACAAATCAAGCCTAAACAGGTCATGATCTACACAATCGACCGTGAAACTCCCGTAAAGAACTTAAAAAAGGTAACAAAAGACGAATTGGAAGTTATTGCCGACCGTGCCCGTCAAGAAGGGTTTGATGTAACGGTGTCAGCTTGAAAAATTAAAGAATGGAGAATTGAAAAGCATTGTAAGAAGTCACAATGCTTTTCAATTCTCCATTCTTAATTTTCAATTTATTTTTTGTGCTTTTATTGTCTTAGCTTTTCCATCTGTATGGATGCGGAAAATATAAATGCCGGAGGAAAGAGAGCCGGTGTAAACGATCTTTCCAGGGTTCTTTTGGCGAATGACCGTTTTACCGTCTGCCGTGATGACTTCTAACAAATCTACTTTTTCATTTCCGAATAGTTCTACCTGATCTGTAAACACAGTAGGAGAGATCGTCGTTTCAGAAAGGATGATCTTTTCATTGCCCACATTTATTTCTTTGTCGGCATCCGCTTTTTTGCTTTCGTCTTTTCCGTATAGGGTGGAAACCTGATACAAGATACTACCTGCCGGTGCTTGCTTGTCTGTATATTGGGTGATAGACTTATTGGCTACATTACCGATTTTACTTCCATTACGATAAATGTTGTAACCTGTTATTGTCGGAAATGCACTTGCCTGGCTGCTCCGGAGTGAAGAACCGACTTCGGATGTCCGATTGAGCATAGGTATTGACGATGACTTACTTAACAATGTTGTGTCATCGGATGCAGCTTTTATAGTTGGTATATCCTTTGTTTTCGAACTGATGGTGGCAGCAAGAAAGAAATTGAAATCATAATTTTCATTTTTATTTTCAGAAGGTTCATACAGATATTCCCACGTTTCCCCATCGAATGAAACCAAATTACCTTTTCCATTGACCGCTGGTCCTTCGTCCATTACTGCTGGATAGGCGGTGGATAGTTTCGCTTCAGCGTGGAAAGCAATGATTAGTTCTTGGGAAGCATCAATGACAAACGGTTCTTTAAGCGGTATTTCAATCAATTTGTCAAAAGACAAATTAGTCAACTTTTGTACATATTTTCGTTTTCCTTGTATGATGTTCAGCGTATAAGATGAACCTGAGGTTGGTAGGAAGGAAACAGATTCAACAAGATGTCCGTGCAGAGGTTTCAGATCTTCCTTATTCCACCTTTGCCCGAAATAGAAAGGTTGCTTGAAACCTAGCGAAAGATAAGCTGTCCCATTTCCCCAGTAGATCATTTGCTGGTAGATAGGTTCTTTCCATTTGACGAGGATATTCTTTCCATCAGCTGAGGCTGTTACATCGGTTGGGATCTTCAGTTCGTAGACATAAATCGATGTGGTGGCTACAGCAGATTCTTTGCCGTCCGTATACGATGCGGAAACGTTGTAAGATTGGATACCGGCTTCCGGCTCTTTGTCGATATAGGATGTAGAAGGGGTACGTCCGATCAATATATTGTTCCGATAAACGTTATACTGTTCCGGTTTTTCGGTGGCAGAGGCAGGCACTTTCCATTTCAATAGAACCTCCCCGTTTTGGTAGACCGATGTCAGATCGGTTGGCATTGCTTTCGGGGCTGTTGCGTATCGGCCGGCTAGTTGTGTTTGGCCGGTATGATTGGGATCTAAGTATATATCCATGCGAGATGTATTGTTTTTGTTTGGATATTGGTCCCAGTGATAATAAAGTTTGCCATAAGTATTGGCTCCGTTCGGTTTTTCGCAAGAAGATGAACCGCCGCTCAATGTACCGACAATCAGTTTGTTTTGATTGAACAATGGAGAACCTGAGGATCCTCCTTCCGTTACAGCATGCCCATTGGCTGTTTGTTCGAACACGACATTCCAATGTGCGTTTGGTGCGCCTTTGATGTTGTTTATACCATACCAAGTAGAGGTCCTTGCCACCTTGTTGAAAGTCGATATCTTCATATAATCCCCTGACGGATGATGGATACCTACTCCTGATTGGGCGGCTGTGTTGCTCCGGTCCCAACCGTTGTAGTAGGCATTGTAGTGTTCTGGGATAGTTTGGTTCAATAAAAGAAGCAGACCGTCTGAACCGCCATCTAATGGGATTCCGGCGATTTTCTTGCATCCGGTTATTGTTCTATAAGATGCGATACTGGAGTTATTTTCACATCCGGTACGTTCGAAATGGAAATAGAAAGTATATTTGTTTAAATTTTTTTCTGTGACTGGTATATCCAAGTCAATGCAATGGAAAGCAGAAAGGATGTAAGGTTTCAAATCTTCAGCAGTGTTGTTTACCAAAGCTCCGGAGCAGATATAGATGTAGTTTCCAATAGGCAATGTCATTTGGCAAACACCGTTTTTCTCTGTTTGCCAAGCTTCTCCCTCTTCGCAATTGATATTTACCATACAAGATCCAGAAGTGCCAGGGCCTGTATCGGCCATCGTACGTGAAACATGTAAATGGTTATATCCGTATCCTACAGCATCTATTGCGATGCGGGGATGTTCGCTTTCCGATATGCCTGCTTCATATTCGAGTATGATCTTATCACCGGCTAAAAATTCGGTGGCATATTCTTTCGTCGGTGGATTGGTATGATGGGTAAAGGCACCAATCAGGTGTGTTTTATCGGAGCTGTAAATAAAGAGTTTCCCATTTTCTGGAATATAAAAATCTCTGAAACTGAGCATTAAGGCTATGGCGTCTTTTGCCTGTACTTGTAGTCGCCATACTCTTTTGCCATCAGGTAGGGTACTCCAACTACCAGCATTGTCTATTGTCAGGTCTGTCGGGAGTAAGACTCCTACTTTCAGCGGTGCCCCTTGGCTGACCTGCCATCTGTCTACTGTTTTTAGGTCCTCTACGCTGAAATTGATGGGGATCTGAACGGTTGGCAGATCGCTTTTCAGTGTGTTTTGATACTTGAAGGAAGTGGGTGTTCCACCTTCGCTGATTTGTGCATGGGCAGATCCGGGAAGAACTATTCCTGTTACCAACAGGAATAAACCGATTAGCGGGAGTAGGGCCTTTTTGTTCATATA
>DXRF01000114.1 GCA_019411205.1 Parabacteroides sp. | reverse complement strand
AAGTTTCATCGGCATGGGACTTTTGTTTCCCGCCGATGAAACTTTTGTTTCTGGTTGATGAAAAGGTGAAAACGTTATTGCTTGCCTTCCTTTTTCTTCATATTCATCTCGATGACAAAAGACACAAGCAGACCAATACCTCCAAAGAGCAGGACAGAAGCACCGTAAACAGTACCGGCGACATCACTACGGTACCAACCACGCCAGCCGTCGCTCAAGAAAAGATCGTCGCCACCTCCTACTGCCAAAACCGTACTTATCAAAAAGCCGACCAGCAGCCCCAGTCCGATACCTGTCAGCAAGCAACCGGTCTTCAGAGAACTGAAAGAGATATGGCTTCCTTTATAACTCGGCAATCCCAATTTTCCTTCAAACGCAGAAGCATCCAGTTTGTCACCGATCTTTTCGATAATAGCCAACCGCTCTTTTCTACGCACAAACAATTCAAACAAGCCATAAATAGCAGCAAAAACAATTCCGGTAGTCAACGGAACAACAATAAAATCCATCATAACTGTACTATTTTAAATGATTCATTGATTTCTTTGCTACTTTTGACGCATCTCTTTCCGAAAGGTTACAGACCGGAAAGAAAAAAGATTTTTATCGATGCAAGTTGTAACCTATTCGCCCGGCTTGCGTCCATTATAATACGATGGAATTGTATACCGATACATATTACATACAAAGGATACAAGCGGGAGATACGGCATGCTTCGCCTGCCTTCTGGATAAATACAGCCGTCCTGTTCATTCATTGGTCTTGAAGGTGGTCAGAAACCGGGAAGATGCGGAAGAGCTGGTGCAGGATGTGTTTATGAAGGTGTTCAAGAACCTCTCTTCGTTCAAAGGGGAATGCAGTTTCTCCACCTGGATCTACCGGATCGCCTACAACACAGCCATCTCGGAGACACGGAAAAAGAGACACGAGTTTCTGGCGATCGAAGAATCGGTTATCAATAACGTATCGGAACAAGAGGTGGCCGAGGCGCTTGGCAGGACAGACGATTCCGACCGGATACAGATGCTCGATGCTGCCCTCGCCCAATTGCCACCCGACGAGCGGGCAATCATCCTGCTCTTCTACATGAAAGAGAAGACGATCGACGAAGTGGCGACGATCACCGGATTGACTGCATCCAATATAAAAGTGAAATTGCATCGCATACGAAAGAAATTGTTTGTTATATTAAAAGGAATGGAGGAACAATAAAATGACTGAGAAGAACGATATATTAAAAGACCTGTTCAGCCGGATGCCGGAGGAGGAACTTCCCGCTTCGTTCCGTGCCAACGTTATGAAGCAGATCATGGCCGAAGCCGAACGTCAACGCAAACAGGACGAACGTTGGGGATGGATGGCCGTCATCGCCGCCTCGCTGCTTATGATCGGCATTACGGTCGCCTCGTTCCTTTATATGGACCTCCCAAAAATATCCGTACAGATACCCGACATGAGCATGCTGCCTTTCTATGCCTACATCGGGATACTTGCCCTCATCCTGTTAGGGGCCGATTACAAGCTCAGGCAAATATTCGAAAGAAGGCAAATGTCTCAGAAAGAAAAGATGTAAGTAGCGGTATTACAAGCCCCAAAGATTGTTTTTTCCATATAAAAAGTCTTGTAAGTCAGAAAAAAGCATTACCTTTGCCCCCGATTTTTGAGAGATGACAACATAATGTCTAACTTACTAATTAAAGCAAACTTAAGTATTAACAATTAGAGAATGGAAAATTTAAAGAACATTCAACCCATTGAAGATTTCAACTGGGATGCTCTTGAAAAGGGCGATTCTTACGGTCAGGTAAGCAAGGACGATCTTGTAAAAACGTATGACGAGACTTTGAACACTGTAAAGGACAAAGAAGTCGTTATGGGAACTGTAACTGCAATGAACAAACGTGAAGTTGTAGTAAACATCGGTTTCAAATCAGACGGTGTTGTATCTATGGCAGAATTCCGTTACAACCCGGATCTGAAAATTGGTGACGAAGTAGAAGTTTACATCGAAAACCAGGAAGACAAAAAAGGACAGTTGATCCTGTCTCACAAGAAAGCACGCGCTACACGTTCTTGGGATCGTGTTAACGAAGCTCTTGAAAAAGACGAAATCATCAAAGGTTACATTAAATGTCGTACTAAGGGCGGTATGATCGTTGACGTATTCGGCATCGAAGCATTCTTGCCGGGTTCTCAGATCGATGTGAAACCGATCCGCGACTACGATGTATTTGTAGGTAAGACAATGGAATTCAAGATCGTTAAGATCAACCAGGAATTCAAGAACGTTGTTGTATCTCATAAAGCTCTTATCGAAGCTGAACTTGAACAGCAGAAGAAAGACATCATCTCCAAACTTGAAAAAGGCCAGGTACTGGAAGGTACA
Source organism: Parabacteroides sp. (assembly GCA_019411205.1). Classification (GTDB taxonomy): domain Bacteria; phylum Bacteroidota; class Bacteroidia; order Bacteroidales; family Tannerellaceae; genus Parabacteroides. Next base: position 6,202 of record DXRF01000114.1, on the reverse strand, counting down.
GTCAAGAATATCACTTCTTACGGTGTATTCATCGACCTGGGTGGCGTAGACGGTTTGATCCACATCACAGACCTGTCTTGGGGCCGCGTTTCTCATCCGGAAGAAATCGTTCAGCTGGATCAGAAGATCAACGTGGTTATCCTTGACTTCGATGATGAAAAGAAACGTATCGCTCTCGGCTTGAAGCAGCTGACTCCGCATCCTTGGGATGCTTTGGATCCGAACTTGAAAGTCGGTGACAAAGTAAAAGGTAAAGTTGTCGTTATGGCTGACTACGGTGCATTCATCGAAATCGCTCCGGGCGTAGAAGGTCTGATCCACGTTTCTGAAATGTCTTGGACACAGCACTTGCGTTCTGCTCAGGACTTCATGAAGGTAGGTGACGAAATCGAAGCTGTTATCCTGACTCTGGATCGCGACGAACGTAAGATGTCTCTGGGTATCAAACAGCTGAAAGCTGATCCATGGGAAGATATCGAAGCTCGCTTCCCGGTAGGTTCTCGCCACATGGCTAAAGTTCGTAACTTCACTAACTTCGGCGTATTCGTAGAAATCGAAGAAGGCGTAGACGGCTTGATCCACATCTCTGACCTGTCTTGGACAAAGAAAATCAAACACCCGTCAGAATTCACTCAGATCGGTGCTGAAATCGAAGTTCAGGTTCTGGAAATCGACAAAGAAAACCGCCGTTTGAGCTTAGGCCACAAACAGCTGGAAGAAAATCCTTGGGATGTATTCGAAACAATCTTCACTGTAGGTTCTATCCACGAAGGAACAATCATCGAAGTGCTGGATAAGGGTGCTGTAATCTCTCTGCCTTACGGCGTAGAAGGGTTCGCAACTCCGAAACATCTGGTAAAAGAAGACGGTTCTCAGGCTCAGGTAGACGAAAAACTGCAGTTCAAGGTGATCGAATTCAACAAGGAAGCTAAGAGAATCATCCTTTCTCACAGCCGTATCTTCGAAGATGAACAGAAAGGCGCTAAGAAAGAAGCTGGCGAAAAGAAATCATCTGCAAAACGCGGAGGTAAGAAAGAAGAAGAATCTGCAATGGTAACCGGTCCGGTTGAAAAGACTACGCTGGGTGACATTGAAGAACTCGCTGCCCTGAAAGAAAAATTGGCTGGTAAATAATTACCGTCTTTTCAGATAAAATAAAAGGAGATATCCGGGATGTGGATATCTCCTTTTTTATTACCTGAAAAAAAATAGAGAAAGCTTCTCAGTCCATCTCTTTGATCGCTTCCTCCATCTGTTCCTGCTCACCGTAATATTGGCAACTTTCGCCGATACCCAACAAAGCATTCATTTCATAACGCTTGTCCAAGTCCGTAAAATAGGCGTCCACTACCTTATAAATATCGAATCCGTCTGTCGAACCTGCTGCCAGATTCAACGATTCTACCAATTTGCTTGTAGCTTTGCGAATTTCAGCTTTATTAATCAAATGAAATTCATTGTTGTGAATTAATTGACTCTTTCCCATGATGTTTGATTTTAAAGTTATACTTGTTTCTTCATTAATAACCATTCCCGAAAGCTGTAAGTTTAATCTCGCTGCTTCGTTTTATGCACTAAATATACAAACATCCACGGATCTTCCAACCTTTCAGGTCTTTTATTTTCAATAAACATGAAAAACGAATCCGATCCCGGCTTCATGATATTTCATGATAAGCAAGGAGAACCAGACCTCCAAACATAGAATAAGTTCTATTCTATTTGGTTATGTAAAAATTAATGCAGAAATTTGTTCACAGATAATATAAAAAATATGGGCACGAACGAAGACAAGTACAACGTAACTATTCTGATCGCAGAAGACGAGGAAAGCAATTTCCTGCTATTAAAAACCATCTTAAAAAGACACTGTAACATTCTGCAAGCCAGAACCGGTTTAGAACTATTGAAAGTCTTCGCTGAAAAAGGAGCCGATTTGATCTTGCTGGATATAAAAATGCCGGAGATGAATGGTATGGAAGCCCTGAAAGAGATTAGGAAAAAAGACACAAACATCCCGATTATCATGCAGTCTGCCTACGCCTTCGAAAATGACATGGAAGCTGCCCGCGCTGCCGGAAGCAACGGATTTATCACCAAGCCCATCAATATCGTCGAACTGAAGAAAACAATTTCCAAATTCTTGCCACAGATAAACTGGTAAGAGATTGAAAAACGACATATTATAAAAAAGTGGAATAGCCATAACAATCGTTATGACTATTCCACTTCTTGCTTTTTCACAGACACCTTAACCGGTAACCCCTCCTTCCCTTTTTTATCAAAAACCTTTCATTCTACGGAGATATCCTTATTAATTTTCTTTATAAACTCCGCCCGAACAAAACATTGAATCTCCGGTTTAAGAGGTGAGTAAAATTATTTTTCACAAGAAAAACGATAACCGACCGGCACTAATGGATTTTCATATAGAACGAAATATACTTTATTACAAACGAAACTAAAATGAACAGAAGTCAGCTTATCAACATCCTGTCTCAAAAAACAGGATTAGACAAAAAAGATGTCAAACGGATAATTGATGAAATGCAAAAGGTAATTATCCAGGAGGTCAAAGGAGGTCAAAGAATCTGCCTGCATGGTTTCGGCTCATTCAAACCACGTTTTCAATCCAGTCGCCCTGCACGAAACCCGAAAAGCGGAACAGCCGTACAACTGTCTCCCAGGACTATCATTCATTTCAAATGCGCTCCTCATCTGCTGGAGCAGATGAACAAATAAAGAAACAAAAAAGAGACTCACTTTTACAAGTAAGTCTCTTTTTATTTACTCAGCTATTGTCGGGGTGAGAAGATTCGAACTTCCGACCACACGCCCCCCAGACGCGTACTCTAACCGGGCTGAGCTACACCCCGCTTTTGTTTTACGGCTGCAAAGGTAACTATTTTTTGTTATACTCCAAAGCTTTCACGATAAAAATCCAGGGATTCGAGTATTTTCTCTTTGCTCACCTGCCGATTTATCTGAACGTCACCGACTTGAGAAAGCAAAGTGAAGTTGATGATTCCCGCTTCATTTTTCTTATCGTGCGTCATCAGCTCGTATAAGGCATCATAATCCTTACAATCGAACACGAAAGCCGGATAATACTCTTTCAAATAATAAACGACCTGACTCAATTTCTCCATCGGGAAACCGCATACTTTATGAGACAGATACAATTCGCTGACAATACCGGCAGCAACAGCATGACCGTGCAGCAAAGGACGGTTCTTCCTAAAGGACAAGCTTTCGTAGGCATGACCGATCGTATGGCCGAAGTTCAGCGCCTTACGGATACCATGCTCCTTCGGGTCTTCCTCCACGATACGTTCCTTTACGGCTACGGATTGGGCCACCATCCTGTTCAGAAAAGCATAATCGATCTTCGCATCGAGGTCGAACAGCAGGACGGAAGCGTAAATATCCATCGAACTGATAAGTGCATGCTTGATCATTTCGGCATAGCCGGAAAGCAGGTTGTCGCGGTCGAGCGTACGCAGGAACTCACAATCGATAAAGACACATTCGGGAGGATAGAAAGAACCTACCTCGTTCTTCAAACCGTTGAAGTTAACCCCTGTCTTTCCTCCTACAGCCGCATCGACAGAGGCCATCAGAGTGGTCGGGATATTGACGGTCCGCAGCCCGCGTTTGAAAGTCGCACCGGCAAAGCCTCCCATATCGGTAATCATGCCGCCGCCCAGATTGACTAAAAGTGAATTTCGGGAAGCCCCTTCGTTCGAGAGACGCGACCAGATACAAGCGACCTGTTCAATGTCTTTATGCGTATCGCCTGCCTGCACGGTAATGACCGGGGCATCCTGCAAGGCTGGGATATCTTTTATCAGCGGATAACACTTTTCTTGTGTGTTCGTATCGGTCAGGAGAAAGAGTTTATCATAACTCATGGAAGCAAAGAATGCCTGCAAATCGGCTTTGAGATCCTTGCTGATTACTACTTTTTGAGCGGCCATAATGTCCTTTTTTATTATAATCGTTGCGACAAAGGTATTATATGTTATCCGATTATCAAAACAGGGAAAAGAAAATTCCATGCTTATGGAACGAAAGTTTCACAGGCATGGAACAAAAGTTTTCCCTGCATGAAACTATCATTTCCTGCAGGGGGGAACATCTCTTTCTTCTTACTTCAGACCGGCAGCGTCCAAGATGTGTTCGATGGCTTCACCCAGTCCGGCCACATTCTTACCTCCGGCTGTTGCAAAATGAGGCTGACCACCTCCGCCACCTTGTATCAGTTTTGCCGCATCTTTTACCAGTTTGCCGGCATTCAAGCCTTCGGCTACCAGCGGTTCGCTCAGCATAACCATCAACGCACATTTCTCACCGTCTTTGATTCCAGCCACAAAGAAAACCTTTTCCTCCGTATTGCTTTCACCTTTGATTTGGAAAGCCAGGTCCTTGATGGCATCCACGCTGGCCTCGCCACGGAAGGCGATCACTTTGACACCATTGCGCTCAACGGCTTTTGCGATCAGTTCTTTCTTGAGCAACTGCACTTTCTCTTTCACGTAGTCGCTTACCTGCTTCTTCAGTTCGGCATTCTCTTCGATGGCCTTCTTGATGGTTTGAGACAGATTCGGCACATTGTTGAACATCGCACGCAGTTCACGCAGGGAATCCTGCAACATGAAGGTGTAGTTTTCAGCCGCTTCGGCCGTTACCGCTTCGATACGGCGAACACCTGCCGCGATGGAACTTTCGCCAACCACACGCAGGGAACCGATCATGCCGGTTGCAGGGATATGCGTACCACCGCACAACTCGATAGAGTTGCCATATTTGACCACACGGACTTCATCGCCATACTTTTCACCGAACAGGGCCATAGCGCCCAATGCTTTCGCTTCGGCAATCGGCATATTGCGGTGCTCTTCCAGCGGATAGTTGGCACGGATCTTTTCGCTCACCAGCTTTTCCACCTTACGGATTTCCTCGTCCGTCACTTTCTGGAAGTGGGAGAAGTCAAAACGCAGAGAGTCGGGAGAGACATAGGAACCTTTCTGTTCGACATGTGTTCCCAAAACCTCACGCAACGCCTCGTGCAACAGGTGAGTAGCAGAGTGGTTGCATTCGCACTGGATACGTTTCTTCTCGTCGATCTTGGCGGTAAAAGTCGCCGTCACATCTTTCGGCAATTTAGTGACCAGATGTACAGGCAGGTTGTTTTCGCGTTTCGTGTCGATCACGTCGATCGTCTCGTCGTCAGCAATCAACCAACCGGTGTCGCCGACCTGTCCACCCATCTCTGCGTAGAACGGAGTCTGATCCAGAACGATCTGATATAAGACCTTGTTCTTTTGCTTGATCTGGCGGTAACGCAGAATTTCGGCATCGCATTCGAACAAGTCGTAACCCACGAAATTGCATCCGCCCTCTTTCAGCACCACCCAGTCGCCGGTTTCGATGGCGGCAGCGTTACGGGCACGGTCCTTCTGCTTCTGCATCTCGACGTTGAACTCGTCGATATTGGCTTCCATATCGTTCTCACGCAGGATCAACTCGGTCAAATCCAACGGGAATCCGTATGTGTCATATAGTGTAAAGGCATCTACACCGCTGATCACGTTCTTTCCGGCTGCCTTTGTTTCTTCCATCTTCTTATCCAGCAAACGGATACCGGTTTCCAACGTACGCAGGAAAGATTCTTCTTCTTCCTTGATCACCTTCTCGATCAACGTCTTCTGCGCGATCAGTTCGGGATAAGCGTCTCCCATTGTTTCGATCAGTACGGGCAGTAGCTTATACATGAAGGATTCTTTGCGATCCAGGAACGTATAGCCGTAACGGACGGCACGACGCAGGATTCGGCGGATGACATAGCCTGCCTTTGCATTGGAAGGCAACTGCCCGTCCGTAATCGCGAAAGCGATCGTACGGATATGGTCGGCTATTACACGCATGGCCACATCCTGTTGTTTGTCCTTGCCATAAGCAGTACCGGCCATATCGGCAATCACTTTGATGATCGGCTGGAAAACGTCCGTATCGTAGTTGGATGTCTTACCCTGCAAAGCCATGCAGAGACGTTCGAATCCCATACCGGTATCGATCACACGGGCAGGCAGCGGTTCGAGCGAGCCGTCGGCCTTGCGGTTATACTGCATGAACACCAGGTTCCAGATTTCGATCACCTGCGGATGGTCTTTGTTCACCATGTCCTGTCCGGGGATAGCGG
>DXRF01000113.1:3099-8607 GCA_019411205.1 Parabacteroides sp. | reverse complement strand
CTCTTGCTGTTTTATAGAGTTATTGAAGATGTCTTCCGGAAGATTGTTGATAGGGTAATACTTTGCGCCATAATTGGGGAATTTTTAGGAAGAATGTGGAATAATTCTACATATATGGATTGTGATTTAGGTAACAAGCCATTTTGTGTCAGGTGTATTGTGTTCAAAATAAGCTATATAATGTTTTTTAACGTATCGATAGAAACAATGGTACGATTATTTCATTTTTGATTTAGATATATAGCAAGTTTAAATGTCAATTATAGATATTAGAAAATGGTAGGAGAAAGATTGGTTAAAGGGGCTGTGTTTTTAGCCTTGATGGTGTTAGCAACAGGGTGTCGACATAAGGATGAACCTTTGAGGCCTCTCGTGATTGTTGATAAACCGGCGAAGGAAGATGTACAGATTTTTGGTGAATATGTCGGACGTATCCGGGCAGCCAGCTTCGTGGAGATACATGCTCGTGTCGAAGGTTATCTGGAAAAGATGTTATTTGTGGAAGGAAAGGAAGTAAAGCAGAACGAACCTCTTTTCATTATTAATTCGGCTCTTTATAAGGCAAAAGTAGAGAAAGCCAAGGCGCAGCTGAAGAAGAATGAGGCACAAGCAGCAAAAGCCAAACGCGATGTAGAACGTTTACAGCCTTTATACGAGCAGCATGCTGCCAGCCAATTGGACTTGGACAATGCATTAGCGTCGTTAGAAGACGCAGAGGCGGATATTGCTATGAGTAAGGCTGATTTGGACCAGGCACAACTTGAATTGAGTTATACGACTGTCACTTCTCCTTTGGCCGGATATATTAGCGAACGTTTTGTGGATGTCGGCGCTTTGGTTGGCCCTGGAGTAAACTCCAAATTGGCGGCTGTGGTTAAAAGTGATACTGTTTTGGTCGATTTCAAGATGACAGCATTGGACTATTTGCGTGCCGAACGTCGTAACATTAAATTCGGAGAGCAGGACACGTCCCGCTCCTGGCAACCGACTGTGACAGTAACCTTAGCCGACGATTCCGAATATCCTGTTAAAGGGATAGTGAATTTCGCCGATCCGATTGTTGATCCGCAGACCGGAACATTCGGTGTACGTGCTGAACTTTCCAATCCGAATCAGAAACTTCTTCCAGGGCAGTTCACAAAGGTAAAACTCTTGTTGGATGTCCGTGAACGTGCAATTGTTGTTCCCCGTAAAGCTATTTCCATAGAGAAAGGGGGAGCTTTCATTTATGTAGTTCGCCGGGATAATGTAGCAGAAAAACGTTTTGTGCAGACCGGGCCGGAAATCGGTAACAACATCGTTATAGAACGTGGATTGGGTGAAAATGAGCAAGTCGTGATAGAAGGCTATCATAAGTTAGTCCCCGGCATGCTGGTACAGCCGATACAGGCGGGTGACGATAAAGCGATTGAAGCATTAAGAGCAGAGGAGGAAAGAGAATGAAACCGGGATTCTTTATAGATCGCCCCGTTTTCTCGACAGTGCTTTCCCTGGTGATTGTTATTGTCGGGATTATCGGGTTGGTGATGTTGCCGGTGGACCAGTATCCGCAGATCACTCCACCGGTTGTGAAGATTAGCGCCTCGTATCCGGGGGCAAGTGCCATGACGGTATCCCAGGCTGTTGCGACTCCTATCGAACAGGAGTTGAACGGTACGCCGGGTATGATCTATATGCAAAGTAGTAGCTCCAATTCGGGAAGTCTGACTATCACTGTCACGTTCGATGTGAATGCGAATCCGGACCTTTCGGCTGTAGAGATCCAGAACCGTGTGAAACTGGCGGAGTCCCGTTTGCCGGCAGACGTTGTACAGAACGGTATCACGGTAGAAAAACAATCAGCCAGCCAGTTGATGACATTGAGTCTGCTTTCGGATGATCCCCGTTTCGACGAGATCTATTTGAGTAATTTTGCGACTATTAACGTATTGGATGTATTACGTCGTATCCCTGGCGTAGGCCGTGTTTCGAATGTCGGTAGTCGTTATTATGGTATGCAGATCTGGGTTTATCCGGATCGTTTAGCAAATATGGGCTTGACAGTAAAGGACTTGCAGAATGCCCTGAAAGAGCAAAACAGCGAATCGGCAGCCGGTGAGTTAGGAAAACAACCTGTATTGGATGTCGATATCACTCTGCCTGTCACAGCCAGAGGGCGTTTGTCTACAGTAAAGGAGTTCGAAGATATTGTAGTCCGTGCTAATCCGGACGGTTCTATTGTCCGTATCCGTGATGTGGCAAGAGTTTCGCTCGAAGCTTCTTCTTATTCGACAGAAAGTGGGCTGAACGGAAAAAATGCGGCTATACTCGCTATCTATATGCTTCCGGGAGCTAATGCGCTGGAGGTGGCTACGAATGTAAAGGAGGCGATGAAAGAGATCAGTCAGAACTTTCCTGAAGGATTGGAATATAAGTTCCCTTTCGATGCAACTGAATATATATCGCAGTCTATCCACGAGGTATATAAAACTTTGTTTGAAGCCCTATTCTTGGTCGTATTGGTGGTATTCCTGTCCTTGCAGAACTGGCGTGCTGCCTTGATCCCGACAATAGCCGTTCCTATCTCTCTGATCGGAACATTCGGCTTTATGTTGATCATGGGTTTCTCACTCAATATGTTAACATTGTTAGGCTTGATTCTGGCAATCGGTATCGTGGTGGATGATGCGATCGTTGTGGTGGAAAACGTAGAACGTTTGATGCATGAAGAACATCTGACGGCACGCGAAGCTACTCATAAAGCCATGCGCGAGTTGTCGGGGGCCTTGATAGCTACCTCTATGGTGTTGGCGGCCGTGTTTGTCCCTGTCAGTTTTTTGAGTGGAATTACCGGAGCTTTGTATCGTCAGTTCTCCATTACGATTGTGGTCTCCGTACTGTTGTCCACAGTCGTGGCATTGACATTGAGTCCTGCCATGTGTGCGATTATCCTGCGCCCAAACAGGAAGAAAAAGAATATTGTCTTCCGTAAAATCAATATCTGGCTGGCCAAAGGAAATAATAAATACGGCCATTTGTTGGAAAAAACGATTCAGAATCCGAAGCGAATCTTGGCTGGTTTCGGAATGGTGATCGTGTTTATTTTCGTGCTGAACCGGGTAATCCCGACCAGTTTTATCCCCGAAGAAGACCAAGGATTCTTTACCGTCGAACTGGTTATGCCTGAAGGAGCGACTTTGGAACGGACGCGTAAAGTTACAGACCGCGCCATCGCTTTCATCGAGAACCTGCCGGCTGTCGCATATGTGCAGAACGTGACCGGTAGCAGCACACGTGTTGGAACTTCGCAGAGCCGTTCTACCTTGACCGTTATTTTGAAACCTTGGGAAGAACGCAAATCTTCCAATATGGGAGTGGAGGATGTAATGGAATTATGTCGTAAAGAGTTTTTATATTATCCGGAGATATTGGCTTACCTGAACCGTCCTCCTGTGATTCCGGGGTTAGGAGAGAGCGGAGGTTTGGAAATGCAACTGGAGGCCCGTGGCGATGCCAGTTGGGAAAACTTGGTGGCGGCTACCGATACGTTTATGCTCTATGCATCGCAAGCGCCGGAGCTGACTGGTGTGTCATCTGCCTTGCAATCGGAGATACCGCAGCTCTATTTCAATGTAGACCGTGATCGCGCGAAGTTCCTCGGTATTCCGTTGACGGATATCTTCTCGACCATGAAAGCTTATTTAGGTTCCGTCTACGTGAATGATTTCAATATGTTCAACCGTATATACAAGGTATATATCCAGGCGGAGGCCCCATATCGTGCAACGCGTGATAATCTTGGTCTGTTCTTTGTCCGTGCACAGAACGGTTCGATGGTTCCGTTGACAGCTCTGGGCACGACCAGCTATACGACCGGACCGGGAACGATCAAACGTTTTAATATGTTCACGACAGCCGCTATCAGTGCTGTTGCCGCTCCTGGATATAGTTCTGGTGAAGCAATGGCCGCTATGCAACGGATTGCCCGCGAGCATCTGCCGGAGAATATCGGATTAGAGTGGAGCGGACTTTCCTATCAGGAGAAAAAGGCTGGCGGACAGACTGGATTTGTGCTGGCACTGGTATTCCTTTTCGTGTTTCTCTTCCTGGCTGCCCAATATGAAAGTTGGATTGTGCCGATTGCCGTACTACTTTCATTGCCGGTTGCTGCATTGGGGGCTTACCTTGGAATATGGATGACAGGCCTGCACAACGACATTTATTTCCAAATAGGTCTGGTAACGTTGATCGGTCTGGCCGCAAAGAATGCGATCCTGATCGTAGAGTTCGCCAAAATACAGGTCGATTCCGGAGTCGAGGTTGTCAAAGCCGCTCTTCATGCTGCCCGGATGCGTTTCCGACCGATCCTGATGACCTCATTGGCATTTGTCTTGGGTATGCTTCCGATGGTATTGGCAAGCGGACCGGGTTCTGCTTCACGACATAGTATCGGTACCGGTGTGTTCTTCGGGATGCTGGTTGCCATCACAGTCGGGATCGTTTTGGTTCCTTTCTTCTTTGTCTTGATTTACAAGATAAAAGGTAAAGTAAGATTGGAACGTATTCTTCGTCGAACAACAAGCAAATAATTACAATGAAACGAAATATCTATATATTCATAGTCCTGTTCCTTACACTGGCTTTTTCTTCCTGCAAGATCGGTAAGAAGTACGCTCGCCCGGAACTGAACCTTCCAGAAGAGATTGTGGAAGGGGCGGATACCGCTTCGATAGATAGTCTCTCTTGGCAGAGCCTGTATGCCGATACGACTTTGCAGCGTTTGATCATCATTGCTCTCGATAATAATAAAGACATGAAGATTGCAGCGGCAAAGATTAAGGAAATGATTGCTTCGAAACGGATTACTTTTGCCGGTCAGTTCCCGGAAATAGGAGCCCGGATTTATGGACAGAAAGAGCATCTGAATTATGGAGGTGATAACTCAAAACCTGATCCCGAATACGGAGCCAAATTGACTCTCTCGTGGGAATTGGACCTGTGGGGAAATCTTCGTTGGGCAAACGAAGCGGGAATTGCCGCCTACCTGCAATCAGTGGAAGCACGTCGTGCTTTGCAGATGACATTAGTTGCGGAAGTGGTTGCTGCTTATTATGAACTTTGTGCGCTCGATCAGGAACATGCCATTGTCCGACACACCTTGGCTGCACGTCGTGAGGGTGTCCGACTGGCTAAACTGCGTTTTGAAGGCGGCCTAACCTCCGAGACGTCCTACAGTCAGGCACAGGTGGAACTGGCACGTACGGAAACTTTGCTTCCTTCGCTTGAACAGAAGATCAAGATAAAGGAGAATGACCTTTCTTTCCTGCTTGGACAGTATTCGGGGGATGTTCCGCGCGGATTACCTTTACGTGAACAGCATTTGCCGGAAACGTTGCCGGTCGGCCTGCCTTCTTCCTTGCTCGAACGGCGCCCGGACATGAGGCAAGCCGAGCAGAAACTGCGTGAAGCGAATGCCAGGGTAGGAGTGGCACAAACCGATCTTTTCCCGAAGATCAGTTTGACTGGCAA
>DXRF01000113.1:0-3089 GCA_019411205.1 Parabacteroides sp. | reverse complement strand
TTGGGATTTGAGAACGAAGAACTGACGAATTTCATCAAGAGTCCCGCTTGGTTCCTTGCTGGCGATTTGTTGCAACCGTTGTTTGCCATGGGGAAGAACAAAGCGAAACTGAAAGCGGCTCGTGCCCGCTATGAGCAGGAGGTGTATAATTACCAGAAAAGTGTGCTCGGTGCTTTTAAAGAAGTCAACAATGCAATCATTACGATTCGCAAGGCAAAGGAGGTTCGCCTGTCATACGAGAAATTACTCAATGCAGCCGATACTTACCTTCAGCTGGCACAATTGCAGTATATTAACGGTGTCACCAGCTATATGGATGTTCTTGACGCCCAGCGTGGTTTGCTTGATGCTCAACTTAGCTTGAACAAGGCGATGCTTGACGAATTGCTGTCGACGGTCTACCTTTACAAGGCATTGGGAGGAGGCTGGGAATAAAGCCGGCTGATTTCTGAAAGCCCCTTTTCCTTTGATCAACCAGAGGAAAAGGGGCTTTTTTCGTACCGAAAATCTCATTATCTTTGTTTTCTCTTTCGCAATCAATAAAGTAAAATATAAATGGAAAGTTTCGCAACATTAATAAAGAGCAGAAGAAGTACCCGTAAATTCACGGACCAGTTACTGAATCCGGAGCAGGTGGAAATGATATTGAAGGCCGCTTTGATGGCACCGGCTTCTAAACGGAAAAATCCCTGGCAGTTTGTTGTCGTGGAGGATAAGGAAATGTTGGCCAAGTTGTCTGTATGCAAACCGGCAGGTGCTGCGTTCCTGAAAGATTGCGCGTTGGCAGTTGTTGTACTGGCGAATGTAATGGAAAGTGATGTTTGGGTAGAAGATGCTTCGATTGCCTCCATCTATATGCAATTGCAGGCTGAAGATTTGGGACTGGGCAGTTGTTGGTGCCAAATACGCAACCGGCAGACGGAAGACGATACGGACGCCGCGCAGTATGTGCGAGGACTGCTCGATGTTCCTTACCAACTGGACGTTTTGTCCATCATTGGTATCGGATATAAGGATCAGGAACGTAAGCCGTTTGACGAATCGCACCTGCAGTGGGAAAAGATACATCTCGGAACTTTCCGCATGCCAACTGAAAACAAACAGGAGGAAGCATGAAAGTCATCTTTTTAGGTTCTGGCAACCTGGCGACACGTCTGTCGCTCGAAATGCATCGCAAAGGGATGCAGATCGGGCAGGTGTATAGCCATACGCCGGAAAATGCGCAACAACTGGCTGCTCTGTTGGGCTGTCCTTGGACAACCGATCTTGAAGCTGTCGATACGGATGCCGACCTGTATGTCTTTTCTTTAAAAGATACGGTTTTGGCGGATGTGATTGCTCGTGTCAGGCCGAATGATGGCTTGTGGGTGCATACGGCAGGCAGTATGCCGATGGATGTTTTCAGCGGCCATACGGCCAATTATGGAGTCCTGTATCCGATGCAGACGTTTAGTAAAACACGGGAGGTAGATTTCAACGTGATCCCTTTTTTTATTGAAGCTAATACGTCTGAAAATGCCGGCAAATTGCAACATTTGGCGGAGAAACTTTCGGGAAATGTCCGTTTCCTGTCGTCCGACAAACGTAAAAGTTTACATCTGGCAGCTGTTTTTGCTTGTAATTTTACCAACCATATTTATGCGTTGGCTGTTAAATTATTAGAGGAACAGGATATACCGGCCGATGTCTTGTTGCCGCTTATCGACGAGACGGCAGCCAAGATACACACGATGCCGCCGAGGGAGGCGCAGACCGGTCCGGCTATCCGATATGATGAGAATGTGATTAATAAACATTTGGCTATGCTGGGCGATCCCGATATGCGGTCGATCTACCGGCTGATCAGCCAAAGCATACATAAGGAGGCACAACATGAGTAGTATCAATTATGATCTGAGTAAGATAAAGGCTTTTGTTTTTGATGTGGACGGTGTTTTGTCCTGTGATGTAATTCCTTTGCACCCGAACGGTGATCCTATGCGTACCGTTAATATAAAGGATGGCTATGCCTTGCAGCTTGCCGTTAAGAAAGGCTATCATGTAGCCATTATCACGGGAGGCTATACCGAAGCGGTACGGATACGCTTTTCGCGTCTTGGCATTACCCATATTTATATGAAAAGTGCCGTGAAGGTGCACGATTACGAGGATTTTCTGGAAAAGACCGGTTTGCAGCCCGAAGAGGTCATGTATGCCGGAGATGATATTCCTGATTACGAAGTAATGACAATGGTTGGTTTGCCTGTGGCACCTGCTGATGCAGCTCCTGAGATCAAGCGTATCGCCAAATATATCTCCCACAAGAATGGGGGGACCGGCGTTGCCCGCGATGTAATCGAACAAGTCATGAGAGCTCAAGGCCACTGGATGGGTGACGAGGCTTTCGGCTGGTAGAACTAAACTGATAAAATAGGATAATGAAAAGCATACTCCCTAACTTGAGTCAATATAAAATCGTATTAGGTTCCAATTCTCCCCGGAGACGCGAATTGCTGGCGGGATTGGATATTGACTTTGAAGTACAGACGATCCCGGATATAGACGAATCCTTTCCTAAAACGTTGCGGTCGGACGAGGTTCCAGTCTATATCGCTAGGAAAAAGGCGGAAGCCTACCTCTCTTCCATGTCGGCAGACGAATTGTTGATCACTGCCGATACGATTGTGTGGACTTTCAGTGAAATTTTAGGAAAACCGAAAGATCGCGAAGATGCTATCGCGATGCTTCGGAAACTGTCCGGGCATGTACATGAGGTGATTACCGGTGTTTGTATTACGACAAAAGAAAAAACGGTTTCTTTTTCCGCTTCATCGTCCGTCTGTTTTGCCAGGCTGGATGATGACGAGATCGTTTACTATGTCGATAAATATCGTCCGTTTGATAAAGCCGGTAGCTATGGCATACAGGAATGGATTGGGTACGTGGCAGTCGAAGCCATCAATGGCAGTTTTTATAACGTGATGGGGTTACCGGTCAGGCTGCTTTATCAGGAGTTGAAGAAGTTCTGAAGATTGGACAAAATTCTATGTTTTAAGATGATTTATTGAAGGTAAGGCGAATAGGAAGTCTGTATTTTTGTGGTATTAACT
>DXRF01000112.1 GCA_019411205.1 Parabacteroides sp. | reverse complement strand
GGTCAAAAGCCCTTTCGACACTGGTCAAAAACCTTTTCGACTAAGGGCGAAAAGGTAAGGAGTGGTAGTGATAGCAGTAAATACTTGTGTATTTGTTTATTAGTTATTATTGTAGTCTCCTTATTTTTCACTTGAAAATATATATAGGTGGATGTGAAACCAGGAGGGAGATGACCAACCAAGATCAGGACGAGACACAAGACCCGGAGATGAAAGATATTTTCGGAGCTTCGTTGTGCATAACGATCGCTTTTCTATCGTAATTCGCAGTAATTTGTAAACTTATTAATATATTTGTCCGAAATCTTTCTAATTATTCGATTATGAACAAACTTTTAAGTTTATCTGTGTTAACGACCACACTGTTATTGTCGTCTTGTAGTAATGCACCGCAAGAAGAACCTCTTGCGAAAGTGATTGACCGCGGTTTGAAAGCCTCGACCGAACAGGCGCTGCTTATGGCCAAAGATTTGGAACAGCAGGAAGGCCGGCTGCCTAAGAGCATCAAAGATGGCAAACTGGAAACCAGCGATTGCTATTGGTGGTGCAGCGGTTTCTTCCCCGGTGAACTTTGGTATCTGTATGAAAACAATCCTACTCCCGAATTGAAGAAGTATGCCGGACTTTTTACCGAGCGCTTGGAAAAAGTACAGCATGTGACGGATAACCACGATGTAGGCTTCATGCTTTATTGTAGCTATGGCAACGGTTATCGTCTGACGCAGAATTCTGCTTACAAGGATGTCCTGGTGACAGGCGCCGGCTCGCTCAGTACCCGCTTCAACCCGCTGATCAAGGCAATCCGTTCCTGGGACTTTACCAATAACGGCAAATGGCAATATCCGGTTATCATCGATAATATGATGAATCTGGAGCTACTGACGTGGGCAAGCAAGACTACGGGCGATAACCGTTTCCATGATATCGCGGTTACGCATGCCAATACGACGATGGAAAATCATTTCCGTGATGACTATAGCTGCTATCATGTCGTTTCTTATGACACGATTACCGGCAAATCCCATATCAAGATGACGCATCAAGGTTATGCCGACGAATCAGCTTGGGCACGCGGACAGGCATGGGCGATTTATGGCTATACGATGATGGCACGTGAAACCGGCAATCCCGAATATCTGGCACAGGCCAAGCATATTGCCCGTTTCTTGATGAATCATCCGAATATGCCTGCCGATAAAGTTCCGTATTGGGATTTCGATGCGCCCAATATCCCGGATGCACCGCGCGATGCCTCTGCTGCTGCCATCATGGCTTCGGCTTTGATCGAATTGAGCCAGTTGGATAAATCGGATGAGGCAAAAAGCTATCTGGACTTTGCCGAACAACAAGTGCGTTCTTTATCTTCTCCTGAATATTTGGCGGAGAAGGGAACAAACTGTAACTTTGTACTCAAGCATTCGACCGGCCATCTGCCTGGAAACAGCGAGGTGGACGTGCCGCTTAGCTATGCCGATTACTATTATGTGGAAGCATTGATGAGACTGAAAAAATTAATTTGAATATAAACCATGAGAAATCCATTGAAAATCGCCGTACTAATTCTCTGTACGATCTGCCTGCCTTTTGTGGGTAATGCCCAGCAAACAACCGGTAAAGAAGATCGTGCATTCTGGGTGGAAAACCTGACACGCATTGCAGACCCCGTACTTGTCAATCTGAGCAATAATACGTTGAAGAAGAATATGCCTTACGAATCGTTGGGCGACCGTCGTCGTTTCTCTCATTTGGAGGCGGTGGGCCGTCTGGTTTGCGGTATCGCTCCCTGGCTGGAACTGGGACCGGACAACACGCCGGAAGGTAAGCTCCGTGAGAAATATATCAACCTGACGGTAAAAGGCCTGAAGAATGCTGTTAATCCGGAGGCTCCCGACTATCTGGTTTTCGGTGAACCGTCGCAACCTTTGGTAGATGCTGCTTTTTTGGCTCAGGGATTATTGCGTGCCCCGAAACAACTTTGGGGAAATCTTGATCCGCAGGCAAAAGAATGGATGGTTACCGAATTGAAGCGGAGCCGTAACATCAAGCCTTTTGAAAGTAACTGGTTGCTTTTTGCTTCGACGGTCGAAGCCGCTTTATTGGAGTTTACAGGAGAATGCGACATGGAGCGAATGCTGTATGGAGTGAAGAGATTCCGCGACGAATGGTATAAAGGTGATGCTATGTATGGTGATGGAGTTGATTTTCACATGGATTATTATAATAGTTTCGTGATCCATCCGATGCTGACGGACGTGCTGGTCGTGATGAAGAAACATAATATCGAAGGTGCTGATTTCTTGGATACACAGTTGAAACGTCATGCCCGTTATGCCGAGATACTGGAACGTTTTATTTCTCCCGAAGGTTCTTTCCCGGTTGTAGGTCGTTCCATCTGCTACCGCTTCGGTGCTTTCCATGCGTTGGGACAGGCGGCTTTGATGCATATTTTGCCCGAACGGGTGAAACCGGCACAGGTGCGTTGCGCTTTGACTTCCGTCATCCGTCGCCAGTTGAAGTCTCCGGCAAATTTCGATAAGAACGGTTGGTTGCGTGTAGGCTTTACTGGTGAACAAATCGAGATCTCCGAGTCTTATATCAATACGGGGAGCGTCTACCTTTGTGCTTTTGGCTTGGTGCCTCTGGGACTGCCGGAAACGGATGAGTTCTGGTCAGCTCCTTATACGGAATGGACGAATGTGAAAGCCTGGAACGGGGAGAAGGTTCAGGCTGACCATGCGATCAAGTAATTGATAATATTGACAATTTGAAAAATAATATAACTATAAGAAGATGAAAACAAATTATGAATTGCGTTATGCTGCGCATCCGGAAGATGCAAAGCAATATGATACGAAACGTATCCGTCGTGACTTCCTGATTGAAAAGGTGTTTACTCCTAACGAAGTGAATATGGTCTATTCGATGTACGACCGTATGATCGTTGGTGGCGCTATGCCGGCTGGCGAGGTGTTGGTGCTGGAAGCAATTGATCCGTTGAAAGCTCCTTTCTTTCTGACCCGTCGTGAAATGGGAATCTTCAATGTTGGCGGACCGGGTGTTGTAAAAGCTGGGGATGCTGTCTTCGAACTCGATTTTAAAGAGGCTCTTTATCTGGGTTCCGGTGACCGTGAAGTGACATTTGAAAGCAAGGATGCCAAGAATCCGGCTAAATTCTATTTCAACTCTACGACTGCGCATCGCAACTATCCGGATAAAAAAGTAACGAAAGCTGACGCTGTTGTTGCCGCTATGGGCTCTTTGGAAATGTCTAACGACCGTAACATCAACAAGATGATCGTCAATCAGGTGCTTCCTACCTGCCAGTTGCAGATGGGTATGACGGAGTTGAAACCGGGTAGTGTCTGGAATACGATGCCGGCACACGTGCACAGTCGTCGTATGGAAGCTTATTTCTATTTCGAAATTCCTGAAGACCAGGCTATCTGTCATTTCATGGGTGAGGTAGATGAAACTCGTCATATCTGGATGAAGGGTGATCAGGCTGTATTGTCTCCCGAATGGTCTATTCATAGCGCTGCTGCCACTCACAACTATACTTTCATTTGGGGTATGGGGGGTGAAAACCTGGATTACGGAGACCAGGATTTCTCTTTGATCACCGACTTGAAATAATATTCGCACATTAAATACATTATTATCATTATGGTAAATTTTTCATTGGAAGGTAAGGTCGCACTTGTAACAGGTGCTTCTTACGGTATTGGGTTTGCGATTGCAACCGCATTCGCTAAAGCCGGTGCAACTATCGTATTTAACGATATCAAACAGGAATTGGTGGATAAGGGTCTCGCTGCCTATGAAGCTGAAGGTATCAAAGCTCACGGTTATGTTTGTGACGTGACGAATGAAGAACAGGTGAATGCTTTCGTTGCCCAAGTAGAAAAGGAAGTAGGCGTAATTGATATCCTTGTGAACAATGCCGGTATCATCAAACGTATCCCGATGGTGGAAATGACGGCTGCCGAATTCCGCCAGGTGATCGATATCGACCTGAACGGCCCGTTCATCGTCTCTAAAGCAGTTATCCCTTCCATGATCAAGAAAGGACACGGAAAGATCATCAATATCTGTTCTATGATGAGCGAACTCGGCCGCGAAACCGTATCGGCCTATGCTGCTGCCAAAGGTGGTTTGAAGATGCTGACTCGCAACATCGCTTCCGAATATGGAGAATACAATATCCAGTGTAACGGTATCGGTCCGGGGTATATCGCGACTCCGCAGACTGCTCCTTTGCGCGAAAGACAGGCTGACGGTTCACGCCATCCGTTCGATGCCTTTATTGTAGCCAAGACTCCGGCTGCCCGTTGGGGAACTCCCGAAGACTTGATGGGACCTGCTGTGTTCCTGGCTTCCGATGCCTCCAACTTCGTAAACGGTCATGTACTGTATGTCGATGGTGGTATTCTGGCTTATATCGGTAAACAGCCTTGATAGGGAATAGAGGTTGTAACCAATAAAAAAAGACTCTTTGTCCATTTCTGGAACAAAGAGTCTTTTTTTATGTAGGGCAAAGCCCGTTGTTATTTGTTGTATTTGCTCCAGTCAACATTGTGCATGTCACCGCTGGCTGCCAGTTCTTCGTGGAAAGCGAAGCAACATTTCAGGTTCTGGGGCGTGTGTCCCTTGATACCCATTGCCAGGTATTCTTCCAATAGCGGTTTGTAGTCCGGATGGACGCAGTTGTCGATGATGCAGCGTGCACGCTGGATCGGAGATTTGCCGCGCAGGTCGGCAACGCCATATTCCGTAATGATGACTTTGACGGAGTGTTCGCTGTGATCCAAATGGGAAACCATCGGCACAAATGCACTGATCTTACCTTCCTTAGCTGTAGACGGAGTCGTGAAGATAGACAACATGGCCGAACGGGTGAAGTCGCCGGAACCGCCGATACCGTTCATCATTCTTGTGCCGGATACATGAGTGGAGTTGATGTTACCGAATATATCGGCCTCCAGTGCCGTATTGATGGCTACCAGACCGAGACGGCGGGCCACTTCAGGATTGTTGGAGATTTCCTGCGGGCGGAGGAGAATTTTATCTTTGAAGAAATCCAAGTTTGCGTAAATGTCGCGGATCACTTCGTTGCTGACAGACAGTGAGCAACCGCTGGCAAACTTAACGCGTCCCTGTTTCATCAAAGCAATGACAGCGTCCTGGATCACTTCCGTATAAACATTGAATGCCGGAATATCCTTGTTTTCACCCATACAACCTAAAACGGCATTGGCAACATTGCCTACGCCACTCTGCAACGGAACGAATTCTTTCGGCAAACGGCCGGCTTTGATTTCGCCAACCAGGAAGTTGGCAACATTCTGGCCGATAGCCATTGTTACATCATCCAGCGGAGAGAACTTGCCACCTTCGTTCGGCTCGTCGGTCTTGACAACACCGACGATCTTGGCCGGATCGACTTTCACACAGTCGCTACCGATACGGTCAGACGGAGTGTAGATAGGTATTTCTCGGCGGTAAGGAGGATCTGCCGGTTCATAAATGTCATGCATCCCGCGGATTTCTTTCGGGTGGCGGCAGTTCAACTCGATGATGATACGGTCGGCCATGCGGCAGATTGTCGGCAGGATACCGACACCGCTTGTCGGAATGATTTCGCCGTCTTCTGTCACATCGGCTGCTTCGACGATGGCTACGTCGATTTTACCTAAGAAGCCATAACGAAGGCTCTGTGCCAGTTCAGACAAGTGCATATCATAATACTGTGCGCCATGGGCGTTCAGCAAAGCACGCAGGTCTTTGTTGGACTGATACGGAGTACGGAATTTGATTGCATTGGCACGAGCCAGTTCGCCGTCCAGTTTGTCACCTGTCGAGGCGCCGGTAAACATACCGATTTGGAACGGGTTTCCTTTTTCATGTTCGGCAATTGCTTTTTTTGCAATAGCGCCCGGCACAACTTTAGGACATCCTGCAGGAGTAAATCCGCTAAAGCCTACATTATCGTCGTGATGTACGAATGAAGCAGCTTCTTCAGCTGTAATAAATTTTAAAGCCATGATATTATTTGTTGTTATATTAGTAATTCTTTATCCAGTTAACAGTGCGGAGCAAAGGTATTAAAAAAGACTATAGATTAATACTTGCGATTAAGTATTTCAGTGTAAATAACAGCTTTTCTCAGCTCGGCGGCATTGTCGAACTCGATATCCGTAAGTGGGATTTCCTCTTCGGTTGAGGGAATGACAAGGCGATTGCCGGCAGTAGATTGTTTGTCTGTCACTTTTTCGGCGGCAAGAAATGGTGAGGGGGCTGCAACTTGTTGTTGTTTCTTTTTTCTTTTAGGAGTGGGTATAGGTTGCTTTGCCGGTTTCGGATTTTGCATTTCTTCCAGAATCTCCCAAAAGCCTTTGTCGGGAACATTATCTTCGTTTGTGACAATTTCCCTGTCCGGTTGCCCTAATATCTGTTTCGGGTGTTTTTTCTTGTTCTTGGAACCGAACAAACTGCTGATCCCTGCAATTATCAGGAACACAATATATAGCCAATCACCTGCGTTATCCATAAACTTTGATTATTTTTGCACTCCAAATGTAGGAAATATTATTTAGAAGTGAAAGAAAGGATACATATAATAGGTATAAAAGTAAATAAGGGTAACTTCACAGCCACCCTTATTCGATTTAACCAAAACCTTAACTATGAAAAAATTTACGTTTTTCGATTACAAATATAAGTGCGGTATTTTAACTGTGCAAGTGTTTGGTGAATTACTTTTCAAAAATATTCATATTTAACAGTAATTAGTAAATAAGATGGCAAATCACGAGAATGGCGCAGACTTAAAATCTGCAGCCGCAATGGGAGAAAAGAAGTTGTTCATCGAAACCTACGGGTGTCAGATGAATGTGGCAGACAGCGAAGTGGTCGCTTCCATCATGAAAATGGATGGATATGCGGTGACTGACAGGATTGAAGATGCTGATGCTATTTTTGTCAACACGTGTTCGGTTCGCGATAATGCCGAACAGAAAATCTACGGACGGCTTCAGTATTTCCAGTCTTTAAAAAGAAAGAAAAAATCTTTAGTGATCGGTGTGCTCGGATGTATGGCAGAGCGAGTGAAAGAAGAGCTGATCGAGGTGCATCATGCAGATTTGGTGGTCGGCCCGGATTCTTATATGGACTTGCCGAATCTGGTGGGTGCGGTCGAACGTGGTGAGAAGGCGATCAATGTCGAACTTTCCACACAGGAAACCTACAAAGACGTGATCCCATTGAAATTGGGAGGTGTGCATATTTCGGGTTTCGTTTCCATCATGCGTGGATGTAATAATTTCTGCACTTATTGTATTGTGCCGTATACCCGTGGAAGGGAACGTAGCCGGGACATCGAAAGTATCCTGAACGAAATACGCGATATGCGTGATAAAGGCTTTAAGGAAGTGACCTTACTGGGGCAGAATGTCAACTCTTATCTATTTGAGAAAGAAGGGGAGAAAATTTCGTTTCCCGCTTTGCTGAAGCGTGTCGCCGAGGAAGTGCCTGAAATGCGTGTCCGCTTTACCACTTCGCATCCGAAGGATATGAGCGACGAAACCCTGCATGTGATTGCTGAGCATGATAATATATGTAAGATGATCCACCTTCCTGCACAATCGGGAAGTTCCCGCATCTTGAAAGTGATGAACCGTAAATATACACGCGAATGGTATCTGGACCGTATTGCCGCTATCCGCCGTATCCTGCCGGACTGTGCTATCTCGACCGACCTGTTTTGCGGTTTTCATTCCGAAACAGAAGAGGATTACCAGGAAACGCTTTCCCTGATGCGGGAAGTGGGTTACGACAGTGCTTTTCTTTTCAAATATTCCGAACGTCCGGGAACCTATGCGGCCCAGCATCTTCCCGATACGGTCAGTGAAGAAGAGAAAGTCCGCCGTTTGCAAGGCATGATCGATTTGCAGAACCAGCTTTCGGAAGAAAGTAACAAGCGTGATATCGGTAAAGTGTTTGAGGTGCTGATCGAAGGCTTCTCCAAACGTTCGCGCGAACAGTTGTTTGGTCGTACCAGCCAGAATAAGGTGGTGATTTTTGACAAGAAGAATTATCATGTCGGACAATTCATAAAAGTATGTATCAACCGTGCCTCTTCTGCAACTCTGTTCGGAGACCCGGTGGAGGAATAATCCCTATTAATACCGAACATTTGTTTCGACATCAGAAATAAAAATATCTGCGGTCGAAATTTTGGTTTCTGAATGCGAAACTAAAGTTTCGACCGGAGAAACAAAAATATTTGCTGAAACCTTTTACCAATCGAGGCTTTCCCTGTAATGAATCGAAAGCCGGTTCTTCATTGATTCCGTTTTTTTCAAAGTGACCGACCATCTGTCTTTTTAGATACAAAGCCATCATGTACGGATTATATTTGAATCCGCATCTCGTTTTCGTATCTCTATTAAGTGCAAACTATTGTTATGTCCTAAAGAAAAAGTAACATTTATTTCTGTAGTCTTCTGAAATAGGCTATTTTACAGGTCTTTTCTGGCGAAATAGCTGTAGGGGATATCTGATGGTATCTGTTTGATTCTCTACTGTTTATACATCTTGTATAATGTACACGCGTACATACTATACCTGTCTCTTA
>DXRF01000111.1 GCA_019411205.1 Parabacteroides sp. | reverse complement strand
CAATTAGGCTGTTCACTGCCTAAATCTATTACGAAAAAGATGCAATTAGAAAGACTTCGTTTCTATGGCAGTTTGGAAAACTTCTTCACATTTACATCTTACAGAGGATTTGATCCTGAAATCAGCGGGCTGGCTTATCCGGCAATGAAATCAGCGGTTTTAGGTATTAATGTAACCTTTTAATTGAAAAAGTATTATGAATAAGTATAAATTATTTTTCACTTGTGCAGCATCACTTCTACTAATGAGTAGCTGCTACGACCTGGACCGTTATCCGGAAGATCAGTTAAGTGCCGGAACATTCTTCCAGACACAAGATCATGCCGATCAGGCAATGATGGGGGTTTATAGTCAAATGACACACAACGATGTTTTCGGCCGTCAATTCGGTTTTGACTGTTTAGGTGGCGTAGGTGCCGGATATGACGCACCTTCGTATCCAAACATCGGCCGTGGTACTTATACCACTACGGAAGGAGCTGTTGGCGATAAGTTCAAACAATTGTATGAAGGCGTCACACGTGCTAATATCGTATTACAAAACGTTGGCCAATGTGACATGTCCGACGAACTGAAAACCCGCTACAAATCGGAAGCTCGTTTTATGCGTGCCCTCTACTATTTTACCTTACTCGATTTCTGGGGTGGAGTTCCGATTTATGATGAAACAACTATCGTTGCGGAAGACTTCTCTAATATGTTGAAACCAAGAAGCTCGGCAGAAGAAGTTCGTACATTTATCATCAAAGATTTGGATGAAGCAATTGCCCATTTACCGGCAGATTGGGATGAATCAAATAAAGGACGTGCGACATCCGGAGCTGCAATGGCTTTGAAAGGAAAAGTCCTTCTCTACAACAAACAATACCAAGAAGCAGCCACATGCTTTGAGAATGTCATCAACAGCGGCAAGTATGCTTTGTATTCAGATTATGAGAACCTGTTCAAACCAGGTGGAGATGAAAGTTCAGAAATGATCTTTGCAATTCAAAATATCGGTGGTGTCGGTACTGATTTCGGTATGCCGATGACATTCTATATGGGAAGCCGTGCTTCTTATGGAAGTTGCTGGAACAACGTAATGGCAGCTACTGACTTCGTTGATTCTTACGAATGGAAAGACGGACGGGCCTTCGATTGGAATGAAGTTATTCCAGGATTCAATGAAAGTGATGCTATCAAGAAAGAAACATTCTATGCAACATTAAACGAAGGACTGAACAAAGTAGCCACTTATCCCGCTGCAAAAGACAAGTTATTAAAGATGTACAATAAGCGTGACCCGCGTATGATGGCCTCCATCATTATGCCGTATACGACTTACAAAGGTTGGTATTCCAACGCTCCGATGGATACGGAATACGTTATCACAGAAAAATCCGGACAGACAAATGAGAAGAACGGTTTCATTCGTGTTAACGGAAACTACGAAATGTATTTGTGGCGTAAATTTGTAGCCGAATATGACATGAACGGTGCTATCAATAACCGCGAAGATACGCCGATCAACTTCCCTTTGATCCGCTATGCCGATGTATTGTTAATGTTGGCTGAATGCTACAACCAGACAGACCAGCAGACAAAAGCAGTCGACTTGATCAACCAAGTCCGTTCACGTGTTGACATGCCGGGACTTAACAGTGGCCCAAGTTATCTGCAGGCAACAACCAAAGAACAAGTATTTGAGCGCATCAGACATGAACGTGCAGTCGAACTGGCTGGTGAAGGGTTGAGCTTCAGTGATATGAAACGTTGGGGATTACTGGAAACTCTGGCCGGAGAAGTCAAAGGTTTTACCGGACAATTCTATTACAACCGTGTCGTTCAGTCTCGTGACTATTTATGGCCGATTCCGAATAATGAAATTCAGAAGAACCCGAGTCTGAAAGAAGATCAGAACCCTGGCTGGTAATCATCTACCGATAAACAAATAAAAAGGGCAGACCGTTATGTCTGTCCTTTTTCATTATATTTGTAACGTATATATGCTCCCACCAGAAAGAGTAACTCCTTTCAATATTGGCAGCAATGTAAACATTGAATCTCATATCCAACTTATCAGAACTAGAAAAATGGATTGCAAAATATCATTACGTTCTATAAATCTATCTATATATGTATAAACAACTCTATCATTCCAACCATAATGCGGTATACCTTTTAGGGGGTATCCTTCTTTTCTCTTTTCAAGGGTGCAAAGAAAAGCCTGTCCCCCAAAAAAATTTATCGAGCCTCCCAAACGTCATCTACATCTTTCCGGACCAAATGCGTAACCATGCGATGGGTTTCTGGAAAGAAGCGGGATTCCGGGAAGCGGTGAATTTCGAGGGGGATCCGGTGCATACGCCTAATCTGAACCGGTTTGCAAAAGAATCCGCAGTGCTGACTTCTGCCATGAGCAACTGCCCGCTGAGCAGTCCGCACCGGGGAATATTGTTGACGGGGATGTATCCGGAACATAGCGGAGTACCTCTGAACTGTAATGCCAACCGTCCGATCAGCTCACTGCGCGAGGATGCGACTTGCATCAGCGACGTGTTCAGCCAAGCAGGCTATAACTGTGCTTATATCGGGAAACTGCATGTTGACTGCCCGACTCCCAATGACCCGGAACGTCCCGGGAAATATGTGGAAGACCGTGTTCCGGCTTGGGATGCCTACACTCCGGCAAATCGCCGGCACGGTTTCGATTATTGGTATTCATATGGAACATATGACGTGCACAAGCATCCGCACTATTGGGATACCGAAGGTGTCAAACACGAGATAAACCAATGGTCTCCCGAACACGAAGCAGATAAGGCCATCTCCTATTTACGGAACGAAGGAAACGTGCGTGACCCGGAAAAACCGTTCTTCATGATGGTCAGCTTTAATCCGCCCCACAGCCCGTATACCTCTCTGGAAGACTGCATGGAGGAAGATTACAACTTATATAAAGACCTTCCGTTGGACAGCCTGCTGATTCGCCCGAATGCGAACCGGGAGATGAAAAAAGCAGCTTCCGTACGTTATTACTTCGCATCAGTGACAGGAGTCGACCGGGCTTTCGGGCGGATATTGGACGAACTCGAAAAGCAGGGATTGGATAAGAACACCCTCGTCATTTTCTCTTCCGACCATGGAGAAACCATGTGCAGCCAAAATACGGACGACCCCAAAAACTCGCCTTATGCCGAAAGCATGAATGTTCCGTTTATGGTTCGCTTTCCCGAAAAAGTAGCTCCCCGGATCGATAGCGAACTTTTGTTGTCTTCTCCTGATATCATGCCGACCATACTCGGACTGTGCGGTCTGGAAAAACAAATTCCGACAACCGTGGAAGGGCGGAATTATGCGGGACGTTTTACAGGAAAGGATTCTTCCGTCCCTTTGCGTCAAGCAGCCTTGTACATTAAGAATGTCGATGGGGAAAAGGATACCGATGGAAAAGTCATTTCTTATTTTCCGATGTCAAGAGGGATCAAAACACATCAATATACCCTGTCGCTCACAATCGACCGGAAGACAAAAGAACTCAAAGACGTCCTTTTATTTGATGACCTGAAAGATCCGTATCAGATGCAGAATCTCCCCTGGCAGGAGCATAAAGAAATCGTATCCGACTTGTGCAAACAGATGGTTCCCTTGCTGAAGGAGGCGGACGATCCGTGGTATAAAGAACAAATACTGAAAGAACTGATCCCTTACGGAAAGGAATAAAAAAGGGAATGTCAAAGAAAAAGAGAAATCAATCCCTTGCCGGGGGTTAATCCCCCCGGCAAAAGAAAGAGATGAATTTTGACACTTCCCTCAATAATTCTACCTGTTATTACTTCACCGTCCAGACCACCTTATCATTCACAGGATTCTTCCTTTGAGTGGAACGAGCCTCTATCGTATTCTCCCCATCCTGCAGAGCAACACCTTTCCACTCGAATGTCGCATATTCATCCGACTTCTGCCGACCGATGCTTTTTCCGTTTACAAACAATTCGACTTCCGGTTGATTAGAGAAGATCACAATGTCCGTAACAGCCAAAGAACGGTCACGGTGACGGCGGTTCGTGATGTAAACAAACGGTTCCTCCGTATTCCAGTTTGCCTTATAGAAATAGAAAGCATCTTTTTTCACCTTGCGGTCGAAAGTCACCAGCCCCTTGTCGTTGATACCAGGCCGATCGCCTTCCACACGGTGAGCCGCACCGAAGTCAAACAGGTTCCAAATGAAAGAACCCCAGACGAACGGACGTTCCGCCAATGCTTTCCAGTTTCCGATATGATAATAAGTCTGGTAATTCTCCGGATGCCACCAACCGGAAGCAATCCCCCGTTTCACGGAATCCTGCTGATGGTAGATGCTCGCTCCTGCCCCATATTCGCTGATGGCGATCTTATATTCCGGATGTGCCTTATGGTTGGCATCCAGCCATTTTCCCATATCGGACGGAGAACCGCCATACCAACCGAAATACTGGTTCCAGGCAATCACATCGGTTACCTTATTTATATCATCGTCGTAAGAAAGGAAGCTGGCAGATGTCGTCAGGCGGGTCGGGTCCTCCTTATGGGCCAAGTCGTTCAACTCCTCGATATATTCGGTCGGATTGTCTCCGATGGTCTTCAGCTCATTGAACAGTCCCCAGAAACAGATCGACGGATGGTTATAATGCTGGCGAATCAATTCTTTCAACTGCTCTTTCCCGTTCTCGCGGAAAGAAGGCTGGTTGATGTAACCCTGGTCCTGATATCCTCCCGGCCCGATCTGCGGTATTTCAGCCCAAGTGACAATTCCGTATTTATCCATCAGGTCATAAAAGTAAGTCGCTTGCGGATAATGAGCCAGACGGACGGCATTAGCTCCCATTTCTACCATAATGGCCGCATCTTCATCGTGGTGCATTTTATAGAGAGCGTTTCCTCTTTCCGCCCGATCTTGGTGGCGGCATACTCCTTTCAGTTTCAGATGTTCGCCATTCAGGAAGAAGCCTTCCTCGGCATCTACATGATAATAGCGCAAACCTAACGGCTGTACGATCCTATCGATTATCTGGCCTTCGGAGAGAAGAGATATTTCGGCCCTATACATGAACGGATCCTTACGACCATTCCACAGATGGGGGTTCCGGATTGTCAAATCCATTCCGGTTGTAACCCAGTCGTTGGCATCCACCGTGACCTTTATATCCTGTTGTTGGACGAGCTTGTCGTTCTCCCATATCTTGATATCCACTTTTACGGGTTGTGCCTTCGCACTTCCATTAGAGACGAGCACCTTCGCTTTTACATCGGCTTGCTCTTTCGTCACTTTATTCTGAATCAGATAGACACCGGGAGAAGCATAGTCGGTCAACGAAATATTAACCGGCTCCGTTATGATCAGATTCACATCCCGGTAGATTCCCCCATAGAAGTTAAAATCGCCGACCAACGGCATAACGTCCTGCTGCAAGGCATTGTTGACCTTTACCAATATCCGGTTGTCGGCATCATATTTCACCTTATCCGTAATCTCGAATACAAACGCTCCATATCCGCCTCGATGCTCACCTATATGAACATCGTTAATGAAAACATTCGCAATTGTATTGACTCCTTCAAAACGCAGGAAGAGACGTTTGCCTTTCCATTCAGGCTTCACAAACAATGTTTTGGTATAGTTACCCATTCCACGGTAATAATCTTGTTTGCCGGAAAGGGCATCGCCGCTGTTCCAGGTATGGGGTAGGTTCACCCGTTCTTCACTCTTAAACTGTACCTGATGGGAAAAACGGAACATCCAGTTTTCGTTTAACAGGATTTCCTTTCGTGCCGCAAAGATTGAAGTGCTGATAAAAAGGAGTATCAGACTAAAGATTGTGTGTTTCATGTTTACAAAATTCTTTATTTACGGCTCAAAATTAGGTAATTGACGGCAAAGGGACAGGCACAATTTGTCTAATTGGATGGATAGATTTGTCCGAGAGCGGAAAATTAAGGAGGGATTTAGATTTATGAATTCTGATTTATGATTTATTAGAAACCCATAAATCATAAATCAGAATTCATAAATCATAAATTTCTACATTGCCTGTTCGCCACCACCGGCGTTATTGCCTTCTCCTCCGCCTTTGGAATCATCATTGCTGATACCGCGGCGTACTTTCTTGATCTGGCCTTTCATCGTACCGAAACGGTAAGAGATGCTCAAGCGGAATTCACGGGCATGACGCCAAGTGGTAGAACGGTCTACAAACCCTTCACCTTTCGTGGTCGATTCCATCTTCATCGTTTTCCAGAACGGGTTCTGTGCTCCCAAAGAAACAGAGAGCTTCTTTTTCAGGAAATCCTTACTGATATTCAAACCTGCAAAGTAGAAAGGAGATTGTTTACTCTGCAATTGAATCCACGGACTAAAATAGCCACCATGCAAATTAATACGGAAATCTTTCGGCAAATTGAACTGTGTGCCTGCAAAGATTCGACCGGCCACACCATCCTTTGTCAATCCCAAAGCCTTTTTGCTGTCGATATTCGTATAATCCAATCCACCGTTCATATAGATACGGAACAGAGGAACCGGATTCCAGCTGCCATACAGGAACAATCCGACCTGCTGACGTTTTCCCATATTTCCATAAGTGCTATAAGAAGCTCCATTATATTGAGAAAGCGGATTGGATTCCGGGAAGTTTGCAATTATCGTATATCTTTCAATCGCATTATTAACGAATGTATAGCTCAAACTTGCATTAATGCTGAACTTCTGTGCAAACTTGCTGAAGTTGAAGTTCACATTATTACTCTTTTCCGAATCCAGATTCGGATTACCTTGAGAGATACGCTGCGGGTCGATGTTATTCAAATACGGATTCAGGAACCAGATCCCCGGACGCTGGATACGCATATTGTATCCTAAACGAAACTGTGAAGACATATCCAACTGGTAAGTCAATGTCGCATTCGGGACAATGTCAAAGTAATTTGTTTTGAAGTTTTCTTCCGGCGCTTTGGCAAACTCCGCACTCAAGCTGGTTCCTTCAGCACGGACACCAGCTTTAGCCCCGAATTTATTAAACTTGACCATATATCCCAAGTAAGCGGAATAAATATGCTGGGTATGACGGAAATCGCTATTTCGCTGCGAAATATCCTGCCAGACATTTAAAGAATCCTTTACCTGCTCCAATGTATTACTCTTGCTCTGACGGTTTATATATTTTACACCGGCTTCTAATGTCTGGTCTTTAAACAAAGGAGTCGTATAATCGACCTGTGCCGTATGTTCCGTTGTAGAAGCATCATTGATATTCCAGTTTGGATAACGGTAGGCCTGACTATAAACACCTTCCAGATCTTCAAGCCGGGAATGTCCTTCATTGTCATTGGGAGATTGACTGAAACGATAAGACAAAGTCAGCAATTCGTCCTTCTTACTGGTCGAATGCTGGAAATCGACATTGACATCCGTAGAACCGAATGTTCCCTTTGAATCCGAATAGCGTTTATAAGAATACATTGTTGTTGGCTCTCCATTTGTCAGATCGGTCCGATTGACCTTATCCGCAATCAATTCGGAAAGATTATTCGATTTTCCCCTGAACAAATTAACACCTACACTTAATAAGTTCAACGTATCGATTTCATAGCTGCCTTCCAAATAACCATATTGGAACGGACCTTTGTTTTTGCTGCGTCCATGTTCATTCAACAAGGAAGACGGACGGGTAAAAGTCTCGTCACCCTGCTGGTATTTCGCTTCCTGTTCATCCCTCATCGAATAGGTATCATTCCAAGGGGAATTACGGTAATTATAACCATAATTAGCTGTGACACCAAACTTTCCTGCCTTCATCGAGACATAGCCACCACCACCAAAGCTACCCAGCGTACTGGCATTGGCACGAATCGTTCCCGTATAGCCTTGCAGTGCGTTCTTGGTCGTAATGATATTGATAATTCCCCCAACACCTTCAGCATCATATTTGGACCCGGGATCGGTAATGACTTCAATATTCTTGATTGAACTGGCCGGCATACTTTTCAATACATCGGATGCATTGTCACCACTCAATAAATTGGAGGGTTTGCCATTCATATAGATTTTATAATTGGAAGATCCTTTCAGCTGGATTTTATCCTCGCCATCTACAGTGACCATCGGAACCTTACGGAACATTTCCAACGCATTGCTGGTTTTAGCTTCCGGGTCGTCTTCCAGGTTATAAGTCAATTTATCGACCTCCACCTTCACCAACGGCTTTTGAGCAGTTACGGTAACCTCTTTCAACTGCTGGGTATCGTCATTCATAAACAGCTTACCGAAATTCAAGACTTTCTTGTTCTCCGATAATGTAAATGTTTTCTTGGCAGGAACTTTTCCTAAAGATTCCATTGTCATCACATATTTACCCGGCTTGTTCATCGTTGCCGTGAACTTGCCATCATCATCGCAAGCCAACAATTTCACAGGATTCTGTGGTGCGGAAGCCAAGGCTATCCTCAACGTGGCATAAGGTACAGACTCATTGGATAAAGAGTCGACTACTTGGCCCTTAATTGTAAAGGCGGCTGATTCACCCCCGGTTTGCGCAAACACTGACGCAGACACTAATAGTATCAGCATTAAGTAGAGTAGTTTTTCTTTCATTAAATTTGAGAATTTAGATATTATCGATTATACATTCACATAAACCTTAATTCCGCAACACTTTGATTTAA
>DXRF01000110.1 GCA_019411205.1 Parabacteroides sp. | reverse complement strand
GGAAATATCCGGCAAAGATAGTAAAGATTTATGATTTATAATTTATGAATTATGAATTGGTGCTAAGTCATTAGGGTAAAATCCACTACATAAGCAGATTTTTGCCGGACAGACCTTCAGTTCCTCATACTTCCTCGTAAATCATAAATCATAATTCATAAATCATAATTCGGTTTCATGCACCAAGAAAACGATAAAGTAGAACGATACAAAACATACCTCCGCCTGGAAAAAGCGCTCTCGGACAATTCCATAGACGCTTACCTGACGGACCTCGACAAACTGACAAACTTTGTCGAAAGCGAAGGCAAGAAATATGCAGATGTCACATACGACGACCTGCAACAGTTTGTTGCCCGCCTACATGATATCGGCATCCACCCACGTTCACAGGCAAGGATCATTTCAGGGATCAAATCTTTCTACCGGTTCCTGTTCCTGGACGATTATATAACAACTGATCCGACCGAATTGTTAGAATCACCCAAGATCGGCCTGAAACTTCCTGAAGTCCTAACTGTCAACGAGATTAACAGCATCCTGGACACGATCGACCTGACGTTGCCGGAGGGGCAGCGGAACCGGGCGATGCTCGAAGTCTTGTATAGCTGCGGACTGCGCGTATCGGAGCTGGTCTCGCTACGCTTCACGGATGTTTATTTCGACGAAGGATTCATCAAGGTGGAAGGGAAAGGAAGCAAGCAACGCCTGGTCCCCATCTCGGAAACAGCTATCAAGGAGATCAAGAACTACCTGTATGACCGCAACCATGTCGCGGTGAAAAAGGGATTCGAAGACATCCTGTTCCTGAGCCGGCGGGGAACGGCTTTATCGCGGATCATGGTTTTCCACATCATCAAGCAGCAGACGGAAATGGCCGGTATCAAAAAGAACGTGAGCCCACATACGTTCCGTCATTCCTTCGCCACCCACCTGTTGGAAGGGGGAGCCAACCTGCTTGCTATCCAGGAGATGCTGGGACATGAGAAGATCACCACCACCGAAATCTATACGCATATCGACCGCCAGTTCCTGCGGAAAGAGATACTGGAACATCATCCACGTAGCAAGCCGCGGGATTAGAACAGCCGTTCCATGCGTTCGATCAGCTCATCGCCCAAAGCCCTTTTGACAACAATATGCTCTTTGACTGCCGTGACAAAGGGATTGCTCTCGAATGCACCGCGCACGCCTTCGAAATCTTCCTGTTTCTCCTTATCCGAACCATCCACGCCGAAACCGGTCATGAAGGTAAGGGAGAATTCTTTCTTCGCATCTTTATAAAGCAAGTTATC
The DNA here is from genome assembly GCA_019411205.1 of Parabacteroides sp. Lineage (GTDB taxonomy): Bacteria > Bacteroidota > Bacteroidia > Bacteroidales > Tannerellaceae > Parabacteroides. The sequence goes on along the minus strand of DXRF01000110.1, from coordinate 7,386 downwards.
CAGTCCGATCACCGAATCCTGCCAACGGCGGACAAGATCGACAATCTGTGCTGCCGATATCGAAGACAGGTTCACACCGTAATATTCTTCCAGCATATCATACGCCCATGTCCATTCCATATCATAATAATTGGAGTGCATGGTTACAAAGAACTTTTCTATTGCGTCAAGCGAAGTGATCTCACCTTCCTCAACCTTCTTGATCAACCCATCCAATTCTTCACGAGGAAGGATCAGTCCGGACAGGTCCAGCCATTCCCCACGACCAGTCGAAGAGGTCGGCTTCAACTGCGACCAGACTTCATCCATAGAACGGAAATCTGTTCCTTCCAGGCGCTTGATCAAGGAGTTTCCCAAGAATTTATTGATTGCCATACCATAAAGGTCGAGGGCTATACGTAGGGAGGAACCTTTAATGCGGGTATTCTGGTAATAATAGACTTCGGATGTCTCGCCCACCAGCTCTTGCAAGTTCTTCAGGATTCCGACAGCCTTCATCATCTTATAGATGGTATACGGACTCAGCAGATTGTAGTTGATCATATCCAGCCGTTGCGGGTCGGTACGCTTATCACGCTTCGGCCATTTCTGCGCATCACGGATCGTACCGACACTACGCAGGTTCACACCGGGAACCAGGTAAGTCTCATCGTCTTTCTCTATCAGATAGGAAAAAGGCAGGTCCGACGTATCGCTATGATGGTGATGGCGCCCCATTACCAGAGAAAAAGCCCCGACACGCGCAGGCCACAAGATATAGGAATCACTGGTCGTCTTGGAACCTCTCTCCACAATTCCCTGATGGATGGGGCCCAACTTATACATATGGTTACTCTGGTTCGAACCGCTTCCGGCATTCAGGAACGAATACATGCCGGCTATCAGCAGGCTGCTCTTATGCATCGACACCGTAAAAGGTCCTGCAAAGATGGCACAAGCCTCCCCGTTTTCAAAAGCGCAGTTGCTGAACAGAAGTGAATCATGCGCAGAAAAGTTATGTGTCACATGGCACGCCTGCCCGATGAAGCAACGGATAATCTTGGCAGCATCGGCAACCACAGCCCCCGAAGAAATGATAAAGTCCTCCGCGATAACGCTGTCACCAATATACACCGGTGCATTCTCATTGCTATTGACTGTACCGTTATCGAGACGGGTACAGTTTTCGACCGTCGCATAATCGGCAATCACAGTATTGCGCACAGTTCCTGTATTGATTATTTTCACATGGTTGCCGATAAAACCATAGTTGCCAGTCTGCCGTTCGGCAAAATCGGCAATCATCGCCTGTAAACGCAGTATTAAGGCCGGCCGATGACGATATAAAGCTATCAGATAGGCCAATGATGCAGACAAGCCATTATAAATGGGTACTTCACGGCCTCCTGTCTCATTCAGGACAGACACTTCGACATTGTTCCCGAAAGAGGACTTTCCTTCCACATAGATCACATTCACGTTCTGTATGAAACAATCATCGCCTATGAAATAATTGGAGATATAATTGTGCACGTTTTCAATCAGCGTATTATCCCCGATCTCACAATTATGCAAAGTTGCATTCCGGATACCGCTATGCTTCTTCACCCCTCCCGGAAGAGTAAATTCCTTTTCAAAAAGGCCCAATGCCACATTCCCTGAAAAATGGACATTACAAACGTGTTCGGCATGAAAAGGGCTGGCGACCTTTATGTTTTCCCAATTATCGGCCGTACAGCCGTTCATTTCCAAATCTGCAATTTCTTCCGATAGCAGATGCCTTAAATATCCTTCACTCATTCTTCATCATATTGTTGGAAAAGAAAATCGTTATAAGGGAAACGGGTAATATGAATCTGTTTCACCCGCTCGTATAGCAAGGCTTTGAGTGCATCGATATTCGTCCGTTCCTTGGCTGAGATAAAGATACAATTATCCTGCATCTTATTCATCCAAGTACGTTTCAGCTCGTCCAAGTCGATATTTTCTCGTGTACGCGGAGTCAGGTCATCTTCATCCTTCGGGACAAAAGTGAAAGCATCGATCTTATTGAATACCATAATCATCGGTTTCTCCGTCTTGTCGATTTCCGATAAGGTGCGGTTTACCACCTCGATCTGTTCTTCAAACGTCGGATGAGAAATATCGACGACATGTACCAACAAGTCCGCTTCACGCACCTCATCCAAAGTCGATTTGAAAGATTCAACCAGTTCGGTCGGTAACTTACGGATAAAACCGACCGTGTCGGACAGCAGGAAAGGCAGATTGTCGACAATCACCTTGCGGACGGTCGTATCGAGTGTCGCAAACAGTTTGTTCTCGGCAAACACTTCGCTCTTACTAAGCAGGTTCATCAATGTGGACTTTCCGACATTGGTATAACCGACCAGAGCTACGCGAACCATCTTCCCGCGGTTCTTCCGTTGCACGCTTTTCTGCTTATCGATCTCGACCAGGTCCCGTTTCAGCTTGGATATCTTATCCAGGATGATACGCTTATCCGTTTCCAACTGAGTTTCACCCGGCCCACGCATACCTACACCACCACGCTGACGCTCCAAGTGTGTCCACAAACGGGTCAGACGGGGCAACATGTATTTATATTGCGCCAGTTCCACCTGCGTCTTCGCGTGAGCAGTCTGTGCACGCCGGGCGAAAATATCCAGAATCAGATTCGTACGGTCCAGAATCTTCACCTGCAACTCTTTCTCGATATTACGCAATTGCTTGGCGGAAAGTTCGTCATCGAATATCACCAACCCGATCTCATTTTCCACCACATATTCCTTTATCTCCTGCAACTTTCCGGAACCGACAAAGGTCACGGAGTTCGGATAATCCAGTTTCTGGTAAAAACGCTTCACAGCTTCGACACCCGCCGTATCGGCCAGAAAGGCCAATTCATCCAGGTATTCCTTCACTTTTTGTTCATTCTGTTCAGGAGTAATCAATCCTACGAGAACAGCCTTTTCTGTCTGTGCTTCAGATATAATAAATTCTTTCATACGGCAAAGATAGTAAATTCAATTATTTATGTATATTTGTAGACTTAATATCCATCCAAAATAGTTTAACTATGAAAAAGGAAGTCATACACTTTGTTCAGTATGCACTTGTAAAGATTTTATTTTTCGGTGCCGTCTATCCACTCCACGCACAGGTTTCCAATCCGTCTTCATGGGAAAGTTTTGTCGGTAGCGATGAAAACAGGCTTGTTTCGGATACGTTCAGATTGCAGACATTCGGAGATTCAGAATGGGATAATTGGGGATATACGTTAACTGTAAATTCCTCCCTTGTCCAAGATAAACATACGATAAAGATACCTGTCGGTTCCGGAATCATTTTTCACCCCTTCTCGCTTAATAATTATACAAATGTAAAAATCGTATCACATATTGCCGGACTCAAACTAGAACCTGATGAGTTGTTATTATTTAACGTTCACCGCAATAATTCCGATGAAGTCATAACAGGAAACACTCCTGAACAAGGTAAAGATTACATGAGTTACAGATATCTCACAATCGGAGGTAATCCAAACTCTTTTGCTATAACGACAAACAAAAGTGCCAACACACAGAATGGATATTATATGACCGATAGCGTTTTTGCTTATGGCGACATCCCTTCATATTCCTTATTCTCTGGTATCGGAAACTGGAACGACACAACCCTTTGGTCTCATCTTCCTCCACTCCGCCACAGAAACGCGCTCATAAAAGGGAATGTAAGTATAACAACAGATACATATTGCAAAGATATCGCCATTCATTCAGGTTCACTGCAAATCAATCCAGACAATAGGTTTATCCTACAGAATCTGGACTTATACGAAAATAAGTCGTCTCTCTATTCAGAAGGAACGATACTTCTTTCCGGCAGTATCACCTTTCACAAAACTTTTGAAGAATCAGGCAAATGGTATTTTATCTCATTTCCTTTCGACGTTTATCCGTCCGGCATCGATCCCCGCTTTAAACAAAAAGACGCGACCCCTAACGACGGAGGTGACTATTTTTATGTCCAATCTTACAATGGTGACAAACGGGCATCGACCAACCAATCTGCCGGGAACTGGGAAGTCGTACCTATTCGTTCCGACAACCTCCCCATATTCGAGAAGAACAAAGGTTACCTGATCGCATTAGACGAGAAAACGGCAAACCGAACTTTATCTTTTTCATCTCGACCCGGCGACACCCCCGAAGATTTTGCCAATACAGGAGCTATCACAATCCCTTCAAGCCCCAGCATGATTTCAGGCAACCAAGAGAACAGCGGCTGGTATCTGTGCGGCAACCCATTCCCTGCCCCACTCGTATTATCACAAATAGAAAAGAACGAAGCTTTAGACGGAAACATTTATGTATATGACGGAAGCGGTTACAAAACTTATTCTCTCAACAGCAACTATGCTCTCCCCCTTTCGCCGCCTTCTTTGTAAAAGCATTCTCACCAACCGAGTTGAAAGTACCATCCAACAGCACACCCACCAAAGCAATTAACATAATCCCGACAAATTTCCCCATGAGTAAAAACATAACCGAACCCCATCCCGACAAACAAAGCACAGAGATAAAGCCCCCAAATGTAGAAGACATCCATTTTTTCATAAAAGACGGACAACTACATCTGCAAAACATCCCGGAAGCTGGATATATCAAAATTTTTAACATGATGGGACACTGCATATTTCAAAAAAGAATACGACACGGTTCACAGGTGGTTCCGGTCACCCTTCTCTCCGGAATATACATTTTACAAATACACTCAGTCAACTATCAAAAACACTATAAAGTGGTTCTTCCATAAATACAACAAAGGCGAAATGTAAAAGTGCTTTATTCTCGCACTTCACATTCCGCCTTTGCCCTATAATTCAGTATAATATGAACTATTACAACTTATATTTTTTCTGCTGTACATTCCATCCGCCAACAGTTAATGAAAACTCGCCTTCTGTAACTTTATCCACAGATGTATCAATAAGTACCTGTTTCGTTTCACCTGGCAACAACGAGAAGAAATTATCCGTATAGAACGAAGGGCGAACAGGCTTGCCCGCTTTATCCAGGAATTGAAGTTGCGTAAAGAAAGCAATCCGGGAAGAAGTATTCTTCAACGAAACTTCAATATAATACCGCCCATCAACTTCTTTCGTTTTGTACTTCGTCTGAAGCCGGGCCGCAGGCATATCATTCAGAGATTCAAAACCGGAAGAGGTTGGTCCTGTTAAAGTCTCCTTTCCTTCATAAGCTGCATTGGAACGCCAATAGAACGTAGACGCTACTTCTTTTCCCTTTTCATCCGACAAACCAAGCCGGATAAAATGCACAGGGGTTATATCTGATGGAAAATCGATTTTAAACAAATCATTCAGCACCTCATCTTCACCGATATCAATCCGTTGAGAGTAAGAAAAGACCTTCTTGCTATTCAAATCATACACATCAGCCTTGACCTTGTAATTTTTAAAAGACCGATAATAATCATTACATACCGAAACCGTATTCTTCAAATAATCAAACTGCGCATGTAAAGGCTCCAATGCATTCTGAGTATGATATAGTGAAGCCGTCGGTTCCAACGACCAATCCCACATACGGGCACATACCTGGCGTACCGGACAATTATGATACCAGAATAATAACCCTGAACAATAGCGATCCCCATAGTCCAGCTTATTATAATTCCAAACCTCCCAAATTGTCTTTGAATTCATTGCTCCTACCAACTGGCCTTTTTTAGCAAACTCTTCTATCGACTGCGAGGTTCCGTAATTATTGACAAGATCTTTATACATAGTAGACATTAAATGGAAGCCTCCCCCATCATGATAATCCCAGACCTCTTTGTTGATCGGCCATAAATCCTTTTCATCCATCACCTCCCGTAAAGTTTCAAGGGTCGGCAACGTTGGCGCTCCATACTCCGGGTTAAAACCATCCACACGGCTTCCACGTGGCGAGGCCGTATTCTCATAATGCTGCATCGGATTCACTTGCTTGTAGGGACTGCCATCATGCACACCATCACATTCCGATTGCATCTGATAACCGCGTGTTCCATCCAATTTCATAATCAGATCTTTTGCACCCACCACTTCCGTACTTTCATTAGAAGAAACATAATAAGCCAGGGAAGGATGATTCCGTAAACGTTTTACCGTCGATTCCACATTTGCCAAATAAAGGGCCTGGTCATGTGGATGTTTCGTATCGCCTGTCAACCAAAATTCCTGCCAGACCAACAGTCCCATTTCGTCACACAATTGGAAGAAGTAGTCGGATTCTGCAATACCGCCTCCCCACATACGCACCAAATTAACGCCGGATTGTTTGGTATAGCGCAATTCTGCATAAGTACGTTCATCCGAATGCCGCAACATTCCTTCCGGTATCCAGTTCGTCCCCCGGATAAAGATCTTCTTGCCATTGACATAAAACTGACGGGATTTGTCTGGTGTATTCTGATCCGATGTAATTTCGCGAATACCAAAACGAGTCTTCAACGAATCCGAAACTTGCCCTTTAACAGAAACTGTCATCTTCAATTCATACAATTCCGGTTTACCTTTAAACAACGGCCACCACAACCGAGGATTATCAATTTTCAACTGCGGAAATTCTTCAGGCGTAAAGACTATTTCACGAGTTTCTCCACGGAAAAGGCTTATCTCTTTTGAAAAACGAATATTTTCACCTGTAATCTCACCAGCTACAACACATTTGACCGAACCTGTCGTCGGATTGGTTACCTCGACAGAGACAGTCTCCTCTGCTTTATCATATCCCGGCTTGGCTAGCTCGGAACGAATAAACGGATTACGGATCACCGCTTTGTCAGTAGCATACAACGATATACTTTTCCAAATACCAGTATTTCGGTCACGTATGCCGTCCAAGAAAGTAAAGTCCCAACCAACAGACATCAGCATCGTCGTGTTCAATCCGATATTCCCGTCACCACCGTTATGAAATTCTCCCACAGCTCCCCACTGTTTTTGTTTGACAGTTCCAGGCATATCGATCGGATAAACTTTCACAGCTAAAGCATTCGTTTCGCCAACGCGGGCAAACTCTGTTATATCCACATAATCCTGGATAAACATACCAGAAATATTACTCAGTAAATGACCGTTTACCCAGACTTCCGCCCGATAATTGATCCCGTCCAACTGCAACCAAACAACTTTCCCCTTATAATCAGAAGGAACAACAAAATCGGTACGGAACCAATAAGTATAAAAATCACGTCCGACAACAGACAAGTCTGGAATGATATTGCTCGTTAGTTTATTATTCAATCCATAATAAGGTTCGGGATATACTTTGTTATATACAAGAGAATTAAGCACTGTGCCCGGAACAATTGCCGGCATCCAGTCACCCGTCTCATATC
>DXRF01000011.1 GCA_019411205.1 Parabacteroides sp. | reverse complement strand
TTTGTTAACCTTAAATCTAATACTATTATGAAAAAACCACGATGCAAAGATACGGGCTTTTCCCAATTTGTCAATAGTTAAAATGCTAATTTGTGTTGTAAAGCATATAAGAAAATCTAATTCCTAAAAAAGTAAAGGAAATATGCAACTGTAATATATCCTCGCTCGTCTATAAAAGAAAACAAACGAAAATATAAAAAGACATGAAAACAAAAGCATTTTTCTTTATGGTTTGTATCTGGTTGCTGACAACTAACGGATTTGCCCAGAATACAATAAAAGGAGACGGGAACATCATCACGAAAGAAATTTCCATATCCGATTATGATGAAATCTCATATGTGGGAAAAGTGAACATCGAATATGAACAATCCAATGCATCCCCCTTTTTTAAGATAACAATAGACGAGAACATACTGTCCCACCTCGACATAAAGGTAAAGGGTAAGACATTGATCATACAGCCTAAAGATGAAAAAAAATATTTTAACGGAAATTCTTACGGGCTCAATCTCCAACCGACCGTATGCGAGATAAAGACCAGCTCCCGTGAACTGAAAGAGATAAGTGCAGTAGGAGGCGGAGAGTTTATCGCCAAAAGCCCTCTTAAAACTGACAAACTGGATATCAGTATTGCCGGAAGCAGCACAATAAACTTCGACAAGCAGCTGGAAGCACGCAAAATCAACTTTAGCGTGGCAGGGTCAGGCGACATCAACGCAACCCAACTGAAAGTAAACAACCTGGATTGCAGCGTGGCTGGCAGTGGCTCCATCCAGCTCAAAGGAGAAGCCGAAAGAGGAGATCTGAGTGTAGCCGGAGGCGGGGATATCAGTGCTTTCGGATGCATCCTTCGGAAAGCGGAGTGCAGCGTAGCCGGTGGCGGAGACATCAAAGTACATGCATCCGAACAGCTGGATGCCAGTATAGCCGGCGGCGGTCACATACGATATGAAGGCGATCCGGAGCTAAGTAAAAGCGTCATAGGCGGAGGTTCGATCAAAAAGAATTAGTATTTCTATAAAATTCATCCTACATTTGTAACCAAAGTGCGGCAAACGCATTCCTAAGTGTAACATAAAGAAGACAGACATGAAAACAAAAGGTTTACTAATGATTGCTTTCCTGATAGGGATGTTTTTCTCTGCCCAGGCAGCAGACCATGTGAAAGGAAACGGAAAGCTCTCGACTAAGAAAATAACGATCGACGACTTCAATGCCATCAAGTTCGACGGGGTGATCGACTTCAACTACGAACAATCGGAATCTACTCCGCATATCGAAATAACCGTAGATGAAAACCTGCACCCATACGTAAACATCGATATCCAAGACCGTGTCCTGACCGTTGGATTTAAAGGTGCCAAAGTCGACCATTTCACCAAATTCATTGTCAAGACCAACTCCAAATGGTTGAAGGAAGTAAAAGCCTCCGGCAACGCCAACTTCATGGCCAACAGCCCATTGAAAGGTGACGAGTTGAAAATCAACGCCAACTCCAACTGCCTCGTCCAGCTGAAGCAGAAAGTCGAAGTCGGCAAGCTCGACCTGAACGTGTCCGGTAGCGCCAATATGGTCGTGAATGAACTCAAAACCGACAAGTTGGAATGCAGCATTAACGGTTCCGGCACGATCAACCTAAAAACTGGAAACGCCGAAGAAGCAGACTACACCATTACGACCGACGGTGAAATCATGGCTTTCGGGGTGGCAGTGCCCGAAGTGAACTGTAAAATCACAGGCAAAGGTTCCGCCCAGATCCATCCGACCAACAACCTGAAAGCAACAATCGTAGGTAAAGGAAATATCCGCTATAAAGGCCCGACAGCCGTACAACAGAAAGTCATCGGCAAAGGAACTGTTGAAGAAGTAAAATAAAATACGAATCGGCAAAAGAAAAGCTGGCCTACAGCCAGCCTTCTTTCCTATACCATTCTATGCTTTCTTCCAGACCACGGCGTAACGGGTAAGCCGGAACGAAACCCAATTCATCCTGAAGCGGTGTAACATCACAAATCCAGTTACGCTGTTTCAGGATTATATATTTATCCGTATTCAATGTCATACTCTTCTTCAGCAGCTTGCCTATCCATTCGGACCCCTGGCAGGCTATATGCACCAGTCCCATTGGAATACGGGCATGCAGGACATGTTTCTTCCGCAGGATTTCCTGTATCATCCGGGCGAACGATTCATCCGTATAGACATCACCGTCCGCTACAAAATAATGGCGGTTCCGGACAGCCTCATTCTCCAAAGCAAGGAAAGCAACGGTAGCCAAATCCTTTACATATATAAAAGTAATACGCTGAGGTGTAAAGCCGACAGCAAAATCAAAACCGGACTTTATACTTTTAATCTCCATGAAGTAATCTTTCTCGCCCGGTCCATACACCCCTGTCGGACGCAGGATCACATACGAAAAATAAGACTGGTGACGCAAATAATTCTCTGCTTCCAGCTTGCTCTTTCCATAGTCTGTATCGGGCAATTGAGGATCATCCAGAGAGATAGGGCGGAATGTTTTCTCGTCTCCACGCCCGTAGCTGCTCAAGCTGCTCATCAAAAGAAATTTCTCAGGCTTGCAACCCGATGCGGCAAGTGCCTCGATCAAGTTGGCCGTATTCCGGGCATTGATACGATAAAAGTTTCTTTTATCAAGCGTCTTCGTCAGTCCGGCATTATGGATCACATAATCCCAAGGACCATGCTCACGGACAAAATCAGCCAACTGAGCGGTCAACGACTCACGGTCGGAATATTTCAAGTCGATAAAACGAATCCGTTCATCCTGCAAATTAGCGCGGCTACTTGTCGAACGGACACCTGCCCAGGTTTCATATCCCCGGTCAAGCGCCTCCTTCACCAGGAAACCGCCAATAAAGCCACTGGCCCCTGTAATCAATATCTTTTTCATAATTGTCAATTATCAATTGTCAATTCTTCTTAATGTAATAGGTATAGTAATACAGCAACAGACCGATCCAATTCAATACGACAATAGTCAGTATCCAAAGAATCTTCTGCCCGCGACTGATGAAAGGATTTTGCCTCACCGCAGTAATGCCGAAAATAAGAACAGCGATACCAGCAATATATCCGACTTCCGGTAGGCCTATCAAACAAAGATTACTCATGTTCGTGTTTTTTCAAAACCCGGTGCGGCAAATCGCCATGTCCGATCAGCTCTATCGGGCAAGCATATTTCTCGCCCAACCACTCTTCGGATACATCCGCTCCGGGATGGTAATGTAATGTTTCGTTTACACAAGCGATGTTTTTCACCATCGCCAATACAGTCCCGATATCGTGTGAAACCAGGATGACCGCACTTTCTTTGTTAATCTCGTCCAAGAGCTTATAGAAATGAGACTCGAACCGCTTGTCCACATACGAATTCGGTTCGTCTAAGATCAGCACTTGCGGACGGGAAACGATAGAACGCCCCAACAACACACGTTGCAACTGTCCGCCGGACAGTTCGCCGATTGCCCGGTTCGCCAAATCTTCCAGTCCCATTTTTCCAAGCACCTCCTCCACGCGCTGTTTCTGGCTTGCACTGTAGGAACGGAAAAGCGGCTTTTCCGAAGCCAACCCCGAAGTTACCACTTCGCGTACGGAGATCGGAAACTTCTTATCTATATTGTTCAACTGAGGAAGATAACCAATCCGTAGAGAAGGGACAGACCGTCCGTCTTCATAAAAGCGGATCACGCCAGAGACAGGCGGCAACAAGCCGAGTATAACCTTCAGCAAGGTCGTCTTCCCTCCCCCGTTCGGTCCGATAATCCCCAGGAAATCATCTTTCCAGATCGTCAAGGAAATATCCCGCAATACGGTTTTATTGCCGTAGGCAGCCGTCACATGGTCTATGTCAATCAGTTTCTCCATCAGCCAATGCTTTCGCTATATGAATCAGTTCCGTATTCCAATGATAATCCAGCGGGTTGATTTTCACGAGCCGGCAACCTGTTTCCTTCGCAATCAGTTCGGCATTTTTCTGATCGAACTCCTGCTGGATAAAAACAACTTTCGCATGGTTTTCCTTTGCCGTCATCACCAATTGTTTCAACTGGGCAGGTGAAGGTTCTTTCCCATCCATTTCGATACAAAGCTGGACGAGTTCGAATTCAGCTGCAAAATAAGTCAATGCTGGATGATAGATGATAAAAGTACGGTCGTTCAGCGGATCGAGCAAACGTTTGATCTCGGCCTCTGTCTTATCGATCTCCGCCAGTAAATCGTTATAATTTTTCCAATAATACTCCGTATTCTCCTTATCCAGCTCGATAAAAGCGTTCAGTGTATTCCAGGCAACGACCCTTGCCCCTTCGATGGAACTCCATATATGCGGATCGATACCACCCGCATGGTGATGATGATGTCCGTCATCCGCTTCATGCCCCTCGTGCCGGTGTTCCCCTTCTTCCGTTTCTTTTACAAACTGCATGCCCTTCGAGACATCGAATATCTTCAAATCAGGATTATTCTCGCGAATCTTCTGCATCCATACCTGTTCGAAGCCAATATAACCGATTTGCAAATACGCTTCACTCTGTCCGATCTGCACCATTTGCTTCGGAGTAGGATCATACGTTTCCGGACTCTGCCCGGATGGAACTACACAATGGACAGCAAACTTATCTCCTGCAATCCTTTCAGCAAAGAAACGTTGCGGCTCTATCGTCACCGTCACCACCTTTCCTTCCGTCAGCTTTCCGGTACATGCGGCAAGTAGCAACAGCACCGTCAACAGGATATATATTCCGGTATATTTCATCTTATTCATTATTTTGACAAGGACACAAAGATAGGAACATCCGACAAATAAAAAAAGAGCTTGCTCTCAATCGAACAAACTCTTTTGTGCGGCTGAAGGGACTCGAACCCCCACGCCGTGAAGCATCAGATCCTAAGTCTGACGTGGCTACCAATTACACCACAGCCGCATTGCGTTTGCAAAGGTAAACAAATTCTGTTAATATGCAAATGTTGCCATATGGATTTAAATGAATTTTCGTTTTTATGCCAGTCTAAGTAATTTGTTTTCGATATGATCGGGAACAGATTTTATCAGTATTTAATCGTGGAACCCTTCGTATGAGATGGCCGAATCCCTCTTTGCCAGCAACAACCCTATCGCCGCCTCTATGATCGTATCCCGTCCCTTCATAATATCTTCGCCTGTAATGGCTACTGCGGTATCGGGATCGATTCCGAACTCCGTGTGCTGTTTGTTCACATCCAGGACCGGACAAGCCGAGAAACGGACACTCCACCCATTCGGCAATTCCGAACTGAAAGGCAGGCCGCTGCCACCTCCCGTACGGTCACCCATGACCGTAACTTGCGGAAGGAGACGCATCACATTGACGAAATCGTTCGTAGCGCTGTAGGAATGCCGGTTGGTCAAGACAATGACCGGGCGCAACCAACGAGTACGGTCAGACGGAGAAAGATAGACCGGATTGGGCTGGGTAAAATCGTTATGCCCGTTTCCTTTCTTATATTGCGTGTAACCCGTCAGAATCCTTTCCTCAAGGAAACGTGAGGCGATGCGGTCGGAATAGAGCATGGAACCACCCCCATTGTCGCGCACATCGAATATCAATCCTTTGCATTCCTTGAAATGCGCAAACATATAATCGAGGTTGTTTTCACCCACGCCACTTGAAAAACTACCGTAATAGACATATCCTATCTGATCGTCCGCCAGACGCTTATACTTCATTCCCCCGGCAATCTTGTAGTCTGTACCGAGATAATTGTCCTGTATTTCTTTATAGAAGTTAGCCGGATAATCTTCATACCAGGCCCAGTAACGGGACATATCGAAAGAAGAGATCAGATTGGTATGTCCGTCTTTCACCTCGGCAAGCATTTTTCCGAGGATATCAAACAATTCGTACTGGTTCATCGTGTCTTTAACAAGCAAATTATAGCGGTCGTACACATCGTCCCAGTCCACATCCTTGAAGGCAAAGAAGCAGTAATTCTCGTCCATGATACGCCAAAGCGCCTCGAAATTATCACGGGGAGACGAGTTATATTTTGTCGCTTTCTCGCAACCGATAAAAAATAGAATACAAAGGGAAAAGAGGAAAGGCTTCATAAATCATAAATCTTTAATAGTATGCGCTTTTGTACCGATATCGCTCGCTCTTCAACCGTTTGCCTCCGAAAGAAACAAACTCTTTCACAAGCCCTATCATAAACGAATTGGAAAGGACATGCGTCTTGATGCTGTTCACATCTGTCCGATACATACTGTTCAGGTAACCGACACGGACCGTAAAACTCGATACCGGAATGTCGAGCGTGAAATAATTCTTCATCGCAAACTTATTATGGAACGAACTGAATCGCACAACCCCGTCCGCACTGCCTTGCGTCAGGAAATAATAGGGTTCGCCCTTATGCACTGAGAAGAGCACACCGGCAAACGGTATCTCTGCCTGATAACGGAGCGTGAGCGGAAAATCCTTGATCTTGAAATGATAGATCGCCATGGCTGACAGATTCAAGTCGAAATCCGCCTTGCCGGAAACCGGATTGTTACTGTTACGCGTATTATAGATAAAACCACCCGAAAGACGTGCGGATGCCCCGGTCAAGACCTTTAATCCGGACAGCACTTGCGGAAAACGGTAATGATAACCCAAGCTGTAGTCCACAAATCCGGCATATTCATTTGCTGTCTCCGCGCCATTTCGGGTCGAACCAAACTCCACATTAATCAATTGCTGGCGGGACACATTATAGTCTGCCAACCGCACGATCTTCATCCGTTCATTGAGGACCCGTGCCACCCAACCCGTATAATTGATGTCCGTACTGGGCGAAAGATAGGTGTCCCGCAGATTATAACCACCGATCCCGACCATCGTGCTCTCGTTAATCGAGCGGGGCATGTCCTCTGTCTGAGCGATTGCCGGAAAAGAAAGGCAAAGGAAGACAAGACAGAGGTAATTGACAATTGATAATTGACAATTGACAATTAATAGTTGACATTTAACAGTTGCCACCTAAATCATTCATTAATTATTCATTCTTCATTCAAAAAAGTTTCATTTGCCCAGTAATCTCGTCAATAATATCCGAGTTGCTCCCTTGCGAAGAGATTCCCCCTCCCGCAAGGGAATCCGCCTCCTCTCCACCGTCGTCATTCCCCTCCTGCGGCTGTACTGCCGGAGCAAAACGGACAGGGTCGAGTTCATTGATCGTCTCTATATCAAAAGTCGAAATACGTTTTCCTTTCGCCTTGAATCCTTTCACTGCGATAAATTCTTCCGCATCCAATACCAGCGGTTCACGGAAAGCATCATGTCCGCCGAATACAGCCTCGATCCGCGGATAGGTTTCGTCGGTAAGCAACATCAGGCGACTTTTCGGGTTCTCGCCGAGAAAATTCTGCTTCCGGCTTCCGGCTTCCAACTGAAAACGTTTCAAGTAGTAATACTTCTGGTCGGCATCGTAAAGGGCAGCCGTCCAAACCTTATTCGCGTCAAACTTCTCGATATTCAATATATCAGGTTCGTAATGATTGCTCAGATCGAAATTGGTCGTATAGAAATCACCGTTCTGAAGGATCACCAAGATCAAGTCGTCACTCTGGAATTCGCCCAACTCTTCTCCACGCCCGTCGTAGTTCAGGCGTAACACATCACGGTCAAACCAAACCATACGGCCTCCCAGCGTCGAACTCCCTTTCTGCTTCAAACTGATCTTGTGTACATCCGCTTTTGTCAGGATATTCCCCATCGAACCGCGCCCTTTGATCGCGATCGTACTGAAATCCTTCTCGAACACCAACAACTTCTGACGGGGTTTCGGCTTCAGGATCACCTTCACCGTCTCGGCTTCACCATTGGCATTAGCGCTGAAATAAAGGATGCGCGAACCTTCCGTTCCCTTGGTAATGTCATATTCCTTATCACGCGTTACACCTGTTACGGCAAAACGCTTGATATAATTATACCCCACCTTTCCATCCCGGTAGATCACATTATAAATCGTGCGGTTATCATTCCGCTTGAAGACATTCAGGTAAAGGATATCCCTTCCGACGAACATCTTCTCACTCACTTTCACAACCTTGTATGTGCCGTTGCGGTAGAAAAGAATAATATCGTCGATATCGGAACAGTTGCAGACAAATTCGTCTTTTTTCAAGCCTGTCCCTATAAATCCTTCGGCACGGTTGATATACAGTTTCTCGTTCGCCTCAACCACTTTGGTCGCCTCGATCGTGTCGAAGTTACGCACCTCAGTCATACGTGGATAGTTCTTGCCGTATTTCTCTTTCAGCATCATGAACCAGTCGACCGTATAATCGACGATATGCGCCAGATGATCGTCAATCTTGGCTATATCTTCCTTATACTGGGCAATGGTCGCATTACATTTGTCCGTATTGAATTTGAGGATACGTCCCATCTTGATCTCCATCAGTTTCAGGATATCTTCGCGGGTCACTTCGCGGATGAAATGCGATTTGAACGGGTCAAGGCGTTTGTCGATATGTGCGATCGCCCCGTCCATATCCTTCGCCTCTTCAAACTCCTTGTCCTTGTAGATGCGTTCTTCGATGAATATCTTTTCCAAGGAGGCAAAGAAAAGCGATTCTTCCAGTTCCCCTTTCTGTATCTCCAGTTCGGTACGGAGCAGGTGCAACGTGTCGTCTGTCGAATGTTTCAACACATCACTCACCGTCAGGAAGTGCGGCTTGTTGTCCATAATGACACAACAGTTCGGTGAAATGCTGATCTCGCAATCCGTAAAAGCATACAACGCATCGATCGTCTTATCGGAAGAGACACCCGGAGCCAAATGCACAAGGATCTCCACATTACGAGCCGTATTATCATCCACTTTCTTGATCTTGATCTTTCCCTTATCGTTTGCTTTCAGGATCGATTCAATCAAAGTAGAGGTTGTCTTTCCGTATGGGATCTCGCTGATGACAAGCGTCTTGTTGTCCAGCTTCGTAATCTTGGCACGTACCTTTACGGAACCGCCCCGTTCGCCGTCGTTGTATTTCGAGACGTCGATATACCCGCCAGTCTGAAAATCAGGATACAGGGTAAACTCTTCCCCTCGCAAATAAGCGATGGACGCATCCAAAAGTTCGTTGAAATTATGCGGCAATATCTTGGAAGAAAGCCCTACGGCAATACCTTCCACACCCTGTGCCAGCAACAAAGGGAACTTAACGGGAAGCGTCACCGGCTCCTTGTTCCGTCCGTCGTAAGAAAGTTGCCAGAGAGTCGTTTTCGGGTTGAAGACCGTTTCCAATGCAAACTTGGAGAGGCGTGCCTCTATATAACGCGGAGCCGCAGCACCGTCACCGGTGAGGATATTACCCCAGTTTCCCTGGCAGTCGATCAATAGGTCTTTCTGCCCGAGCTGTACCAGTGCATCACCGATGGAAGCATCGCCGTGCGGATGGAATTGCATCGTATGTCCGACAATGTTCGCCACCTTGTTGTAGCGTCCGTCGTCCAACCGCTTCATGGAGTGCAGGATTCGACGTTGTACGGGTTTCAGTCCGTCATTGATATGCGGAACGGCACGCTCCAAAATCACATAGGAGGCATAATCGAGGAACCAATCCTGATACATACCCGACAAATGATAAGATACCCGGCTTTCCGATTTGCCCGGTATCTTATATTCCGAATGTGTCTCCTGACTTACTTCTGTTTCGACAGTCTCATCCCTGTTTTCATCATCAGCCAGTTGTCCTTCCGTATCTCTTATTTTTCCGTTTTCGTCCTGTTCAGTAATATCTTCTGATTTCATATATCTCTATCCAAATCTTTTGCATCATCCCGGGCTCTGCGGTAATTGCTCATAAGCCATAATAGGCTGTAAATATACGAAATATTGCCGAAATAATAAAAAGAACAAGACAAGGCCTACAAAAATTCATTATTTGGAAGTATTCATCACACCAGTATCCGTATCTTGATTCCAGATTTTCTTTCCGCCGCTCTGATAGTTCCGTCCAAACTGGAAATTCCAGGCGAAGGTAAGGAAGAAAGCACGGGAACTCTCGTTGATATACGTCTCTTTAAAAGACGACACATATTTATTCCAAGTTTCATTAACCCGCTTGTAATTGTCGGTAAACGGGTTGACCATTCCCATACCGACAGCGATTTGCTTATGTTTGTACATAACGGACAACATATGCAGATTTTCCCCGCTCGACATGCTCTCGCCCCAAAAACGGTTCCGGCGGTTATATATCGAAAAAGAAGCGGTCAGATGCTTATACTGTGCCATCACTTCCGCCCGGTAATACCAGTTTGTATAGGTATGGCTATAATCCTTTCCATCGCTCCAGAAGCGATTTATACCGCCACTTAAGGAGAATTGCAGGATATTCCACAGCATACCGGCCCGTACATTCAATTCGCTGTTGAAGAACCGGAATCCGTCCTGGTTTTCATACGTATGCACAAACATACCGTCCTCGATAAATGTCGATTCCATAATAGCATTCGGATTTGTCTGATAGAGTGAGGAGAAACCGACAGAAACCTTTCCTTTTCGATACTCCATATACAGATTGGACTGGAAGCGGTTGTAAGGACTCAATACCGGATTTCCCCGTTGTATCTGCATGGAATCAATCATCTGTTCCACTGCGCTCAATTCGGACAATGCCGGCGGATTATTTACCAAGTCTCCATTTAACCGGACATAAAAATGGTCCGTAAAAGCATAACGGAGCGAGAAACGGGGACGGAATGTATAGGTCTGGTACCCCTCTTCTCCTTCCTGCTTCAACCAGGAGCGGCTCACTCCGATCCCTACCGTATAATTCAACTTGTTCCATTTGCCTTGAAACTCTGAATACAAATAGGTGTCTGCCTGCTTCATATCCGTTTTATACGACAGATTGCCTGCATAGGTGTTATCCGAAAAAGCTTGCGTATGTTTCAATCCAGCACTTAAACGTCCTTTTTCAAACCCCTTTTCATAAATACCTTCCCCAATCACGGAATACTTATTACCTCTGACTCCTGAAAAGATATCGGTTAACAAATTCCCGTCCAGACTTTCCTTGTAAGAGCGTTTGGAGTCCGTATAAATATAGGTACCTACTAAATTCAGCGCAAGAAACTGTTTGTTTTTCAACTGATGCTGGTAGTATAAATCCAAATATGGCCGGTGTGTCGACTGATCCGAACAGTCCTGCATATCCGTCATATGGTCCGGATATTCTACATTGTACAAATCGCTCTTGTAATCCGTATGCGGCTGCATATATCCCCAGTATCCCAATTTGGCATTCAACTGGTACTTGTCCGGTTCCTGATAGTTATAAGTAAAGGAGCCTCCATGGTTCAACTCTTGAAAGTGTCCCGGCTTTCCCTTTTCATAACGATTCAGAGAAGTTCCGTCCTCAGAATGAAAAGTCTCCTTATTCGAACGCCAGCAATCGTAAAAGTCACGCGGACTGGCATGATAGTTCACGCTGAATTCAGACTTCTTATGGTTCAGACGGGCAGAAACCGCATCGTTGTGAAAGACGACATGCGGAGAGTTCATCATATCCAAACTAACAGAACCGCCCGTCTCATGCCGGCGGGTGATGTAGTTCAGTACGGCTTCGGCATTTCCATACCGCAAACCCGGATCTTCGAGGTATTCGATACGAAGGATATCGGCCGGTTGCAGAGCGTTGATATCTTCTGCCGAGACTTTTACTCCATTCATGCAAAGCTGTACAGTTCCGCCTCCCGCCATACCGACTGATTTCGACAACGGATTGATTTGTATGCGAGGCAGCATCAAGGCCTGCAACAGATTGATCCCATTTGTGGAAGCCTCCAATTGCTTTTGGCTGGGGAATACAATTTTACGGTCTGCCCGATTGACAATATTGGTAGCTGCCACAGTCACTTCACGTAGCTGCTGTGCGGCTTCAGCCAATATCAGTTCACCCAAGTCAACCGGCCCTGACAAACCAGCCAGATCCGTAACCAAATCCGTATATCCGATAGCCGAAATGATCAGACGATAATCTCCTTGCCGTATATTGTCCAGCTTGAATCCTCCTTTGGCATCAGTGGAAGCTCCCGTCACAAAAACAGAATCCGATGTTTGTAAAACAACATTTGCAAATTCGAACGGAACATTGTCCAGACTCCCGTCCAAAACTTTCCCCGTAATTTTTATCTTTTGAGCGAATACAAATCCAAACGATAAAACCAGGCAAACGATCAAAAGGCCTATTCTTTTCATATAACGTAGAATTTAAGTGATTATCCAAGACAAAGGTAGAGTGTTTACCTGCTCCTGGCTCACATGACATATGGACAATAAAAAGAAAGGACCTGTACAATTAAATATAGATAAACAACTGGTTTTAAAGCAATTTGACTCAACAGCAAATTCAGATGTGGACAAATTCGGTTCCTAATACCCCCACAGATAGACATCGACCAACTGGTCCTTACCGATCAGCCCAGGTTTTGCTTGGTTCATGCGCTCCTTAATCCGTTGCTTGCGTTTCGTAACCGAGGATGGCGCGATTCCATACAGGCGGGCAATAGCGGAAGTAGAGAGCTGCAACTTTATCAGGCAACAACACTGGATGTCTTCTTCCGTCAACAAAGGATAGTTCCGACGCAAGCGTTGCGTATAACCGTCGAACAACTGGTCCAAAGCCTCATACACAGACGGCCATTCGACATCGGCCAAATGCTTGAATTCTCCTCTCTGCAAACGTTGTAACCGTTCATCCCGACCGATCAAGAGAACTGACAGCCGTTTGGCACAGGACATGAAAATCAGGCTTTGCTCCGTCGCCCGCTCGTATGCCTCCATCTCGACACCTTTTTCAGGGACAGCCTGCATGAAACGCCCGAGTTCCTGTTCCAGCCTCCGTTTTTCGTCCAGCAGCGCCTTATTTTCGTTCTGTATCCGGTCAAGCTCCAACTGACGGTCGTGCAGCCGGTCATCCAACTCCTCCTGTTCATCCAAACGGACGGACAAGTCTTGTATCGTCTCCTCGTTCCGGCGGATCAACTGCTCGTTTTCGTTCAAGGCAATCCGGTGAAGCCGTATCTGCTCCTTCACCTGTTGCAAATAGCGCTCTTTCTTCAACAGCTTGCGCTGATAGAGCCAGACCAGTACCGCGATGACAAACCCTGTCGACAATAACAGATACAGGATCAACTGACGCCCCTGTTCTTCTTTTATCTTCAGCAACAAATTCTTACGTTCCAGCCGGCTTTGGGTCAAAGCCCTTTCCCGCTCGATGCCCATCTGGCTAGCTTCCCAGTCCGCAACCATCTCGCTGATCCCGTAGATACCGACCAAATCAACCGGACGTCCGCTCTTCACGTCATATGCCGTACGCAACAACTGGCTGATATAAACAAAAGATACCCGGTACTTATTCCGGTATTCATCTCTTACGGATTTCTTCTCGTACTGTTTCAACCGCTCCAAAGCCGACCGCACAGAATCCATCCGGCCGGTATTCAACCAAAGGCAGATATGGGCAAACTCGACCGCTAACGAATCCTGAAAAGTAGCCGCCGGAAAACGTTCGCAAAATTGTTCCAGCAAGGGAGCTGCCTCTTCACTACGGCCGATCGAATTCAAGGCATCAATATAATTCCGAGTAATATAAAGCTCGCTACGGTCTTCCAATTCACGCGAAAGTCGGATCGCCTCTTCCAAGCAAATATTCATGGAGTCCGTTTCCCCCAACTGGGCGTAACAACAACCAGCAGTATACAATATATGCAACCTTTTCCCAGGATCTTTTTCCGTATACCGCAGAATCTCATTATCAACATTCACTGCCGATCGGGCATCATTCGACACAAAATAGGCATGTGCCAGTATCGTCCCAACATCAATCGCCCATGCCGTATCACGCCTGTTTCTCGCAATATTCCATCCTTCTTCCATATACCGTATTTCCTCTTCCGGTACATTCCCAGCCCAATTCTTCTGCATCCCGGCCAATACATACGCATAGGGTAAACGCGGAGAAGCATGTTCCCGGAAATAATCCAGGGTATGGTGAATCAGCGAATCGTTCATCATACTGCGTCCCTGCCGGTAATGCAATCGTGCGATCCACCAACCGTATTCCGCTTTCAGACTGTCGGACAAAGTTGTAGGATCAGTCTTTTCCTCCAACAAGACGGCCAAACTGTCCGGATTTTCCTGCAAAAGGATTTCGGCAACTTCATTATCAGGAAAAGAAGCTACTTGTTTTTCACAAGAGACAAATATCAGAGCTAACAATAACGAACATACATAAACAATATCTTTCATGCGATAAACAAAATCAATTTACTGCAAAGGTAAAAGATTCTCATCAAAGCTCGGCATTTATTATTTTTGCATCCGTAACGATAAAAAGAAAACGATGAAAATATTGATTCTTTGCTCCGACAACAGCTGCCTTAGCCAGATGGCACAAGCCTGGCTGCAATCATTCGACCAATCACTCATGGTCTGTTCCGCCGGAATCAGTCCGGCCATAAAGATACACCCGCTCGCCATCCAGACACTGGCATCTTCCGGCATCGATATCAGCCACCATAAGCCGGAAGCGGTAGAAGAATATATAGATGAACCCTGGGACTATGTAATCACCGTCAGCAGGGATACGGAAGAAAACTGCCCTGTCTTCACAGGAAAAGTACGTAATTTTATACACACCAGTTTCTACAACCCGGCACGTGCAAAAGGCACGCCCGAATCCATTGCCGGTGAATTTCGCCGAATCAGCAACCAAATCAAAATGAAGATGTACGACCTATACTGCGACGAAATACAGAACGGTGGATACGGGCCAACTTGTACCTGTGGCGCGAACCGGTTTTGCAGATGCAATTAACAACCTTTGGAATCCTTTTGCTCAATGTCTCGTTTCCGCTTCAAAGCTTCCAGGAAGTAATAGTCAGCATAATTCAATGGGACATCTATTTCTCCATTATGCGGAATGCTTCCGACGCAATGCATCAACAAGAAGTTTCCGTTCGTGCCCAACTCTGCCCGGTAAGCTGGAGAAGCCAAACTTTTCATAATCCGGTCAGCGTATGCCTTATACGTTTGCGGCTCAGGTACATCCATCGTACTGATCTCATACAAAGCAGAGGCGATACAAGCAGCAGCTGAAGCATCCCGGTAATCGTTAGGAATGTTCGGGGCATCCATATCCCAATAGAACACAAGGTCTTCAGGCGTATTCTTATGATTGAACATAAAACGAACCGCTTTTAATGCCTGATCGAGATATTTCCGGTCTCCAGTTTCTCGATAACACAGCGTCAGACCGTAAATACCCCAAGCTTGTCCACGACTCCACGCCGATTCGTGCGCATATCCCTGTGCCGTATGGCGATTGCGTACGGAACCGTCTTTCATACTGTAATCCACCACATGATAGCAACTGCCATCCGGACGATATTGTTCTTTCATAGTGCGGTCGACATGCGAAACGGCAACCTTATAGAAAGCAGAGTCGCCGGATAACCGTGTAGCGGCAAACAACAGTTCTAGGTTCATCATATTATCGATGATCACCGGGCACTCCCAACCCCTTTCCGAAATCCATCCTCTATCCACGTCCCACGACTGGATAATCCCTGCTACCGGACGGAAGCGAGTAGATAAGGAACGGGCGGCTTCAACAATCACCTCCTTATATTCTGGATCGCCCGTCAGACGCAAACCGTTCCCAAAACTACAATAGATCATAAAACCGACATCATGATTCCACTTGATGTTTTTGGCATCTTTCACCGCTTCCGTGTATTTTTGTGCAAGAGGCAACAGGCTCTTATCTCCTGTCAACTCATACAAATACCAGACCGAACCCGGGAAAAAACCACTGCGCCAATCCGCCAAGTTACAATAATAAACAGAACCGTCTGGGTTCAGCGTAGTCGGATTCATAAACTTGCCGCTCGCCTCGATCAGTTCAATCTCTTTTCCTATCTGTTTACGGGCAAATTCTACGTTCTCTTCAACAAACCTGTCCCCTGTCCCCCCACAGGAGATCAACGCAACACTGAGTGCCATGCCCATTAAATACTTCACTTTTACCATATTTATTATTATTTATTTTTAATGTAACTACTCTTCTATTCTCCCGATAGGAGAACTTTAATCACTTGTACAGGCTCACCTGATACCGATGCCGATAGAATCGTATATCCCTCTATCGGCTTCTCTGCTTCCGTTCCTCTTTTTGCCGCCCTTGCCGTAAAAAAGGCATCGACAGGTGAAACAATCTTCAAGGAAAAAGATTTACCGTCTTTCCTGAGAACGGCAGTATTTCCTTTGCATTCGACGTTTGCCGAAGTTATTACGGACCATTGCACCGACTGAGACGAGTTCTGTAACCCTATGCTGTCCGTAACCAGTATACGGACATCGTCGAGCATACGGAATGTCCGATAGACAAAACGACTTTGTCCGGCATAAGCCGTGCTCATATCCATTGTGACAAAAGGTTGGGTAGCCTTGTTATCCAGTCGATCAATCTCGCCTGTCCCGGCCGAGTTTTGCAGTCTATGGTCAATCGATAGCGTATTGTGGCTGAAGTTCGAGTTCCTGAAATATGTCCAGCGTTGCCCGTCCGGCTTGTAATCCCAGAACCCGGGCAGGCCATAGTTATCGCTCCCCAAATCGTCCGTCCACCTTATCCCGTTCGTCTCAACAATAAAGGTTCCGATATCCAGCTGCTGGTGCGCCATATCCGGATCTCCAGTTTTAGCAATCAGATAGAGGCTATTAGCAATATTCCGATTTCCGTTGAACACGATAATATCATTGATACCTTCGTACACCTTCAATTTCGGTAAGGCATCAGCAGGAGAAGAGGCCGTATCGTACCAAGGAATGGACAGAAAATAGAATCTGAAATAATTCCCGCTCTGTACCGTCTTTGACAAGATATCCCGATAAAATGCCGCTACTTCCGGTTGGTTAAAAGCCCGACTGAAATAAAAGTAAATAGGTTCTGCCGCAGGAGCCGTACTGCCGGAATTGGCAAAATTAAATATCTTGCCAGAAGGGCTTGTACTATGCATATAATACAGGACGCTTTTGTCCACTCCCACCATTTCCGAAATCCCGAAGTCCTCGCCTAGATTATCATTCAGCGCTTTCAACAAAAGAGATAGGTACATGTTCGTATATCCCCAATAAGCGGGCCCCTCATAGCAAACACCGTCCGGTGCAAAATGCTTTAGGCAATTCGGGATATACCTGACCGCTTCACCAATAATATGTTTAGCCAATTCCGGATAATGCTCTTCAATGGCCAAAGCACCCAATACCATTCCGGTATTGCATACTACATTCCAATTCGTTTCACGTTTCGCCCAAGAATCCGCATTTCCGGTTTTATATTCCTCAACGACAAGATCCAATGCCTTTGTTTTAATCGAATAAACAACCAGCTGTCTGGTCGAAGGGGCCAATACATCGTACAGCCAGTCGTAACCAATGGCTACAGCCGTCGTCATTTCCGCCACATCCAAGTAATGAACAGGGTCCCAGTCCGAGAAATTGCAAACATGAATCAACTCTCTCTCCGCCTTCTCCGCAAAACGTCTGTCTCCACTCAATCGGTAGGCCAGAGCCAGGTTGACCATCCGGTAAACCTGTTCACGGCTGACAGGCAATATGTCTTTCGTGTTTTTTATTTTTCTTCGAGGATCTTCCTGGGGAGGAACCGACAACAAACGTTCAGCCTCCCTCATCAGGCTGGCGCGCAAGCTATCTAATAGAGGTTCAGTTCCAAATAAATCACGAACCCGCTGTTCCTCTTGCTTGCTGAAAAGCAACCTGGGATGCTGGCGCAACTCTTTTCCGAGTTGCCGGACCGGGAGATTCCGTCCCTCCACCACAAAGGAGAACAACAAGAAAAATAAACCTACAAAATTAATCAATCTCATAAACACATAAGTTAGAGGGACTTTCAATAATCCAAATAAAAGAGACACAGTGTTCACAAAGCCTTCTTATATACTAATCAGAGCTCCGCGACTCTGTGTCTCCATATTACTATATCAAACTTAACACAACTGCTTAATCAATCAAGGCTACCAACCCGGATTCTGTGTCAACTCCTTATTCCGTTCCCGTTCCACACCAGGGATAGGCCAAAGCATATCACGTTCGGTAAACAAATGGGTATAGATCGGCTCACCATAGATATTGACAGCATCCACGTTATTGAGCGTTTTGTGGGCAATCTCATATCCCCAACGACGCAAATCGCTGAAACGAAGACCTTCCCCGGCAAACTCAACAGCACGTTCCTTGCGTATCCGTTCAGCCATCTGTTCTTTATTGCTAACAACCATCCATGCGGGACCGGAGTTCAATCCCGGCATGCCGACACGTGCGCGCACCTTGTTGAATTCGGTCACGGCTTTGTCTAACTGCCCCGCTTCGTTGTAGGCCTCGGAAAGCATCAAGAGAACGTCGGCAAAGCGGATCAAGGGGAAAGCGAACGGTGTATGCAAACGGTTACTGATCGCACCGCCCTGGTCTCCTTCGGTCACGAACTTCCGATAGAGATAAGATACCCAACCTGCATTATTCTGGATCGTACCGCCATTGGCATTTCCTGCCAGATTGTGATCCAGAGCGAAGATCAAATCCACGTTGGTTGTTCGGCCAATATTCCCCATATAGTGTGAATAAGGAACGATCACGGTGGCCATCAGGCGCGGATCACGACAGGTATAGGCACTCAGTATCTTGGCTGTATCCGCCTCACGAAGTCCTACTATCGTTCCAGACCCATCCATCTCGACACTGAGGAGCTCCTTGCGCTGTTCGGGGGTCATAGCATTATAACCGGGGAAAATCTCATCCCAATTGAAGGGGCGACCATCTTTGAACTCATACATATCCACCAATTGTGTGGAAGGAACAGTATTGTTCCAGCAGCTCCCATAAGCGCCACGACAACCCATCAAAGCCTGTATCTGCATACCATACTCAGTTCCGACACCACTCTTGTTCTGGATAGAGAAGACCGTTTCTGGGCTCTTAGCCCCGTTATAGAGTTTAAAAACACGAGCGTAATCATCGTCAAGAGCATAGCCATAATTATTGGACTTGTTATAGACGATTTCTTCAAAATCGTTGATGGCAGACTGCCACTCTTTGTCGTAAAGATGCACTTTTCCACGAAGAGCGTAGGCAGCACCTTTAGTAGCACGACCATATTCGCTGGCAGCATGTTCGACAGGGAGGTATTTGATCGCCTCGTCCAAATCTTCTAAAATATGAGCACGTACCTCTTCGAGGCTGCTTCTCGGTTGTTTCAAATTCATAAACTCTTCGTTGACATTAGTCGACTCATCATAGTAGGGGACCCCACCGAAAAGGTCTGTCAAGGAAAAGTAGAACATCGCACGAAGGAATTTAGCTTCCGCCACATACTCATTAATCTGTTCGTCCGTGATAATACCTCTCATTCCTTTTACTGAACGTATAAAAGTGTTGACACGATGTATACCATCATAGAAGGTCTGCCAATGGGCTTGTATCGTTCCATCACGATCGGTATAGGTAGCCAGAAACATCATATAATAGTTATATCCATAAGCGATATCTCCTAAATGGTCGAAGCAGAACTGGTAACCGTATGCCTCGTTTAGGCGTAGCATACCATAGATTCCCATCAAGCCTTGATGAGCGTGATCGCCGGTCTTGTAAAATGTTCCTTCGTTGACTTTGTCTCCCGGATAGGTTTCCAAATCATAGCAACCGGTGAACGTCATGGCAGCTAAAAGCATTGTTGCCAAATAGATTATGATCTTTTTCATGTCTTCAACTATTTAAAATGTAAGGTTTAAACCAAATGTTGTTAATCGCATAGTCGGATATTTCGTGCCAGACACCTCAGGATCCAGTCCCTTATATCCCGTAAAGGTCAAAGCATTATCGATGCTGACATATAAACGGAAGTTGTCGATCAAGAGTTTTTGCGAGAGATGTTTCGGAACCGTATATCCCAACTGGACATTTTTTACTCTCAAATAAGATTTGTCCTGTACCCAAAAGTCACTTGCTACCCGGTTCCGTCCGTCGGTATAGTCCAGGAGGCGAGGATAAGTGGCATCCGTACGTCCCGGATACCAACGTCCATCTGCAATAGTCTTGTTGATTTGGTTACCCCGGCGCACTTGAGGCCAATAACTGGCGCCATCTAATCCGTCCCAATAGGTTTTCAATCCGGTAGCACCTTGCAAAATACAACTGAAATCCCAGCCTTTCCAATTGGCACCGAAATTAAACCCGAAAGTGAATGTCGGGTTGGTTCCATTGCCGACTTTGATCTTATCGTTATCAGTGATACATCCGTCTCCGTCAATATCTTTATATAAGAAATCTCCATATTCCGGTTTCTTATATTGTTTGAAGGCATCCGGATTATTCGCTTCCATCGCTTCCACTATTGCCATATCTTCTTCCGTCTGGATAATCCGGTCGACCGAAAGTACATACTGGACATTGATCGGTTCGCCCTCCAGAATCATATTGGTTCCATTCAGAGACATTTCGTCACCTTTGAACTTCGTCACTTTATTCTTGACGAATGAAAAGTTCCCCCCGACAAAATAATTGACAGAACCGACTTTGTCATTCCAGTTCAAACTCAATTCGACACCCCGGTTGCGAACTTCAGCCGCGTTGGATTTAGGAATGGTAGCATTACCATGTACCAATGGAGCCGGCAATTCGATCAAAATCCCCTTGGTGTTTTTGACAAAAGCATCGATGGTTCCACTCAATTTAGAGAACAGTGCAAAGTCCACACCAAAGTTAGTGACATAAGAAGTTTCCCAAGTCAACGCCGCATTAGAAAGAGCGCGTTGCGCCATACCGATCTGCAAAGCGTCGTTTAAAACATAATTAGAAGCCTGATAATATAACTGATAGTCATAGTTGCCTACGGCATTATTTCCCAACGAACCATACGAGGCACGAAGCTTCAACTGATTAAGCCACGAGATATCTTTCATGAAGGCTTCCTGTTCCATACGCCAGCCCAGTGAGAATGAAGGGAAATAACCCCAACGATATTTTTTGGCAAAACGAGAAGAGGCATCAGCACGGAGATTGGCTTCCAACAAATATTTTTCGTCCCAGTTCAAATTGACACGACCAAAAAATGAACGCATAGCCCAATTGGAATAAGTTCCTGTTGCCGTAGCATTGGCAGTGGCGGCATTCAATTCCGTCAATTCAGAGGAAGTCAACTTTTCTTTGGAGGCCTCAAACCAATTGTTGCGATAGGCTTCCTGGCTAGCCCCGACCGTTGCTTGAATGTTCAACCGATCGATCTCAGTTTCATATCTAACCAACCCGTCCATATTGTTGCGGACAGTCTTATTGTTGCGGTTGATAACCTTCGAAACTCCGGTTCCGGCAATCTGCAACGTATTGTCGTACAAGTTCCACAAATCATGAAAAACCGGCTGTTGATACAGGAACTGGTCGGAAAAGGCATACGTATAAGAACCTTCGATTGTTAAGCCTTTAAGCGGTCTCAATTGGGCATAAAAACGAGAAACGATGTTATTGGTCGTGCGATTTCCTTTGACGTCGTTCAACATCTTCAGGACATTGTTGGAGCTACTCTGCGGGTCATCTTCTGAGTTGTTTACACCTCCATACCGACCATCAGGCGCCTGATAGCAGATACCCGGTGTAGTGGCTTGCATATAGGTATAGAAATTATCATTCGATTCAGTCTTCAACAACCCTAGCTCCTCTTTTCCACGTGTCCCGTAAGCATTGACACCTATGGTAAACCAATCTTTGACTTCTGCGTCCAAATTGACACGGGCACTATAACGTTCATACCCGGAATTTTCCATAATACCGGGATTGTTCATGTAATTACCGGATATATAATAGTGAATTTTGTCAGATCCTCCGTTGATATTGATCGTATGGTTCTGCATCCATCCAGTCTGAAATAGAGCGTCCTGCCAGTCAGAATTCGGATATTTGACTGGATCACTGTCACCAGCAGCCCGCCATTCGTCGATTTTCTCTTGGCTGAAGATCGCGGGGAGGTCGCTATTAAGCTGCCCTTCATTATACAATTCCATATAATCAGCATAATTGGAAACCAAATCGATGTGGTTTGCCACTTTCTGCATCGTGACGTAACCGTTATAAGAGATTTTCGCTTCACCAGATTTTCCTCTGCGGGTAGTGATCAGAATGACACCATTTGCCGCACGAGAACCATAGATAGCAGACGAAGCGGCATCCTTCAACACCGAAATGCTTTCTACGTCTTGTGGATTGATATTATTCATACTGGCTTCCACTCCGTCGATAATTACCAACGGATTGGAATCATTTAACGTACCCTGCCCACGTACACGGATCGTTGCCCCGTCGTTACCGGGCCGTCCGCCATTACCGGCTGTTACGGAAACACCAGGAGCCATACCGGCAAGTCCGGCAGAGAGTGAAGTGATCGGACGGCTGTCGACCATCTTACTCATATCGACAGAAGCGACCGCACCGGTCATATTCACCTTCTTTTGTGTACCATATCCTACAACTACCACTTCATCCAAAGCTTGTGAATCTTCTTTCAGCAGAACTGTGAAAGAGGTTTTTCCGTTCACCGGAATCGCCTGGTCTATATAACCTATGTAAGAAACGACCAGTACGGCATTCGAGGACACCTGCAAAGAAAAACGTCCTTCCATATCCGTAACAGTCCCATTCGTGGTTCCTTTTTCCACTACGTTGGCGCCAACTACCGGACCAAGCGCATCCTTCACAATTCCCGTAATCGTTACTTTCTTTTGCTGAGATAACGCCACAGCGTGTTTTTCCGTCACTTCCTCCCCTGCACTAACCGGATTGGCCTGAGTAACTCCTGTCGACAAGAATAGTGTGGCCATTCCTGCAAACATCGTTTTCCTAAAAAAAGGAATGTTTAAATCATTCATCATTAATAGGTAGATTTAGATTAATAAATTTTGATAAACTCTGGAGGCAAATGTAGCCGGGCATAAAAAAACAGACCTATACAAAGCGTCCGTTTTTTATATACACACAGTCCAAATAGAAGATTTAACTATTTGAATATAAACGATTAGCAATTCCATATAGTTTTACTGCTCTTTCTTCCTAAATTGGGCGGGCGCTATTCCGAATTTCGCTTTAAAGCATCGGCTGAAATATACCGTTGAGGTAAATCCTAACCGATCCGATATTTCATTCACCAACAAATCCGGCCGTTCCCGTAACAAGATTGACGCACGATTGATGCGCTGGTTTTGTATCAATTCACTGGGAGTCATTCCGGTCAAGTTCTTGACTTTTGTAAAGAATGAACTACGCCCCATATTCAACTCACGGGCAAGAGCATTAACATCAAAATCCGGTTCTCCCATCCGCAGATCGACGATCTCCACAATCCGGTTCAAAAGTTGTTGGTCCAATGAAGTCGTAGCCAGTAACTGCACATCAAAGTCAACCTGTTTTGTCAACTGGGACTTCAACAACAAACGATTCCGAATCAGATTATTGCAGCGCATCAACAATATTTTTGCATGAAAAGGTTTGCTGATATAATCATCCGCTCCCTGTTGAAGTCCCTCTATATTATATTCGACAGAATCGAGAGCTGTAAGCAAAACGACCGGAATATGGCACAAATCGATATTATTCTTAATTTTCATGCACATCTCCATACCACTCATCAAGGGCATCATGACATCGCTGACAATCAAATCCGGTTTTTCCTCATTCGCCTTCCTCAATCCTTCCTCCCCATTCCCGGCTAATATAACCTGGTAGAAAGGAGCAAAAAGTGTATTTAATATCTGTAACAGCTCTTCATTGTCCTCTACAATCAGAACTTTATAGGAGCCAGCCTTTAAACTGGGAAAAACTTTATCCATTTCTTCATATTCTTCGGAAGAAATGGAATCCGGCAAAAAGTTTCCTTTAATCATTGGCTCCTCCGGGCTTTCCAGAAGAATCGCATTCTTATCATTTTCAAAATGAATCTTTCCCTTCCATAACGTGACCGTAAATATCGTTCCATAACCGACCTGGCTCTGTACTGCAATATCTCCATGATGAAGATGAATAATATTTTTACTTAAAGCCAGTCCAAGCCCTGTACCGGGATTAGCTCCCGCTACCTGTTTCCCGTTTTCGGCCTGATAAAAACGGTCAAAAATATGCAATACATCATCTGACGAAAGTCCTATACCCGTATCGATTACTTTTATACGAACCTCATTTCCATCCGAAGATACATGCAATTCTACCGTACCTCCCGGCTTCGTATATTTAAAAGCGTTTGACAAAAGATTGTAAAACACCTTCTGCAACTGATTGGAATCAAACCATAATAATAGATTTTCCTCTGCATGCTGAAAATTAAATGTAATGGATCGTTGGACTGCTAACTCACAA
Source organism: Parabacteroides sp. (assembly GCA_019411205.1). Taxonomy (GTDB): domain Bacteria; phylum Bacteroidota; class Bacteroidia; order Bacteroidales; family Tannerellaceae; genus Parabacteroides. The sequence goes on along the minus strand of DXRF01000011.1, from coordinate 3,337 downwards.
TAGGAAAGATAAATATCTTTCAGAAATGGAATCAGATTTTGTTCGCAAACATGCAATGAGACATAATTCTGCTCTAACTTCCGGAATTCCAACAACTCAGAAATCATATTCCGCATCCGGTTTGCATTTTTACTGATCTTAATAATCCGATTATACAAGGTCGGAGGAAGGGATGAACTTTGAAAAAGCATATCTATCTGACTGATAATAAGCGTTAGAGGTGTCCGAAATTCATGGCTAATATTGGTAAAGAAACGTAGTTTCGCCTGGTTCAACTCCTCGTTACGATCTTTCTCTTCTCGTTCCTTTTTAAGGGACAGTGCCAGTTTGCGCCGAGCATTTAGAATCCGTACAGTCAGAACAGTGATTGTAAAAACAGTCAGGACATACAGTATCCACGCCCAACCCGTTTTATACCAGGGTTGGGCGATCTGGATATCCAGAGATATTTCACGATGATTCATCAAGTGCCGGGACAGATTCTTTTCACGAACCAGCAATGTATATTTGCCGGGATCCAAGTTTGTATAATAAATACTGGAAGAAGAGGTAGAAACCCAATCATCGTCAAAACCGACCAATCGATATTGATATTCATTATTTTTTTGGATATCGATATAATTGGTTGTGGCAAAATTTATAATCAGATTGTTTTGCTTGTAGTTCAACCGGATCGATTTACTGAAAGGAAAAGCCTCCTCCAATATACCTCCCGAGACGGCTCCCGGATAGATTCTCTTATTATGAATATACAACTCTGAAAAATATAAGGAGTAATTCTTTTCCGTCTTATCGAGATCTTCCCGGTAAAAAGAGGTCAGTCCGTCATTCCCTCCGACAAAGAGTTCATTATTCCGGCACACCAGAATGCCACAGCCATCCGCAATGGATGTGATTGGTAAGTTCGCCCCCAGCGTCGCAAACCGGGTATTCCCGCTGAAAGGATTCAGAAAAGTAACCCCTTTATCACTGGTCACCAGCAACTCTTCCGAATTGGTCTCTGCTACATTGTAACAATAATTGCTCAATAAATGTCCGCTTTCTTGCGAATAATGGATAAAAGAATCGGTCTGTTTGTCATACCGATACAGGCCACCTCCCAAAACCACGAAATAGATATCTCCCGCTCGGGTAGTCATGATCCGTTTAGGTTCGAACTGGATTCCATAGCGGGGTAAAGCATAATGTTTCTGATTTTCCGGATGGGCCAGCTCCATCTTGTATAGAGAAGTCCCGATCAAAATCCATAGATTCTCTTCACTATCGATCGTAAAGCTTTGAGCATTTCTGCATAACCATAGGAACTGATCTGTATCGAGATCCATAACAAAAGTACCATTCATCGCGCTTACATACAACTTATCGTTATGAATCATCGTATGGAAGATGATACCATCCGGCTTTATGTCTCCCTCCTTGTAATCATTCAGGTAGTTATGAAAAATACCGGTCTTTATATCGTAGCGGGTAAGTCCTCCGTGATGCGTGCCGATATACAGACGGTTTCGCTTCCCATCATACGCAATGCATTTCAAGTTATTCTGTAATACTGAATTATGATGACCGGCAGTAAAGTATTTAAAGGTTCGCGTCTTACGATCCATGAAGTTCAATCCACCCCCTTCAGTACAAATCCAAATGTTCCCTTCTTTATCTTCCACCAGATTCCCGACAAACGAATAATTCAGGCATTCCTTCCGCAAAGGGTTATCCGTATAATGGGCGAATATTTCCCTTTCCGCATTAAAATAGTTCACACCTCCATAATAGGTTCCTACCCATATGGTTTCCTGCGCATCTATATAAACAGAAAAAACAGAAGAATGTGACAGGCTACCAGGCAAATGATCCTGTTGATATACCGTAAACTGATCCGTGTAAGGGTTATATTTATGCAGCCCCATAAAAGTACCGAACCAAATATTCCCAAACCGATCTTCGGCAAAGCTCCGTATTTGACTGTTTTCTATATGGAAAGGTGCAGAATTACTCTCCGAATACCAGATGATCCGCTCGTCCTGCGTGATCCTATATAAGCCACCGGTACGGCAACCAGCCCATATCTCACCCGTAGAACTTTCAAATAAGCGATAAAACTCAGGTCCTTCAATCAGACAATGGACTTTTTTATCCTCCTCAATCACATACAGGCCTTCATAAGTCCCAATCCAAATCTTCTCCCCTGAAATCAGTAGGCTGGATATACCGGGGGTGTTTGTCTTCGCATAAAGTTGCAGACTATCTCCTTTTTCATCATACCGGCAAACCATATCGTCGTATCCCGTCCATATATCACCATTTGCTGAGGTAACCGTTTTCGCCTTACAACCGCCAACGACACAAAATTTCTCTTCCCGTATATCATATCTCACCAACGAATCACAGGTCCTAAAGAAAACATCTCCTTGCTTGTTTCCGGTAAGATGATCGCATTCATGTCCGAGTAAAACATTTATAGAACTTTCCGGGTCCAGATTCTCCCAGCCTTTATACACCCGCATCCGTTCCCCATCATAGATACTGACACCTTCACGTGTACCGAACCACATACGTCCCAAGCAATCTTGATAAATCGACATCACAGAGACTTGCGATAAGCCGTCACTCATGCCAAGGTGCTTAAAATAAACTGGATAGACTACTTGATGTATGAATACAAAACACAACAACAGTAACAGTTTTTTCATATCTTATTTATACAAACTGAAAAATAGTTTTCTCATTCCTCAACACAAAGATACTAATATTTACATGATATCATATCCGGACAAGCAAAATACTATCTTGACAACTCTTATCAAATGAGTTCTCTCCACTCCTCGTTAGTCAACTGTTGCAGCGGGTCGTTTTCGGTGATAAAGCGATCCGACAAAAGATCATCCGAAATATTCTTTTGTTTTCATCTTATACACACTTGCCCCTGTATGTCCATAGAACACATGCCTATGCAATCGGAAGTATATACTGGAGAAATTATCTATCAACAAAATACGAATCCTGTCCGCAAATGTCAGTTCGCCACCATTCGAATGTCGGCAAATTATCGGATTTCAGACTGTCATTCAACGGATTCTTTTAATATATTTCTAATCTCTTCCACACAATTTATAGCATATCAGGGCGTTGGTATTAAACGTAAATGCTTACCTTTGCGGCCGACTGTCCGTGTGAGGATACAGAATTAAGACAATTAATTATTACACTTTATACAAAGTATGGGAAAGTATAAATTGATCAACAACGTGTTGGGCTGGATCGTCTTTGCGATCGCTTCAACCGTCTATTTGATGACTATGGAACCCACTGCCAGTTTCTGGGATTGCGGTGAGTTCATTTC
>DXRF01000109.1 GCA_019411205.1 Parabacteroides sp. | reverse complement strand
ATGTTACAGATTACGAAATCATCGTATTCTATATGATTTCAAATAAAATAAACTTGTATATTGCCAGCACTAATCATAAAATCGAATTGCTTATGAAGGCACTTGTATGGCTGTTTGGAATCTTTTTCTGCGCTTCTTCCGCTTATGGCCAAAAGACTGTTACGATCGAAGGAGATATACGGAATATGCCGGATACCGTCAGATTTTTTTGTGCGGAGATGAAAGGAAACGGAATGGATGTACGACCGGAAGATCAAGAGAAAATGGTGAACGGCAAATTCAAATTCACCAGGGAAGCCGACAGGGCAACCAAAATGTGCATATCCCTAAGCAACACAGGATACACCGTATGGGTGAAACCCGGAGCGAACATCAAAATCACCGGAGAAGCCCCTTATGTGCAGAACTGGCTGGCGGAAAGCGACATTCCGATTCCCGAGCAAGCCGAATTGAACCGCTTCAGAGAGGCGACACGGGAAGAGAACATACGCATCCACGACTTAACGGCAGAGTGCATGAAACTGCTCCCCAAGATCAGAGCAAAAGATTCGGTCGCCAAACAGGAATTTACTTCGATCAGGCAGACGGTGAACAGCATACATGACCAGATTATCCTACACAAAGAGTTGTTGCTCATGCTAGAATACCCGATTACCGATGCCGGCCTGGAAGAACTGAGAGATGCCGCCAAGAGTTGCCAGGCGGGAAAGTTAAAAGACAAAGTACTGGTCGTATCTGTCTACAGCAAGCTAACAGACGAACAAAAACAATCCCGGTTGGGAAAAGAGATAACCTCCTTGCTTTCTATCTCCTCGACGATCCAAAAAGGAGACAAGATTATCGATGCCGAACTAAAAGACATCGAAGGGAATATCCATCATCTTTCCGACTACAAGGGGAAATATATTCTTCTTGATTTCTGGAGCCGATACTGTGGACCTTGTCTCGATGCGTTTCCCTTGCTAAAGGAAATTGCTGAAAAATACAAAGAAAAGATTGTCGTTATCAGTCTGTCCGTCGATTCCGAACCGGTTTGGAAAGAGACAGAAGTAAAAGAATCGGCAGATAACTGGCTGCAACTGTCCGACGGACTGGGCATGAGTGGCCTAGCCGCCCGGTACGGGATACATACACTTCCTTCATTTATCTATATTTCACCGGAAAGCACCATCCTGGAAGCCGGACAAGGGTATAAATTCTTATCGGAAAATATTCACACATTTATAAAAGACAAATAATCTAATTCAAATGAATATGAAACACGGACTTTACTTACTTATCTCCCTTCTCTGCTGTACAGGATTGCAGGCACAGGAACGCGTAGTCGAACAACCGGCTTTTGACGCTTGGAGCTCGACGACACTGGAAATAGATAAAATCGTACTGAGCGACACCGCCACGGTCTTTTATATCGACGCTTACTTTCGCCCAAAATACTGGATTCAGGTCGTAAAGGAAACGACCTTGCGAGCTGACGGCAAAATCTATCCGATCAAGGCAGGTGACGGTATTACTCTAAGTGAAAAATTCTGGATGCCTGAGTCGGGAGAAGCCTCTTTCCGGCTGATATTTCCGCCATTGCCGAAAGAGATAAAAACCGTTGACTTTATCGAAGGAGACGAAGAAGGAGCTTTCAAGATATGGAACATTCACCTGGACGGTTCGCCAGCCAGCTCTTCCTTAGCTGGGAAAAAGAATCCGGCAGAAACTCCGGTACTGGAAACTCCCGTCTTAAATAGTGGCATCGCCACGTTGAAAGGGAAAATAGCCGACTACAAACCGGAGTTCAACCTGGTCGGCACAAGCTGGTCTTACAACACACTGACCGGAGGAGTGGATGAATTGCATTTCAAAATCCAGCCCGACGGCACATTCACCCAAGAAATCCCCCTATTGCACGCAAGTTGGATTCATTTAGCTACCGGTTTCATCAACTGCCGAGTGTATCTGAAACCTGGCGAGATGACCTCCGTTGAAATCAATTTTCCAGAAATTTGCCGTCAACAATCCAAGAAACAGAAGGATAAACCCTCTTTGGGTGAAAAATATTTCTTCACAGGAGCATTTGCCGCCCTCAACAACGAGGTGAACAACCGTCCGGCTATCACCATTTCCCTCTCGCCGCAAAGCCAGGAGGAATATATAAAAATGATGTCCGATATTGCCGACATGAACTTGGCTGAGTTTAAGGATTATTGGCTAAAGCGATATCAAGAGGCCAAGGCGAAACTAGACGGACAAACAGGGCTGAGTGAAGCTTACCGTACACTCTTGCTCCAAGACCTCAAACTTAGCTTTGTCCAACAAGCGATGTCACCGTCCATGATTGAATATGCCTACCGGAGTGTAAATAAGATTCCACGCGACTCGGTTCTTGCCGATTATGTCAAGCCAATCCCGACGTTCGACTATTACGATTTTATTCCGCAATATATCTCGAACAGCCCATTGGAGCTATACAGCAACTCGTACGCTTACCTATTGGACGCACTTCGCTACACGAATTTCAGCGAGGAAAAACAAGCTACGGAAAAGGGGATAGTGCCTGACAACACTGCTGATATTGCTAAAATCATGGGTACAGACAAGGGCATCCTATTCGATATGCTCGCCGGACGCCGCCTTGCAGCCTCTATCAAAGAGTTTAAACCATTGGATGAAAAAGAGTTGGAATTGGCTAACCAAACGGCTCCCAACATCCGTACCGCCCTGCTTGACATGAACGACAAGCTCAAACAGACAATCGAAGAAAACAAAAAGAAATCCGGCTACACCGTCAATCGCGTGAACATTGCCGACATCCCAGCCGAGGAGCTATTCAACGCCATCACCACGCCTTACCAGGGCAAAGTCGTGTTTGTCGATTTCTGGGCGACCTGGTGCGGCCCGTGCAAAGCCGCGATGAGAGCGTCCGAACCCGTCAAGAAGGATTTCACCGGAAAGGATATCGTTTTCCTCTACTTGGCAGGCGAAAACTCCCCGAAAGGCACTTGGGAACAGATAATACCGGATATTAAAGGTGAACATTACCGGATGACGGATGCACAATGGACATATATCTGCAATAAATTCGGTGTGCAAGGCGTTCCTTCTTATATGATCATCGCCAAAGACGGCACACCGACCCATTTCCAAGTCGGATTCATGGGAGCGGAAAAAATGAAGGAAATGCTCATAAAGGAATTGGAAAAATAAGAACTGTTACTATGTATAAGATGTTGCTTGCTCTATTGTTTTCAGGGATCAGCCTGTTGTCACATGCTGATAATTCCTATCTCATACAGGCCCGGATTCGGGATGTGAAAGACGGAACCATATTCTTCCTGAAACAATTCAGCACGCAACGGATTATAAATGCGATGCGTCTCGAAGACGGTAAATTGCAGATGAAAGGCGAACTGTTCGACCTTCCCCAGCATCTCTGGTTTTGCACGACTATCAAAGATGAATTCTTTTACTGCGACCTATTGGTAGACACAGGGAAGATCGTTATCGAAGGAAGCATCCATGATTTTCCGAACGGCTTGCATTTCGAAGGGGCTCAAACCCAAATGCAATATGCAGCTTATCTGAACCGGACGCAGTCGTTTACACAACAGATCGACAGTCTGAACCACATAGTCAATCGCTTGCATAACCGGAAAACGGATGGCATAGTGTATAACAGTCATATCGTCCCGGGCACTTACAAATTAGACGTAGAAGTGGAAAGAGATAGAATCACAGCCATACGCGACTCCATCCGTTCAAAATTTATCCAGAACCACATGGACCAGTATGCCGGGCAGTTCCTGCTGACCCGTGTCATGAAAGATCTTTCGCCTGATTCCTTAAAAGCCCTTTACCGCCTCATCCCAGTCGAGATGAAGAAAACCAAATTCACCCGGATGATCAGCAACCAGATCAATCCGTATGCAGACAGCTATATCCGGGAGGCGGACGATCTGCTGCGTCTGACAAGCCGCAAAGAAAAAGAAATACACAACTATGCGGAAGAAGCCTATAAACTCTATGTGCAAGCGGTGCAACTCGACTCTACACGGACGGACGGCTACATGGCACTGGCATCCATGTCCGAACGCCTGCTCCCATTCAAAGATGTGGAAGCCTACGACATTGCGATCCATTATCTTCAGAAATTCATGGCAAGTGATATCCGAGCAAACGAATACGAGGCTGCAGTGAAGAAAATGGAAGACCTACAATTCAAGAAATGGCTAAAGCTGAACGAAGAACCGGAAATGATAACCGTCAATGGTGGATATTTCGAAATGGGATCTACCTATAAAGAAGACAACAATCCGCCTCACAAGGTCAAAGTAGACAGTTTCCTAATCAGCCGATATGAGATAACGAACTACCAATTTGCCGTCTTTCTCTCGACACTTAGTCCTGAAAAGCAAAAAAACGATCCGCCTTTATATTACCCCTGCAACTGGGGCATCCAAAACGGAAAACCAGTGCCGGGTTACGAAGCTCATCCGGCAATCTATGTCACCTGGTACGGTGCACAGGAATATTGCAAATGGGCCGGTGGACGCCTGCCGACCGAAGAAGAATGGGAATTCGCCGCACGAGGTGGCAACTATGGGAATCGCAATCATCTTTACAGTGGCGGTATGGAACTGGACAGCTTGGGTTGGTATGCCGGAAACTCAAGTGGCAAGCCGCACCGGGTAGGGACATTAAAACCTAACGAATTAGGTTTGCACGATATGAGTGGTAATGTATGGGAATGGTGCAGCGACACTCAAATAAAAGACGGCAAGGAATATGTAGCTGTCCGTGGCGGCACTTGGTTTAACGAACGTGCAATCTGCCGCCCGACCTGCCGCTATTATATCTTCCCGAACAGCAAACATTTCAACAATGGTTTCCGGCTGGTAAAAGATTTATAAATATCGAATCGAAAAACACTCCTTGACATTTACCGCCTCAAGATACTTTTTCCATTTAATAAAAAAGAGTAATATTGCATGCTAAAAACAAATCTTACAAATAGATGAATTACTCCAAACACTTCATAAGCCTTTTATTATTGGCTTCCGGTTTGTCTGTGCAAGCCCAGGAAAAGAGAGCGATGACATTCGAAGAGATGGTCGGCTGGGAACACATATCCGAACAGCGTATCTCCGATAACGGCAAATGGGTCTTCTGTAAAATGGAGCCTTGGAGGGGAAATGCCTCCATTCAATTATACAATAGTAAAGGAGAACAGAAAGCGACTTTCAAGCCCGCTTCAAAAGCACAGTTCAGTGCTTCATCCGAATATCTGCTGGTTACAAAAGTTCCTTCTTTAGAAATGGTAGAAGCCGAGAAACTAAAGAAAACCGACAAAGATAAAATGCCGATGAACAGCCTAGTCATCTCCCGGCTGACAGGCGGAGAGGAGACAATAGATTCACTCAAAACATACAAACTCTCGGAAACGGTCGATTGGCTGGCTTATCAGCGCGGAAGTAAAAAAGACTCCACTCTTTACGTCCGTTCGCTTGACGGAATGCAAAAAGATTCGTTTCCAGCTGTAAGCGATTTCGGATTTGCAAAAAAGGGGAATGTACTATATGTCGTATCCGACTCTGTTTTATACACCTATATTCCAGAGAAAGGGAACAACCGGATATCCGCGGGAAAAGGAGTATTCAAAAAGATCGCATTCAACGAAATCGGCAACAAACTCGCCTATTTGTTCTGTGTCGACAAAGACTCCGCTTCAACCCAGAGCAGCCTGTATCTGGCAGAGGACAATACCCCTGGTAAACTGATCGCAGAACGGGGAAACAAAGCCTTCCCCACATCGTGGATAATCAGTGAAAACGGGACTCTCCATTTCTCCGAAAACTCTAATCACCTGTTTTTCGGCACTGCCCCGGAGCCCCGACAGAAAGACACGACCGTATTGGACGAAAACCGGCCAGACGTACAAGTATGGAGTTGGGACGAAAAGGTACAATACACGCAACAGTCTTTCAACAAGACATCCGACTTGAAACGGTCTTATACGGCGGTTTATAATATCGGTTCCAAACGTCTTTTCCAACTGGCAACCGAAAAACTCCCCTCGCTGCAAACAGCCGATGAAGGAAATGCATCACTGGCACTTCTTTCGACTTCAAAACCATACGGCACGCAAAGCATGTGGACGGCAAAAAACTTTTATGACATTTATACAATCGACCTGGAAACCGGAGAACGACAGCAAATCAAGGAAAAGAGTCCTTCTTACATGCGTTTCTCTCCAAAAGGGAAATATGCATACTGGTATCAGGAACAAGATAGCTCCTGGTACACCCGTTCCATGACCGATGGGAAAGAATATCGCCTGACTACCCCAGAGACGTTCATCGCCTGGAATGAGGATAATGATGTTCCGGACTATCCATCCCCACACGGAATCGCAGGTTGGACGGATGATGACCAGGCAATCCTGATCCGGGACCGCTACGATATCTGGAAATTCAGCCCGACAGCCTCCTCTTCTCCAGTCAACCTGACCATAAACGGCCGAAAGGAGAAGATCTCCTATTCGCTGATCCAATTGGACTGGGAGAAAAGATCATACAGCCTGAATGCCCTCCAGTATCTCAACGGTTTCAACGAAGTCACCAAAGGTTTCGGGTATTATGCCGCCTGTCTTAACAAGCCGTCTGTCCCCAAAGCATTGCTGGCCGGCAACTTCAAACTGGCCGCCCTATCGAAAGCCAAAAACGCGGATGCCGTAATCTATACGCAGGAGACGTATGAACAATATCCAGACATCCAGCTATCCGACCTCAAATTCAAGAAATCCATCCGGCTAACGGACGGCATCCGCCAGCAAGATTCGATCATCTGGGGAACAGCCGAACTCACCACCTGGATATCTCTGGACGGACGCCCATTGGAGGGTGTCATCTATAAACCAGCCGATTTCGATCCGAACAAGAAATATCCGGTAATCGTGAATTTCTATGAACGCAATGCCAATACCCTGTACAGCTACCATATGCCCAGTCCCGGACGCTCCACAATCGACTATCCGTTCTACCTCAGCCACGGCTTTGTCATCTTCAATCCCGATGTGCGTTTTACAGACGGATATCCGGGTGAAAGTTGTTACAATTGCGTGATGCCGGGAATCACTTCCCTGATAGCAAAAGGGTATATTGACGAAAAAGCGATCGGTGCGCAAGGCCACAGCTGGGGAGGTTACCAGGTTGCTTATTTAGCGACCCGTACCAATCTCTTTGCCGCAATCGAATCGGGTGCTCCGGTAGTCAATATGCTGAGTGCTTACGGGGGAATCCGTTGGGGTTCAGGGTTGAACCGTTCCATGCAATATGAACACGGGCAAAGCCGTATCGGAGGGAACATTTGGGAAATGCCCCTGCAATACATCGAAAACTCTCCCCTTTTCAATATGAACAAGGTGACCACCCCGATCCTAATCATGCATAACGATGCAGACGGACATGTACCCTGGTATCAGGGAATCGAATACTTTATCGCCCTCAAACGCCTCCAAAAACCAGCCTGGTTGCTCAACTACACAGGTGAACCCCACTGGCCACTGCGCATGGCAAACCGTATCGATTTCCAGAAACGCATGTTCCAATTCTTCAGTCACTACCTGCAAGGTGCTCCCATGCCTAAATGGATGAGCGAAGGTGTCCCTGCCGTAGACCGAGATTTCGAGTTGGGATATTAAAACTCCATCTTAAATGTTGTCCGGACATTCGGAATGGACGAGACGGAAAGTTGGCCACCGTGCAATTGCATGATACGCTGGGAAATAGGCAGACCGATGCCGCTACCACCGGATTTGGTGGAATAGAAAGGAGTAAAAACAACAGACAACCGTTCGGGAGGAATCCCCGGACCGTTGTCTGTTATCATTATAAGGAGATGCCCGGTTGCTCCGACATATGCATCAACCCTGACAACTCCATCCTTTTGCCCCTCTACCGCCTGCAATGCATTCCGGATCAAATTGATCAATGCAAGAGTAACCAGATTGGCATCACCATATACTTGAAGTTCCTTGCCTGTTGACTTATCAGCCTTATCACCGGAATAAATGATCCGTTCACTTCCCGGTTCGGCCTGTAGCAACCGTTCCAGCTTAGTAAATAACGCCTGTACGGGCACTGTTTTATATTCCGGTTCCGGCAAATGTGTCAGACGATGGTACGAATCGAGAAAAGCAGTCAGGCTCTTCGCTTGGCTGTTGATAACTTCAAGTCCCTCGCGTTGCTGGGATATGGAAGTATGGTCCAGATGTTTTAACAGGTCTGCCGAAAGAGAAGCGATCGGAGTAATAGAGTTACGAATTTCATGTGTCATCACCCGGAGAATACTCTCATAATAAAGGCTTTTCTCTTCAACCTCAATACGTTTATCCCCCAATTTCCGAAGAATATGATTCATATCGGCATATAAAGCATTCATAAAGGGATCATCCGGATTAGCAGGGAAATACTGTGTCGTATCCTCATTCCGCATCGCCTCGAAAAAAACGGACAATTTACAATTAAAGCGGGTTACCAACCGGATTATAAACAGAGTTATCAACAGGATAAACAACAGGCACACAAAGGATAAGAAAAATGACAACCGTGTTATTAACAACCAAGAGCCAATTAGGGATAAAAGCACGATCAATACTACACTCCCTACAATCTTAGCATATAATCTGCGACTGTACATGGCACAAAGGTACATTAATTACAACAAAACCACAAAAAACAAAGAGAATACGAATTGCAC
>DXRF01000108.1 GCA_019411205.1 Parabacteroides sp. | reverse complement strand
TCTTTGTGGGTGCCGTCTGTATATTTCTTCGGCAGGTAAGGTTCGGGCAGGACATAGTCAAAAATCGTTGCAGGATCGGGTTCGGGAGCTGCCAATGCTTTGCGGTTGGCGGCGCTCAGGTCTTTTTTCGCCTGTGCTTCTATCTGCTTCAGTTCATCTTCGGTCAGGCGGTTGTAGCGGAGTAGCATACGGCGGAATTTTTGCAGCGGGTCGGCTGCTTTCACGTAGGCAAGTTCGTTTTCATCGCGATACAAAGTCTGTTTGTCAGAGTTCGAATGGGAACCGATGCGCACGCAGTTGGCATGGACGATCACCGGGTTATGCGTATTGATCGCATGTTCGCGGGCTTCGGTCATGGCGTTCATCGAGTCGAAGACATCTTTTCCGTTGCAGTGGATGATGCGCAGGTTCTTGAAACCGGAGAAATTGTCGGCTACCTTGCGGTTGGCCGTCTGGTCCTTTTTAGGGACGGAGATGCCGTAGCCGTTATCCTGCAAGACAAAGATAACGGGGAGGTGCTCGTTGCTCGCCCCGTTGATGGCTTCGTAGACGTAGCCTTCGGAAGTGGCGGACTCGCCGTGCGAAGTGATCGCGACGCCTTTATGGCCGTAATAAACCATTGCACGGGCAACACCTACGGCGTGCAGGTCGTGTGTCCCCGTCGCCGAGGATATGTTCTCGATGTGCCATTCCGGCTTGGCGAAATGGTTGGACATATGTCGTCCTCCGCTGGACGGATCGGTCGCTTTCGAGATGCCGTTCAGGATGACCTCTTCTGCCGTCATTCCGGCAGAGAGGACCGTCAGCATATCGCGGTAGTAGGGAAAGAGGTAATCCTCTCCCCGGTGGAATACCTGTCCGACGGCGAGTTGGATGCCGTCATGCCCGGCATAAGGGGCATGATAGGACCATCCTAAGGATTGGAGCAGGTAGGAAGGCGCCTTTTCATCGAGTGCCCTGCCGAGACTCATCAGGTAATACCATTTGCGAAGGGTCTCGGTATCGGTCGTTTTTATATCGTATCGTTTCATACTTGACTAATTTTATGTGTCGTTTTAATTGTTTTGTGATAAATCATCATTTATCCCAATTTTCCAAATAATCTGCAACCCGCCGCAGGAATTCACCGCCGAGAGCCCCGTTGATGATCCGGTGGTCGTACGACAGAGATAGATACATCTTGTGCCGTATTGCAATCGTATCTCCTTCGGGTGTCTCCACCACAGCCGGTTTCTTTTCGATGAAGCCGACGCCTAAGATGGCGACCTGAGGTTGGTTGATGATCGGCGTACCGAACAGGCTCTTGAATGAACCGAAGTTAGTGATCGTGAAAGTTCCTCCCTGTATATCGTCCGGCATCAGTTTATTGCTGCGTGCTTTGACGGCAAGGCTGTCGATACTGCTGGCAAGACCGTTCAGATTCAGTTTGTCCGCATCGTGTATGACCGGAACGATCAGGTTGCCGTCCGGCAGCGACACGGCGATACCCAGGTTGATATGCTTTTTCAGAATGATATTGTAGCCGTCGACCGAAGCGTTCATATACGGGAATTCGGCCAGCGCTTTTGCTGTGGCTTCCGCTATGGCAGGCATGAAAGTGAGTGCTACACCTTCACGTTTGAAGAATGCGTCTTTCGTGCGGCTGCGCCATTTCACCAGGCGGGTAACATCGGCTTCGACAACGGTCGTAACATGAGGAGACACTTTTTTCGACATTACCATGTGGTCCGATATGATGCGGGCAACGCGGTCCATTTCGACCGTTTCGTCTTTGGTAATAGATGTCGGGTTGCGTCGATCCGAGACGGTGGCCGTCGTCGACTCGTGATGGTGGACATCGTCGACCCGAGACGGTGGGTTACGTCTATCCGAGACGATGGGCGGCGTCGAAGGTCGACGCAAGTTTTCGGTTCCACTTTGTGGAGCTACTCCGCTTTTCTTCCTTATTATATAATCTTTGATATCCTTTTTGCTGAGACGCCCTTCGTAACCGGTTCCCGGGATAGCGTCCAGTTCGGCTTGCGATATTTTGGCTTCCTGTGCCAGTTGCAGCACGATGGGAGAGTACCATCTTCCGTCTTCTTCTTTGGATGACTGGACGGGATGGACGGGTTCTGCCGGGGTAGACCGGATCGTTGTGCTTTCGTCGCTTTTAGTTGCGGCGGGAGTGGTACTTTCAGGTGCCTCTTCCTCTTCGCCTTCCGTCTGGATCAGGGCGACAGTTGTGCCGACGGCTACCGTATCGCCTTCGGCAAACAGCAGTTCGAGCATCTTTCCGGCTACCGGAGAGGGTATTTCCGCACTGACTTTGGCTGTGCTCACTTCAAAGAGGACATCGTCCTCCTGAACGGCATCGCCTACTTTGACGGACCAGGAGACTATCGTTCCTTCCGTAATGCTTTCGCCCAGTTTGGGCATTTTTATTTCAAATGTCGACATAGTTTAAATGTGTATTTTATGTTTGTTCAGATATTGAAGTTCCAAGCCGGTGTTGCATATTTGTAATCACGCAGGGACCGGATGGCGTTCAAATCATTTTCAGTGAATGAATAGGGACGGGCGTCCGTCTTGTTTTCTGTAAAATAGTTCAGAAGTGCATCTCTGAATTCTCCGATAGATACCGCTTTGCGGGTATAGGTGCATATGTTGGTGACCGGGCTTCTTACGGACTTGACATGAAAAGGAGTGGGCTGCACCTCGTTTTTTTCCGCTCTCTGCCCTGTACTTTTGAGGGCGGTTGCCAGGCGATACAGGTCGGTAGAGAAAAGGAGGGTGGCATGGTGTAAGATCCTGCCTTTGTGGATGGATTGTGCACTGCCCGATATTTTCAACCCGTCGATCGTGAGTGCCTGCCGTTCGTCAGCCTCTGCCCGGATGCCGAATGTGGCAAGGAAAGCGATCAGCCGGGCTGTGAATGTGCCGGATGTAAGTTCCTTGCTGTTTTGTATAAAGGTGACATTCAGGTTGCCGGAATCGTGATAGACGGCCCCGCCACCGGAATAGCGGCGTACGACTTTGATATGTTTCTCCTGTATATAGTTCCGGTTTATCTCGTCCCATACGTTCTGATGCTTGCCGATGATGACGGACGGTTCGTTCTGCCACAACATGAAGATGTCGTCCGAAAAACTCTTGAGCAGATACTCCTCGGCTGCCAGGTTGAACCAGGCATCGGTGTATGGATTGTCGATATAAAGCATAATCAGAGGTAAAGGCTTTCGTGTATTGCCTCTCCGACAGTCGGATGGGGAAATACGGTTTTCCTGAATTCATCGACCGTATAACCGTGCTCGACGGCGATACCGGCAATGACGATGATCTCCGATGCTGGATTTCCCACCAGATGGCAACCGATGATCTGGCCGTTCACGTTTGTCAGGAGCTTGCATAGCCCGTTGCCGGTTTCGTTTTCGGCGACAAAGCGGCCGGAATAGGTCATCGGTATCTTGACAAGGTTGTAGTATTCTCCGTTTGCTTTTAATTCCTCTTCCGTCTTCCCCACACCGGCCACTTCCGGATTGGTGTAGACGACGGCGGGAATAGCTCTGTAGTCCATCCGTTCCTCATTCCCCAGGATATGGTTGACGGCAACCTCACCTTCCCGATAGGCCGTGTGGGCCAGTTGCGAGAATCCTGTGATATCTCCGGCTGCATAAACGTGTGGATGGGAAGTCTGCATATATTCGTTCACTCGGACGCCCCGGCGGTCCGTCTCGATGGAAAGGCTTTCCAGGCCTAAGTTTTTGGTAATTGCCCGTCGGCCTACGCTGACCAGGATTTTGTCTGCGGAGATCGTATTCGTCTTGCCGTCTTTTTCGACAATGACCTCTTTCGGGTTGACTTCGGTCACTTTTGTGTTCAGATGAAATTCCACTCCTTTCTTGGCGTATTCGTTCCGGAGCATGGCGGAAGCCTCTTTATCCATCGCGCCGAGTATTTCCGGCATCATCTCTATCACCTTTACCTTAACTCCCATGCTGGTAAAGAAAGAGGCAAACTCGATCCCGATGACACCGCCGCCTATGATGGCAAGTTCTTTGGGGAGATCTTTACTGTCGAGCGCCTCCCGCGAAGTCCAGTAGTCTGTTTCTGAAAGTCCCTTGATGGGGGGAATTACCGTTTCGGAGCCGGTGCAGAGGAGGACGTTTTTGACGGTGAAAAGGTCGTTTCCGCATTGTATACGGATCATTCCGTCCGTTTCTCCGTTCAACACGGCAGTACCCTCGACGATTGTGATTCCGCTCGAAGTGAGCCGCATCTTCACACCGGATGTCAGTTTTTTGACCGTTCGGTTCTTACGCCCGATGATCTTGTCCATGTCGAAAGAAGGCGTTCCTTCCGGTGAAACGCCATATTTGGAGGATGTTTTGAAACTGTCCAATATCTTGGCGGAGTATAATAACGTTTTTGTGGGAATACAGCCTTCGTTCAGGCAGACGCCTCCGATGGCGTTCTTTTCGAAGAGGACAGTCTTCAGACCTCCTTCGGCCGCCCGTTCAGCTGCGGTATAGCCGGCCGGTCCTCCCCCTATGATTGCAATATCGTAATTCATGTTTGTGCTTAATTTAGTTTGACATTCTTCGATGCTTAAAACGGTTTCTAGTCTTTTACTTGAAAACCAGGACTCTTTTGTCTAACGGTTTAATCTCTTTCGGTCCGGGGCCTTCCGTCGGCGTTCCGAAAGGCATCTGGGCTACCAGCTCCCATTTCGGGTCGAGTTTCCATTCCGCATGTACCGTTTCGTCGATCAGCGGGTTATAATGTTGAAGAGATGCACCTAAACCGGCATCTTCCAGCATTGTCCAGATTGCCAGCTGGTGCATGGCGGATGTCTGCTGAGCCCAAACCGGAAATTTGTCGTAGTAAGTAGGGAAGGAGTCTTGCAACTGTTCGACTACCGCTTTGTCTTCGAAGAACAGGATCGTTCCGTAGCCGGCAGCCAGGCTTCCGTCTATTTTGGCCTCCGTCCCTTTGAAGACTTCTGCTGAGACGATTTCCTTCAAAGTCTCTTTCGTGATCTCCCAAAGTCTTTTATGATTCTTGCCTAACAGCAATACGATGCGGGAGGATTGCGAGTTGAAGGCAGAAGGAACGTTCATGACGGCAAAGTCTATGATTTCCTTGATCTGTTCGTCTGATATCGGAGAACTGTCCGTGATGTGGTAATAAGTTCTGCGGTGTCTCAATGCTTCTTTAAAATCTCGTGTCATAATTAATGCGTTTTTATTTTATGCTTCTTTGAAAATAAAACCATCCGGAGTTTGATTTTGTTGCAAATACGTCCTGTTGTCTCTTGAATGAACCAATAGAATTAATCTATCATGGGCGGATTACCGGTGAAAAGGCTGTATCTTTGTCTCCCAAAAAGAGCAAAAAGAATGATTGGAAAAAAATTACCGACCGTTTTTCGGATCATGCTTGTCATATGGGTGATCCTGCAGGTTTGCCTGGTAGTAAAATACTGGGATATGCCCAACCACGATGATGCCCTGGCTTATGTGAACTTGGCTTCGGAATGTATCGCGAGAGGTACTTGGTATCCGGACGTGCACAACCAATATGAGGATTTTATTTTCGGTCCGGGTTATGTAAACCTTTTGATCGGGATCTATCATCTGTTCGGGTCTTTTTCTTATGTCCGGTTGCTGAATTTATTGATGAATATTGCAATGGTATTTGAAATACGGAAATTGGCCGGACGGATGTTTTCGAATAAAACGGGGTATTACGCGGCTATTTTATATATGTTGATTTTTTCAAACCTATATGCTCCGATAGCCGTATTGACTGATTTGCCTTTTACTTTCCTGTTGTTGACAGCCCTGCTGTTGTGCAACTTCCGCCGGTTGTTTCCTGTGGTTGTCGCCGGTGTGCTGATCGCTGTGGCTAACTGGTTCCGGCCTCTGGCAATAGTCTTTTTATTCGTGATTTTGCTCCTTTTTATCGTGCAAAAACGCCGATGGCAGTCTTATGTCGCATTGACCTTGCCACTGGTCTTGACTGTTTTCCTGATCGGGCAGAGCGCGAAGAACAGGACCGGTCATTTTGTCTATCAAGCGGTGTCCGGAGGCTATAACCTGGCGATGAGTTCTTTTGATGAAGCAAACGGTTTGGTCAATTTTAACGGCTTCGGTGATCCTGACAATTATATTTGCCTTCCTCCCGGAGATTACACTTATATGGAGCGGGACAGCCTGTTAAAGCGTGCGTCGGTCCGCTGGATATCGGAGCACCCGTTTCAGTATATTTCCCAACTGCCCTTCAAATTGGTCGCATTATATTGTGAAGATACCTGGACGGAGCGTGTAAAACCGGATATGGGATTTAGAGTCGTACTTTCAAAGGTAGAGGGTAATAATCTGAAGATAATGGAATTAATTATCACCTTGGCGTTAAAAAGCATTGTCTATTACACTGTGCTTTTGCTATTCTTTTATTATGTTTGGACGAATCGGCACGATCTGTTAAGGGAGCGGAATGTCTATCTCCTGATTCCTGTTTTAGGTACGGCGGTAACGGTTTTGTTCGTGATCACTTCCCGCTATCATTATCCCTACTTGTTTGCGATAACAATCTATGCGGCAGCGGGTCTTGACACCTTTATACAGAATAAATTAAGGAAAAATAGCAGAAAGTGTTGATTTATTTGTTGATTTCTTGTGTGTGAATCAAAATAATTTGTACCTTTGTGCCCCGTAAAGAAGAGAAACTCTATTAGAATCTTTGTTTTTGTTCGTGATGCAGTTCAAAAAGGGAAGACACATAGCAGGAGTTGACTTAATTTCGTAATATTAAAAAGTAAAATTAGCAATGTCGAAAATTTGTCAAATTACCGGAAAAAAAGCAATGGTTGGCAACAACGTTTCTCACTCTAAGAGAAGAACGAAACGTAAGTTTGATGTGAACCTGTTTACTAAAAAGTTCTACTGGGTAGAACAGGATTGTTGGGTTAGCCTGAATATTTCAGCCGCTGGCTTGCGTACTATTAATAAACTTGGTTTGGATGCAGCCATTAAGAGAGCTGCTGAAAAAGGTTATTTAAACGCTTAATTTGAGGAGGAAGTAAGAAATGGCAAAGAAAGCAAAAGGTAACAGAGTTCAGGTGATTCTTGAATGCACAGAGCATAAAGAAAGTGGTATGCCGGGTACATCTCGTTATATTACAACAAAGAACAGAAAGAATACAACTCAGAGATTGGAGCTGATGAAGTACAATCCTATCCTGAAGAAGATGACGTTACACAAAGAAATTAAGTAAGAGGAGATTAAACAATGGCAAAGAAAGCGGTTGCAACATTTAAGAAAGGTGACGGTCGTACCTATTCTAAAGTAATCAAGATGGTTAAGTCCCCGAAGACCGGTGCTTACATCTTCCAGGAAGAAATGATTCCTAACGAAGCTGTTAAAGAATATTTCGCTAAATAACAGAGCGTAATATCAATATACAAAAAGAGGTTCTTCTCCATAGTGGGAAGGACCTCTTTTTTTGTCTTCATTCGGGTGGTTATATGGAATATTTTCATAATTTTGTATGGGCGAATCTGTGGCTGTCCGACTAAGGGGCTGTCTGTGAATCGAACCTACAACACGTTGATAAATAATAAATAGAAACAAATAAATAATTAAGAACCATGAGATTTGATGTATCCAGCACAGCGCTGTTATCACGTTTGCAATCTATTAGCAAAGTTATTGCTTCTAAGAATTCATTACCGATCCTGGATAGTTTCCTTTTCAACCTGGAAGGTAATAAACTTACCATAACAGCATCGGATGCTGAAACACGTCTGGTTACATCCGTTGACGTGATGAATGCACAGGGAAGCGGACTTTTCGCGGTTTCGGCAAAAATCTTGCTCGATCCGTTGAAGGAGTTGCCCGAACAACCGCTGACTTTTGATATTAACGACGATAATCTGGAAATCTTTATCCATTTCCAGAATGGTAAATATAATTTTATCGGACAGAAAGGGGACACGTATCCGCTGCAGAAACCGCTGAATGAGAATGTGATCTCAATCATGATGGACGCGCAGATGTTGCTGAACGGCATCAGCCGTTCGTTGTTTGCAACGGCTGACGACGAGCTCCGTCCGGTAATGAACGGTATCTATTTCGATATTCACACGGACGATTTGACATTCGTGGCTTCCGACGGTCACAAGCTGGTGCGTCTGCGCAATCTTTCGGTAAAATCACCGGAAAGAGCTTCTTTCATTTTGCCGAAGAAGCCTGCGAATCTTTTGAAAGGTCTTTTATCAAAGGAAGGAGAGATGGTCAGCATCAAGTTTGATGATAACAATGCCTATATCAACTGTGCTAATTTCGAAATGGTATGTCGCCTGATCGAAGGCCGTTATCCGAATTACAACAGTGTGATTCCGCAGGAAAATCCTTTCAAGGTGACAATCGACCGTATCTCTTTCCTGAATGCCTTGAAGCGTGTTTCCGTTTTCTCCAATCCGGCCAGCAGCCTTGTCAAGTTGCAGCTGAAGGAGAACGAAATGCTTGTTTCCGCACAGGACATCGACTTCTCTACTTCTGCAGAAGAGAAAATTGTCTGCAGCTTTGACGGAACCGAATTAAGCATCGGTTTCAAAGCTACTTATCTGATTGAAATACTGAGCAACATCAATTCGGAAGAGGTGATACTCGAATTGGCTGATCCTTCGCGTGCCGGTCTGATCGTTCCTTCTGAAAACGAAGAAAACGAGGATTTGCTGATGCTGCTGATGCCTATGATGTTGAA
>DXRF01000107.1 GCA_019411205.1 Parabacteroides sp. | reverse complement strand
CTTTTATAGTGATCGGGCTTTACCAATTATACCGATGGGAAGACAAACTGGAACTAAAGGGGGTGCCCATCGCCATACCTGCCTTATTGGGATGTGCCGTACTGACAAAAGGGCCTGTGGGTATTATCCTACCGCTGTTTGTCTTCGGCGTTTATCTGTTGATGCTTCGTAAATACTCTTATCTAGTGATATTCAAAACGCTTCTTTATGCAGGTATTTCTTCGATATTCCTGCCTCTCTTGTGGTATGTCGCTGCTTGGAAACAGGGAGGCGATGCATTTCTGAACGTGGTATTAGCAGAGAATTTCGGACGTTTTTTCCACCTTAGTACACCTGATATTCATTACAATTTAGGACATGAAAACGGGATTTGGTACAACTTCATGACATTGGCTGCAGGATTTGTTCCTTGGACGATTTTCTTCTTTTTTTCTTTATTCGGATTACAACTGCACAAACCGGAAAAATCGGTGAAAGAGATACTGGCTGACACTTGGAATAACATTCGATCGATGGAAAAAGAGAAACTGTTCAGCTTGGTTGCACTGGTTTGCATCATTTTCTTCTATTCGATACCTTCCAGCAAACGAAGTGTATATCTGATGCCGGCGTATCCTTTCATTGCAATTTTCCTGGCTCAATATGCCTTATATATTACAGAATACCGGACAAAAGTAACCCGTGTATTTGCCGCTTTCATGGCCTCCATCACTGCCGTCGTCGTAATCGCCGTCGGTCTGACGATGTCCGGAGCAATTGATCCTGTCAAGATTGCGAGCCTGTACACCAGTCGCCAATCGACATTGGAAACAGTCGCATTGGCATCGAATATGTTCGCGTATCCCTGTGGGCTGACAATTTGTATCCTGATAGTCCTTTTGGCTACTTTGGCGACTGTCTATTATCAGATGTTCAAGAAGATCAACATTAAGATCCTATATGCGACGATCGCATTGGCCTTTGCCATTAACTTACTGATTGACGGGATTGTCATGCGTGGTATACGCCAGGGAAGTTCCGCCCGTCCGTTTGCCGAGCAGGTTCAGAAAGAATATCCATTGGATGACACAAATATGTATGTAATGAATGATCTGAAGACATATGCCAATCTTTACGGGCTGAACTTCTATCTGGGTAATAAATTCCATAATTTCGGACAGGAACAGCCGGTAAGCGGTTTCTTTTTCTGTACCGTAAAAGATTTGGATACAGTACAAAAAAATTATGGAGATAAATACACATTTAGTCTACTTACCTCCACAAAGAATGTTATTGCCGACGTACGTCAAAGAATCGTACTGTGCAGTTTCTTACGGAACGAATAATTAATATTTAAAGACTTTGCCACCTGCAAGCACTTCTTGTCTTTCTTCATCGAATGTCGCTTTTTCTCCTGTCCGGAGAGAAGCCGTACACATGATGTTGGCAATGGAGTGATTATAACCGGCATCTACAGGAGCATTCGGTTGCCTGCGGCTTTTCACACATTCCATCCAATTACGCATATGCAGGTTTGTCATCGGATCTGCTCCTGTATTGGAACCTGTTTCCACTTTAATAGAAGGCAATTCGAATTCTTCCAGCAGATTCGGCTGCATACCCATTTCATCTGCGAAACGTTTGGTCAAACCTCCTTCCGATGTTACCTTATTTGTATCCAGATTCAACGTGCCGCCATTGGAGAAATACAACTCTTTTGTTCCGCCTGCCGAATTATGCATACGGGAAGAATATACAACCTGGAAATTCTCGCCTGCTTTTCCATAATCGAACACAGCCGTCATCGTATCATAGCTGCGGCGCCCGTCATTCCATTGATAGATTCCGCCATTGGCTGCAACACTATTCGGGTGGTTGCAGCCAGTAAACCAGTGTACCGTATCGATTTGGTGTGACATCCACTGTCCGGGGATGCCGGAAGAATACGGCCAGAACAGGCGATATTCCAGATACTTACGCGGGTCCCATTCTTCGTACGGACGATTCAGCAGGAAGCGCTTCCAATCAGTATCCTTCTCAAAACATTGTGCAACCAAAGACGGACGACGCCAGCGTCCGGGTTGGTTAACGTTCCAACACATTTCCACCATCGTGATCTTACCGAACTTACCAGAACGGATAAAGTCATTGGCAGCATGATAATTTGGAGCCGAACGGCGTTGGGAACCAATCTGCACGATCTTTCCGCTTTCCAACACAGCTTTGCGGGCAGCACGGGCATCTTCCATCGTTTCAGCAAAAGGTTTTTCTACATAGGCATCGCATCCGGCTTTAACCGCCTCAATACAGTGCAAAGCGTGCTGGAAATCGGATGTGGCAACGATCACGGCATCACACATTTTTGCGTCATACAGTTCTTCGTTATTACGGAATGCTCTCACTTTCTTTCCATATTTCTCCTGGAAGAAAGCAACACCTTCTTCTCTGCGCCGTTTCCAGATGTCGGAAATAGCGACGATTTCAAATCCTAACTCATCGGCACAAGCCATAAAAGCAGGAATCAAAGAATGGCGGGCACGGTCTGAGAAGCCAACGATACCCACACGAATCTTCTCGTTTGCGCCCATTATGTTAGCGTAACTCTCTGTACTGAACCCCAGTCCACCAATAGTCAGACCAACTGCACCTAAGGTGCCATGTTTAAGGAAATCTCTACGTGTTGTCATGGTTCCTATTTTTTAGTTAATTATTTAAGTTCTCTAATCTTGATATTCCGGAAAGAAACTTCGTCCCAGTGATCCTGCAAAAGGATATGACCTTTTTCAGCAGTACCGAAAGGTCCGAATTCGGCATATTCCTTCTTCGCGAATTTGCTTCCCTTCACGACTTCCAGCAATGCATCCGAAGCCCAATCATACTCAACAGTCTTGAAGCCGTTCAGCCAATGTTCGACATGTTTGTTCGGGAATACTTTCACTACACCCTTATTCCACTGTCCAACACCGTTGAAACGTTTGTTTTTTGCAGGAATGATATCATACAAACTGGCAACTGTACGGCTGCCCGGATAAGTTGTATATTTTGTAGCATCCGGATGTTTCTTGTCATCCAATACCTGGTATTCCGGACCGATCACAAAGCCCTTATTCTTTTCACTTTCCTTAATCATATATTTCAAACCGCTGTTGGCGCCTTCCGTCAATTTGAACTCAAAGCTCAGTTCGAATGCGCCGAACTCATCGACCGTCAGGATATCACCGCCTCTTTTACCTTCCGGACCACCATTTTTCATAACAGTCAGTTCGCCATTTTCTATCTTCCATCCATTTTCGGGGAATGTTTCCTGTCCAGCTCCCCGCCATCCGTTAGAAGTCTTACCGTCAAACAACAGTTTCCAACCGGCCGCCTTTTCTGCTTCTGTTAACGTATTCGGAATACAGTTCACTTCCGGGGCCAACGTGCCTTGCATACGCTCCGCTTCCAGATTTTCCGTCTTAATACGAATATTACGCCACCAGATTTCCTTCCCCTCTTTAGACATATCCTTGCCGATACCATGAACCTGGAAAGCAATAAAGCCTTTCGGAGTCATATCGTCTACCAAGTTGGCAGTATTCACACCGTTCAACCAGATACGAATACTTTGACCGATAGCTTCAATACGATACTTATTCCAATCATCTCTTTTGTAAGCAGCACGCCCCGCATCATTATCCGTCAAAGGAACCAACCAACCACGGCGTGCTTCATCATAGACACCTCCGCTCCAGGCACGATCGGACGGATCTATTTCACACTGGTAACCGTGTACACGCCCATTCTGATAATCCGGCAAGCTCTCACTACGGAACTGTACTCCGGAATTCAGACTCGGATCGCACTTCACTTCAAATTCCAGGATGAAGTCGCCATAATCCAGTTCGGTAGCCATAAAACTATTTGGTTGGCCAGAGACGGATTTACCAACCATACAACCATTCTCCACACGATAAGGGGCTTCTCCGTTCAACTGCTTGAAACCGGTAAAATCCTTACCGTTAAACAACTGCTGCCATCCGTCGTTAGGTTGGCAAGCACCACACAGCAAAGTCAGAGACAAAGCTGCTAATTTCAAATACGCTTTCATTTGCTTTTTTCTGATACTATAAGTTAGACAATCAATTTCATTTAGTTAACAAATATGTGTACGTGCACAAAGATATAAGTTTTTGCACTACCACAGCATTAAATCTCAAAAAAGTTAGACAACTACACTAAAATAGTTTTTACAAGCCGTATATTTCCCGCTCTCCCTGCTACTATTCTAAAATCAGCGGTGTTGATTACATAATCACTGCCGAATATTCTAAGAACAATATAGCAGCGAGATTATTTTCTATTACGTAATAAAGGAATAAAGTCAAAATTTATTCTCTCTGTATCCCAATAAAAAGTATATTTGCAGACAAATGACCTTATTATAAACAAATTGATTTTTATGAAACAACAGTTTATGAAGACTGCCTTTTTTGATTTCGACGGTGTAGTTGTAGACACAGAACCTATTTACGATATTTACTGGAATGAAGCGGGAGAACGCTATCAGACGGGAATCCCTAATTTCGCATCCCATATCAAAGGGACAACATTACCTTATATATTGGATAAGTATTTCTCCGACCGATCTGAAGAATTTAAAGAAATGGTAACCCGCGAATCAATGGATTTCGAACAGAAAATGTCTTTTCCACCAGTTCCGGGCGCAATAGAGTTTATCCATCTTCTGAAAAGCAATGGTGTAAAAATCGGTTTGGTCACCAGTTCCGACGATACCAAACTAAAACGGGCCTTCCGTCTTTTGAAACTCGACAACCTGTTCGATACGGTTGTGAGTGCCGACCGGATAACAAAAGGGAAACCAGATCCGATGTGTTATTTACTTGCCGCCTCCGACCTACATGTATCACCTGCCGACTGTTTGGTATTTGAAGATTCTTTTGCCGGAATACAAGCCGGAACCAATGCGGGTATGCGGGTTATCGGACTTAGCACAACCAATTCCGAGAAGTCTTTGAAAGATAAAGTATATCAGGTCATACCCGATTTTCAAGACATTACGTTCGAAGAATACCAAAAATGGTAGAATGGGAACAGAAAACGTATTGCCCGTTTAGAAAATAAAAAGGGGATGTGTCACCACTCCCCTTTCTTCGTATATACAGAATTTTGATTATTTAGAAATTGTATCCGACACGAACAGCTAATGCTGCGGCATCCAAATCCTTTATTATGTTATATTTAGCTTCCAATCCGACAGATATCCGATCCGTTGCATACACTTCACCCCCCAAGCCAATATTAGCACCAAAACGAGTTTCATTAGCACTATAATGACCATAGCTTGCTTTCCAAAACGAAAGACTTAAACCTGCCAACGGATAAAAGCCGAACATCTCACTCAGTTTAAACACATAATGAGCATTCATATCGATCGCCCATGCATTTAAACCATCATTCTTTACAAAATGAGTAATAGACGGGGTCAAACGAAATGCATCCGTTACACAATAACGATAATCGATGCCGATAGTAGCATTACCGATATCATTAAAATTATAACCTAAGTTGAAACCAAACGAGGATTGACCTTGCTGCGTCTGTGCATATGCACCTATACTGAACAGCGTCAGCATCAACATAACAATTAATTTTTTCATACTTTTCTTATTTAGTACAACAATATCTATCGCCAAATATAATATTTTATTTGGAAAAGGCATATTATTTTACTTTTAATTTATCGCCTGCGCTCTTTACAATGCTACGATAATAATCTTCGTCATAGCCAGGGAAATCCGGATATTCGGATAATCCGTAACCATTCTGCTTGAATTGTCCGTTTTCTTCCTTCTTCACGTTTCCGTCTATATATTTGACCAACAAATATTCTCCTAATTTCTTCCAACGGGCCGTTGCCTGGTCGGCAGTCGTAGAACTGAACCAGGTCAAAAACCTGACCGCTTCCGTCGGATTCTCGGCATACAATTCCATTGCCGCCTTATCGATAGCCGGGATTGTCTGTTGATAGCCGTTCTCCAACTCCTGTTGAACAGGGCGGATGTCTTGAATCATATAGCTATATTTGCTATACGCCATATTAGCCACCCAGTTATGAATCCAAAAAGCGGATGTCCAAGAAAAATTCATCATATCACCGTTTCCGACACGATAGCACTCGGGAGAAGCTGTTACCGAACAATAGATCGGCGTAAAGACAGTCATGTCCGCATCATCCACACCGAACCAAAGAATACCACCGACGGCATCCGGTAGCCAGTTACGCATCTGAGGAACAATCACAAAACCGGTCTGCTGCGTAGCAATCGCACGCTCGTTCGTATATTCCTGGCCGTCCACTTCGAAAGTCATCGGACGCCAACGATACGGGACCTTGTAAGGCCCAGCACCAGCATCCTTCGTCATATCTAAATCCGTGCCTTCGAAATGGTCGCGCATACCGTTCTGCACATCCTGCACGGACAACAAACGATCAGGCTTGATATACAAAGGCATCGGCTTCTTCGTCACATCACCCTTGATCAAATCTGTATATTGATCCATCGACTTATCATATTTTCGGAAGAAAGACCACACACGAGCTTCACAACCACGCAGAGCACCAAAATCATACGGACAATAGGCTTTCTGAAAACTGAAATCCTTATCCTTACCGGTGAAATATCCCTTTTCACGGGCAAAAGAGACAACATCCGGTGAATAGATGCAATTCTCCTTATCATCAAACGGGATCTGCTGGATACGGGATTGGTTGGCATGAGCCGAAATACAATCGTCCGGAATGCGGATAGCTACCCAGACAGCTCCTTTATTACCAGGACCTTTCCCGATCATTTCCATCACCCAAGCTTCGTTCTTATCGGCAATAGAAAACGTTTCTCCACTGCTATAATAACCATAATCCTTAACTAGGTCAGTCATAATCCGGATAGCCTCCCGAGCCGTCTTAGAACGTTGCAAAGCAACATAAATCAGACTACCGTAATCCATGATACCTGTCGTGTCGACCAGTTCGGAACGGCCCCCGAAAGTACTTTCCGTAATCGCAACCTGATATTCATTCATATTACCAACCACAGAATAGGTCTGTTCAACCTGCGGGATCTGTCCCAATGGCTTATGGGTATCCCACTCGATGATATCCAGCATCGCCCCTTTCGGCCAAGTTGCTGCCGGCCAGCGATACAGTTCACCATACAACGTATGCGAATCTGCCGCATAGCTGATCATAACAGAGCCGTCAACCGAGGCTTTCTTTCCCACCAACAGTCCTGTGCACGCAAGGGCTTCCACTGCGGAAAACGTAACAGCACAGGCTGCCATCAAAATCCATTTTTTTCTCATATAAATAAAAGTTTATACAAATAATAACATATATACGCCGGCACCACAGCAATAGCCGATCAATGCCAGGATTGAAAATCGTTTGGTATAATACATAAAATCGATCTTTTCCAATCCCATTACCGTTACCCCGGTTGCAGAACCGATAATCAGGATACTACCACCGGTCACGGCACAGTAGGCAAGGAATGTCCAGAAACCTCCGTCCGATACGAAAAACTGGGCATAAGGAGCCAGATTGGCTGCATCCGGAACGATCGGATACATACCCATTGTTGCCGCAACCAAAGCCACGTTGTCCACACAGGAAGACAAAACACCAATCACGAAACTGATCAGATAAGGTTCATGTACATGCTTATCCAGAAAAGCAGACATCAACCCCAACTGACCGGAGGTTTCCAAAGCCCCTACCGCCATCAGGATACCCAAAAAGAAAAATATCGTCGCCAAGTCAATATTCGGAAGTAACTGGGAAATACGCAACTTATTGGATTCGTGCATATGCAGTTTACTATACATAATATCCGTATAGAACCACAAGATCACCAAACCCAGCAAAACACCTAAGAAAGGCGGAAGGTTCGTCAACATCTGAAAGACAGGAACCAATGCCAACGAAAGGACACCGATCACAAAAATCACCCGACGCGAATGATTCGGAATTTCCGGTGTATATTCGTCTGCCATTTCTTCCTCGCTCATCACACGCAAAGTTGCATCTTTCTTAAACAGCCAAAAATTGGCAATCGTCAGAGGTACAAGCAAGTTCACCAATGCCGGAAGGAACACGTGCGAAATCTGGTGCATAGCCGTGACATTCTTACCCACCCAAAGCAAAATGGTCGTCACGTCACCGATCGGAGACCATGAACCACCTGCATTCGCCGCGATAATCACCATACAGGCATACTTCAAACGATCCGTCCGGTCCGGAACCAACTTCCGCAGCACAGCCATAATCACGATAGCAGCAGCTAAGTTATCCAACAAAGCGGAAAAGAAAAAAGTGGCAAAACTTATATACCACAATAGTTTCCTTTTATTGGCAGTACGGATATATCCGGTAACAGCCCGGAAACCACCATGCTTATCCACGATATCGACAATCAGCATAGAGCACATGACAAAGAAAAGCGTTTCAGCAACATTCCCTAAATGATAAACAATCGAACGGTTTGTAATAAATGTAATAAACTGATCTTTCAGAGAAGCATTTGCCATTTCCGGATTTTGAGTCAGAAACTCCTGAAACAAAGGACTGGAGCGTTCGACAAAAATATCATAGGCGTCAAACATCAATATCATCCATAGTGATATTGCCATAAACAGAGCTATCGCAGCTTTATTTATCTTTATCTTATCCTCCAACGCGATTGCAAGAATACCTAAGACAAAGATGACAGGCATTAAAATAAACATAATTATAATATATTAAATTTGTTATCAAATCACAAAAGACTGGATTCTTTCATTCCAAACTCTTGCACATAAAAAACAGT
>DXRF01000106.1 GCA_019411205.1 Parabacteroides sp. | reverse complement strand
GTACTTCTGTGGGATCTGCACAGAGAATGAAAGGTGTAGCAAAACTGATTACGGGAGAACGTAACATTGTAGTCTTGTCTGCCATGTCCGGTACAACCAACTCATTGGTTGAAATCTCGGATTACTTGTACAAGAAAAATCCTGACGGTGCAAACGAGGTCATCAATAAACTGGCTCAAAAATATTATGCCCATATTGAAGAACTTTACAGTACCGACGAATATAAACAGAAAGCCAAAGAACTGATAAAACATCATTTCGACCATATCCGCACGTTTACGAAGGATCTTTTTACGCTGTTCGAAGAAAAAGTTGTCCTGGCTCAGGGCGAACTGATCTCTACCGGCATGATGAACCTCTATCTGAACGAATGCGGCGTAAACTCCGTTCTGATTCCGGCGTTGGATTATATGCGTACGGACAAGAACGCGGAACCGGACCCTGTGTATATTAAAGAGAAGCTCATCAAGTTATTAGACGAACACAAGGATGCAGATCTCTTCATCACACAAGGCTATATTTGCCGAAATGCTTACGGAGAGATCGACAACCTACAACGTGGCGGCAGCGACTACAGCGCCTCTCTGATCGGTGCGGCTATCGGCGCGGAAGAAATCCAGATCTGGACAGACATCGATGGTATGCACAACAACGATCCGCGTATCGTTGAAAAAACATCGCCGGTTCGCCACCTGCATTTCGAAGAAGCTGCTGAACTGGCTTACTTCGGAGCCAAGATCCTACATCCTACCTGCATTCTGCCGGCCAAGCTGAATAACATCCCTGTCCGTTTGTTGAACACGATGCAACCGGAAGCTCCGGGCACCATGATTTCGAATATGACGGAAAAAGGAAAGATCAAAGCTGTTGCCGCAAAAGACAATATCACCTCCATCAAGATCAAGAGTGGTCGTATGCTGTTGGCTACCGGCTTCCTGCGCAAGGTATTCGAAATATTCGAAAACTACCAGACCCCTATCGACATGGTAACGACTTCCGAAGTTGGCGTTTCCGTTACGATTGACAACCGCAAGCACTTGGAAGAAATCGTGGACGACCTGAAAAAATACGGAACGGTTACGGTGGACGAAGATATGGTTATCGTTTGTGTAGTAGGCGACTTGGAATGGGATAATGTCGGTTTTGAAGCCCGTATCGTCCAGGCAATGAAAGATGTCCCGGTACGAATGATCTCATACGGAGGTAGCAACTACAACGTTTCGCTCCTTGTTAAAGCCTCCGACAAAACAAAGGCATTGCAAGCATTAAGCGATCATTTATTCAATAATAAAGCATAAATAAAAAGGATGGCGTATCGAATCAATCAATACGCCATCCTTTTTCATAAAGAACAATAAAAAAAGAAAGGGCCGTCTTCACAGATGACCCTTTCCAACCAAAACCTTAACTATGAAAAAATTTACGTGCTACAAATATAGATATACTTTTTAAATCACCAAAAGAAATTAGATAAAAAAAATGATATTAAAAGGCACATTTCCTACAGATAAGTTCAAATCACTGGCTACTCCGTTCTATTTTTACGATATAGCGTTGTTGAAAGAAACACTCAATACGGTGAAAACGGAAGCCGGAAAGTATGGCTATCATGTCCACTACGCAGTCAAAGCGAATGCCAATCCCCGCATCTTGTCTGTTATTGCAGAACACGGCTTGGGAGCCGACTGTGTGAGCGGTGGTGAAATACAAGCGGCACTCGATGCCGGTTTTCCTGCCGGAAAAATCGTTTATGCCGGTGTCGGCAAAGCAGACTGGGAGATCAACTTAGGACTGGACAACGATATTTTCTGCTTCAACGTAGAATCGGCTGCCGAACTGGAAATCTTGGATGAACTGGCTGCTGCCAAGAGCAAAGTGGCCTCGATTGCCCTCCGTATCAATCCGGAAGTAGACGCTCATACACATGCCAAGATCACGACCGGCATGAAGGAAAACAAATTCGGTATCAACTTGAGCCAACTCGGACAGGTATTGGACTTAGTCAGCCGCCTGGAACATATCAAACTGATCGGCATCCATTGCCATATCGGTTCACAGATTACAGATATGGCAGCTTTCCGTGGATTGGTAATCCGTGTCAATGAAATTCAGGAAGAACTGGAGGCACGTGGAATAAAAGTTGAGAATCTGAATTTCGGTGGCGGTCTCGGTATCGATTATTATCACCCGAATCATTTGCCTATCCCGGCATTCGACAACTATTTTGCCGTATTCAACAAACTGTTGCAACTTCGCCCGGGCCAGCAGGTTCATTTCGAACCAGGACGTTCTATCGTCGCACAATGCGGTTCGCTGATTTCCAAAGTGCTGTATGTGAAAGTCGGCGAGACGAAAAAATTCTGTATTTTAGATGCCGGCTTCACTGAGTTGATCCGCCCGGCCATGTATGATGCCTACCACCGCATGGAGAATATCACCAGCGACGAAGAAGTTGAAGTTTATGACGTTGTCGGTCCAATCTGTGAATCGTCCGACGTGTTCGGTAAAGATGTTGAACTGAACTGCGCCCATCGCGGCGACCTGATCGCCCTCCGCTCCGCAGGTGCTTACGGCGAGGTAATGGCCTCACAATATAACTGCCGGAAACTGCCAGCTGCTTATTACTCAGATACGATGTAAACCCTATTGCAATATTATAAAATGGTCCATGCAAAAGCCTTTTTCATACAGACTTTTGCATGGACCATTTTTTATCAAGGGCCTTTCGAAGCGATATCCGTAGTCCTGATAATGCATTTGTTATAAATATCCAAAAATCCTCCGTACATTTGTACCAGTAAAGACAAGATAATATCGATGAGCGAAAATTTACTTACATTCTCCGGCCCTGAATTATTTCTGGCCGGAATTACAAGTGTATTGTTTATCATACAAATACTTTATTATTTGGTTACATATGCACGCCCGTTACGTGCCGCAAAGACAGCAAAAAACACGGAACAGATTATGACAGACAAAAAAGCCAAACCTGTTTCTGTCATTGTCTATGCTCACGGCGAACCGGATGATTTACGCAGTAACCTGCCGGTATTGCTAAACCAGGATTATCCAGATTATGAAATTATTGTCGTCAACGACGGTTCCGATGCCGACTGTGAAGACGTTCTAAAACTTTTTTCAAACGAATACAAGAACCTCTATTACACATACGTGCCTGTAGACACTCAATACCTGAGCCATAAGAAACTTGCACTCACGATGGGAATCAAGGCTGCCCGGCATGACATCCTCCTTTTCACCGAAGCAGACTGCCGCCCGCTCGGTCCGAAATGGATCAAGTCGATGGCCGATTCCTACACTCCCGAAACGGATATTATTTTAGGCTTTTGCGCCTACCGGCATACAAAAGGGTTCCTGCATAAGCTCATTGCTTATGACAACCTGACAGATGGGTTGCAAATGGTATCTTCAGCCCTCTCTCGTCATCCTTTCACGGGAAACGGCCGGAATCTTTCCTATCACAAGGAACTGTTCTTTGCCCACAAAGGTTACTCCAAATCACTCAACCTTCATGCCGGAGCTGACGATCTGTTCATCAATGAGGTCTCGAATCCCACCAATACACAGGTGCAACTCTCGTCTGATTCCATCATTGAGATGAACAAAATAGGAAACTCCGGAATCTGGAGAGAGATGAAAGCCTCCCGTGCCGCTACCAAACATTTTTACAAAGGGTGTTCCTTAGCTTTTTACCGGATGGAAACCGTCAGTTATCTGCTCTTCGGGATTGCGGCGATCGCCACCTTCATCTTCGGACTTTTGGGAAACTGGCTGCTCTCAATATTGGCCGGATCGCTTTTGCTCCTCCGATTCACGGCCAAAGCACTCGTCTATAAAAAATCAGCTCTGCTCCTGCAACAGAAACCGTTGACCGCCTGGCTTCCCCTGTTGGAAATCGCTCAACCGGCCTATGACATATATGTCCGCATTTACAGGGTGTTCAACGGAAAAAAAGATTTTACGAATAATGCTTAACCGGCCACATTATCCAATTGGCACATTATTACTCAAACCGAATACTTTTTGCCGGATGGATTTTGGTTATCAGATAGGAAGGTCCGAGCATCATTAACATAGCAGCGGTCAATGTACCGAAGTTCAACAAAACAATGGAAAAGACGGTCAGGTCGATAGGAACCGCATCCAAGTAATAAACGGATGGATCAAGCTTTACAACACGGAAATAAGATTGAACGAGACAGAGTACGATTCCGATCACATTGCCCCAGATCATCCCTTTGCCAATCAGGAAAAAGGATATATAAAGGAATATCTTGCGGATGCTGGTGTTATTTTCACCCAATGCTTTCAAAATACCGATCATGTTCGTCCGTTCCAAGATAATAATCAACAACCCCGAAATCATGGTGAAACCGGCTACGGCAAGGATCAGTACCAGGATCACCACCACGTTGATATCCTGCACCTCCAGCCAGTCGAATATCATTGGATTCAGTTCTTTGATAGAACGGGTATAATACGTATTACCATTCCGATCCTGCTTCTCGGCAATATCGAAATACAAATCTTCGGCGATCCGGTCCAGGTGACCATAATCATCCACTTGCAATTCCAAACCACTCACCTCATCAGACGCCCAACCGTTCAGACGGCGTATCTGGCGGATATCGGCTATCACAAACAACTTGTCGTAATCGACAAAGCCTGTCTCATAAATACCTGTTATACGGAATTTACGGGCACGCACTTCCTCCTGCACAAAATAAGTTAAAAAGGATTCCCCGACTTTCAATCCCAACAGGTTAGCCAGATAGCGGGAGATCAACACATCCGTAGACGCTTTATCGGCAGGAAGGGTAAACAACTCACCTTCTTTCAGATTATTACGGAAGAAAGTCCAGTCGTAGTTCTCGTCCACTCCTTTCAGGACAATTCCTTGAAAATCGGTATCCGTTTTCAGAATTCCCGGCTTCGTGGCAAACCCTTCCACATGCGTAATGCCGGGAAAGGCTTTCAGATGCTCCAGAAGCGTGTCGCTTACTGCAATCGGAGTCGACTCGTAAGATGCATTATTGTCGAAGTTCGTGATCTGGATATGAGAACCGAAACCGATCACTTTGTTCCGGATCTCCTTCTTAAAACCAATGACTATAGCTACCGAAAGGATCATGACAGCCAGTCCCAAAGCTATTCCGACCATAGCAATACGAACGACAGGAGGAGTAGCTTGCCGGTCCCCTTCTTTGCTGAAATAGATACGTTTTGCTATAAAATACTCTAAGCTCAAAGCAATTGACAATTGACAATTGAGAACTGACAATTTTGGATTGACAGGTTTTAATTGTCAATTGTTCATTGTCAATTCTCAATTCATTTATACTGTTTTTCCCGGATACGCCTCCAGTGCCTTCTGAAGCACCACGAGTGCTTTCGCCAAGTCTTCTTTTTTCAAGACATAGGCCATACGGACTTCATTCTTTCCCAACCCCGGAGTCGTATAGAAACCGGAAGCTGGAGCCATCATAACCGTCTGCCCTTCATATTCGAAATCACTCAAGCACCAGGCACAGAACTTGTCGGCATCATCCACCGGCAACTTGGCAACCGTATAGAAAGCTCCCATCGGAATCGGAGAATATACCCCCGGAATACGATTCAAGCCGTCGATCAAACATTTACGCCGTTCAACATATTCATCATAGGTCTCACGGGCATATTCTTCGGAAGCATCCAAAGAGGCCTCTGCTGCAATCTGGCCGATCAGAGGCGGACTCAGACGAGCCTGGCAAAACTTCATAACGGCATTGCGTACCTCAGCATTCTTCGTGATCAGCGCACCAATACGGATACCACACTCCGAATAGCGCTTGGAAACCGAATCGATCAGTACAACATTTTGCTCGATCCCTTCCAAATGACAAGCGGAAATATAAGGTGAACCGGTGTATATAAACTCACGGTACACCTCATCCGAGAAAAGATAGAGATCATATTTCTTTACAATATCCCGTATCTGATTCATTTCACGACGGGAATATAGATACCCGGTCGGATTATTGGGATTACAGATCAAGATCGCTTTAGTACGCTCATTAATCAACTCTTCGAATTTCTCCACTTTTGGCAAGGAAAAACCTTCCTCGATCGTCGTCGTCACTGTACGGATCACCGCCCCCGCCGAAATGGCAAAAGCCATGTAGTTGGCATAAGCCGGCTCGGGCACGATAATTTCATCACCCGGATTCAAACAACTCAGGAAAGCGAACAACACGGCTTCCGAGCCACCTGTCGTAATGATAATATCATCTGCCGCCAGATTTATATCATACTTCTTATAATATCCTACTAATTTTTCACGATAACTACGATATCCCTGACTGGGACTGTATTCCAACACCGACCGATCAATCGTCCGAATCGCATCCAATGCCGCTTGCGGGGTAGGCAGGTCAGGTTGACCGATATTCAAGTGATAGACATGAACACCTCTCTGTTTGGCAGCATCAGCCAACGGGGCAAGTTTCCGAATTGGGGAAGCCGGCATATCGACTCCTCGTTGTGAAATATTAGGCATTACTATTACAGTTTGTTTTTAGAATGAGGCAAAGATAGGGATTAATTGACAATTGACAATTGACAATTGTCAATTATTTGTCACCAAACAGAGCTTTCCTATTGTCAATTGTCAATTATCAATTGCTTTAGATTCCCGGACGCGGCGAGTCTTTACTTGCATGCATAGTCGAGATAAAGGCATTCGGGTCGATTTCTTTCACTTCATCTTTCAAACGGGGCAGGTCTTTACGCTCGGCTATGGTAAAGATGATCTCTTTTTCCTTTCCTTCATACATGCCGCGGCCATGCAAGAAAGTACCGCGCATCCCCATCTTTCCGACAATCAGCTCTTTTACCTCCTGCGCTTTCTGCGATACGATAAACACCGCCCGGTTGGGATTCTCAGTCTGGAACATTTCCACCACTTTCCCGAATACGAAGATGGCAAACCAAGAGTACAAAGGCACCGCCCAATCCTGGAATACAAGCAACCCCAACATCACCACGGTCGAGTCTATGACGATAATCATATTGCTTACCTTCAAGTTAGAATTTTGGGCGATCACACGGGCCAACACATCCGTACCGGCACTCGTACTCTGTGCACGGAACACACAAGTCACTCCAAGTCCCAGAATTGCGCCACCGTAAAAACAAGCAATAAAACTATCATTCTCAACCAATGGCTGATTGGCAAACAGATATGAAAAACTATCTGTAAAAACAGATATCAAGACAAAAGTCACAATTGTTTTCGGCCCCGATGCCAAACCAAGTTTTTTCATGGCCAAAAGCAACAAAGGCACATTAAAACAAAGAGCAGTCGCACCCATCGGCAACCCTTCGGGCATAAAAGAGAAAAGCCCCTGCGTCACGTGATGCAAAACAATCGATATACCATACACCCCTCCCGGTACGATTTTATAAGGTGCAAGGAATAAACTGTAACTAAGTGCCTGCAAAAAAGCACCGATAGCGATCAAAGTGTAGTCTGCTACATTTTTTTTCAGCTTGGCATTAGAAACCAGATTAAGCGGTTGTTCCATGTTTGCGTTGTTGTTCGATTTTTGTTTGTTCATTATTTGTTAAAACAGCGCAAAGATAGATAAAAAAAGAGAGATTGCACACATAAAGCATACAATCTCCCCTACTATCAAAAATAACCTGATCCAGATTGAATTATCAGAAATTCAAAGTGCGGTTATTATTATTTGTCACATTCAACAGAATCACATACTTGCGATACTGTTCCGGTGTAAGAACCTTCTTCATCAACTTCAGATTTCCATAAACAGCCTGACGCATCTTTTTGTCACGCATTTGTTCATTTGCCCTGAGACTTTCTCCCTGCATATCCAGAAAATACTCGTTGATATTTGCGACTTCATTGGCCTGATAAGAGGACAATTGCAAATAGTTACTCAATTTTTCAAAGTTAATAGCAAACGGTTCTTTACTCACATTGTTACGGTTCTCGCGTGCAAAACCCATTGTCGCACATAATAAAACGGCTGCAACAGCCATACCTAAACGTCTCATAATACCTAAACATTAAATTGTTAAACCTAAACACAGGGGCCATTTACCCCTTTTCTTTTTACCTTTTATCTTTTCGTTACTGCAAATATAACAATATGTTTTATAACATTGTTCTTGAATACATTCAAATATTGTTAACGATTATCAAATTGGATACTATTTAACAATTAAGCAATCTTTTTGAAGCATAAATGAAACATTTACTACAAATAAGGCAATATATTATTCATTAATAGACCGAATCGACAAACCAGCCGATCTTCTATTTACAAAGCCTGTCAGGGTTGGGATTCCAATTCAAGCAAGAACTTTTTAGCCGGAAGCCCACCGCCGTAACCTGTCAGCGAACGGTCACTGCCGATTACCCGGTGGCAAGGAGCGAATATCGATATGGAGTTTGCACCATTAGCATTGGCAACCGCACGGACCGCTTTAGGCATACCGATACGCAGAGCCATCTCACCATAAGAAACCGTCTTTCCAAAAGGTATTTCCAGCAGTTCGTTCCATACAGTTTTTTGAAAGTCCGTGCCAACGAAAAGAAGTGGCACGTCGAAATCTTTACGCTTTCCGGCAAAAAACTCGTCGAGTTGCTTTGCAGCTTTCTCTATTACTTCCGATGTACCTACCTCAAATTCGGCACACAGCATCCGTTTCAACCTCCGGTCTACATGATCGCGATGTTTTTCCACCTGCCAGTCACATAAGCAAAGTTTGTCACCAAAAGAACCGAGCAACAGCAAGCCGCAAGGCGACTCGTAATACTGTAC
>DXRF01000105.1 GCA_019411205.1 Parabacteroides sp. | reverse complement strand
ATAAGGTACCTGATGTAAAAAAAGCAATAGATTATCAAAGGAATTTTCATGAAAAGGAGTTCTGTCGGATCGGACAGCTCCGATATCCACTACCCGACAGGTGTTCAGCGTTACTTCCAGATCAACAAAGGTTATGTCTTTCATGGGCTACATTTTTGTTTTGTAGCAAAAATACATTTTTTCTTTTATCCGGCAACATCCTCTTCTTTTATCTTTGGCAACCGCACCAAAAGAATCCTTTCCCGACTAAGAAATCTCACATTTTCATATCCCCTGTTACAAAAAAATCCTATATTTGTCTAACGTTAAAATTCAAATTATGAGAATTTCCTACTTTATCATCACCTTCATGATCTGTTTTTGTGTTTCTCTTCAAGCACAAAACAATGCGGACAATTTTAGGCAACAGGCACAAAGTCGCTTTGAGAACAAAGATTATACGAAAGCCCGCTACCTTTATATCCAAGCATACAAGGATTATGCAAATGAAGGAAAAATAACGCAGGCAATCGAATGCGGTACACAGGCGGCATCCCTCTATTATCGCGAGAACTGTTATCAGGAAGCATTCGACCTCTGCCGGCAAATGAGCCAGATAGTGGCAAATCAGGAACAGGTGGAGCAGAAGAAACTGTACGACCTGCGTTTTATGATAACAAAAGAGCGCCTGCAAATGTACATCAAGCTGAGAAACGCCGCACAGGCTCAACTCCAGCTTAACACGCTGGACAACCTGGCCGAGGAATCAGGTAATCCCAAACTTACCGAAGAACTGTTATACACAAAAACCGATTACTTCTATATCTTCGGACAGAAGAATGAAGGAGATGCTGCATTCAACAAGCTCATCAGCCAATACCGGGAGAAAAAGGAATACGGCAAAGTCAGCGAATGTTATCAAAACCTGATCGCGATTGCACGCAATGCCAATAATATCCCGCTAATGGAGCAGACCTACGAGAAATATATGGTATGGACCGATTCTGTAAAGATGCTTACCGCTGAAGACAAATTAGGCGCTTTACAACAAAAATACGACAGCAGCCTGCAAACGATACAGGAAAAAGAGGACCAGCTATCCGCCAAGCAGTATATCATCGCCGGACTCTGCACGCTGGCCGCCATCCTGGTTGCCGCGTTGGTGTTCCTGGCATTCATGGTCATGCGTTTCATCATCCTGAACCGAAAGTTGAAGAAGATTATCCAGACTATCACCGAGCACAGCGAACAACAGACCGGATTCATCCAAAGCATATCAGCGCAGATGGAACCAACACTGGACGAAATAAGCAAGTCGGTAGCCGGATTGCAAGCCGCCGCACCCGGACAAGCGAAAGCCATACAGACCCGTATCGATGCCTTGAAACAGTTCGGAGACCATATACAAGAACTTTCTTTGTTGGAAAACTCCTTGCTGGAAACCTACGAAGCACAATCTTTTAATGTCAGCTCTTTCTGCGAGAAAGTGATGGAACAGATAAAAGAGAATGTCCGTCCGGGCGTCGAAGTCACCACGGATATCCCGAAAATCGAAATCAAGACTAATGCCGGACAGTTGCAACGCATCCTACTGCATCTGTTGAGGAACGCAGCGAGCTACACGACTTCAGGCAAAATCAAGCTGGAATTCAAGAAGAAAGGAGCCCATATCTGTCAGTTCATCGTGACAGATAATGGTCCGGGCATCCCTGCCGAAAAACAGGAGGCGCTCTTCAAACCTTTTACCGAAATCAAAGACCTGGCCGACGGCGACGGACTGGGATTGCCTATCTGCTCCCTGATCGCTTCAAAAATGAACGGCACACTGTCCATAGATTCCGAATATAAAAAAGGCAGCCGTTTTATTCTGGTGTTGCAGGTGTAACCTGACACATACATTGCCGGACGCGTTTCCCCGCGTCCGGCTGCATCCGGTAAATGTCACTCCATCCTCGCCTTTACCTTCCCCCAGGCATGCGTGTCGAAAAGGCAACAGCTTCTCATCGTATCGTACATTTCACGGAACCGCGACAACGGTATCATAAAACTTAAAATATCCGGTTCGAAATAAGGACGGACCGAAGGATCGAAAAATCCGATAAAAGTGCGCTTGCCTCCCCGACTGTTTTCTATAACGGCTTGTGTCACGACGGAGCAACACCCCGAACCGAACAGAGAGGTGACGGCATCCGGCGCGTTATTATCGAAAAAAGCCCATGTAGCCAGGCCGGAAAGCATATCAGGAGTAGCCAGGAACAACACCCCTTCCAGATAGTCGAAGCTCTCCACCTGGTCCATACGCGCAAAGTTCAGGTAAGCAGACTTTGCCCTGGGGACTTTCAGTTCATCAAGAAACTCCGATACCTTCTCCGGTGTCTGTTTGTACTTTTCCTTTAACGACACGAAGCCCGGTATACGCTCCGGCATCTCCGTAAAACCGGCATAGAACTTTCCTCCGCCACAACCGATAGTATCGACACTCAGGGTAACCGTCTTTCCTTCCCTGACATCTTTCATACATTTAAACAGACAGCCTCCGATCTTATCGACCGTATTCACTGAATGATCTGAAAACCAAAAGACAATGGGTAAGTCGACTTTCTCCCCGAAGGCTTCACGGAAGTTATTAAGAAATACTTTTATGTCCATGATATAAACAGTTTTATTGGTTTTGTCAAATATACGCAAAATAGAGCAATCAAGTGCGACTAAGCAAAAAGACAGGGCACAGCTTCATTTGTTATCATTTTGATTATTTCTATAGAAAGCACGATAAACTTTCATTTTTATATAACAAAACATGAATATAATTACAAATTATCACACAAATTAACCATATACTTTCAAATAAAAACAGACCAATTCC
This sequence comes from Parabacteroides sp., assembly GCA_019411205.1. GTDB lineage: Bacteria > Bacteroidota > Bacteroidia > Bacteroidales > Tannerellaceae > Parabacteroides. The sequence goes on along the minus strand of DXRF01000105.1, from coordinate 6,071 downwards.
TAAAATAAAAAAGCCTCTCATCTTTTATGCATAATAGCATTACATTTTGAAACATATATAATACATTTACCAAACATTTTGATAAGCAAAATCAACATTACACAAACATAAGATCAACAAATAATGAAAGAGAGAAGCTTTTTGAACAACAAACAAGGATTATACGATCCTGCTAACGAGCATGACGCTTGCGGCGTAGGACTGGTCGTAAACGTCCACGGTGGTAAATCGCACGACATTGTAAAGTCTGCCCTTAAGGTATTGGAAAACATGCGGCATCGAGGTGCGGAAGGAGCAGACAACAAGACCGGAGACGGGGCAGGCATCTTGTTACAGATTCCACATGAATTCATCTTACTGCAAGGCATTCCTGTACCTGAAAAGGGTAAGTACGGAACCGGGCTGGTCTTCTTTCCGAAAGACGAAGAGCAGCGTTCAGCCATACTCAGTATCATGATCGAAGAGATCGAAAAGGAAGGGCTGACCTTGATGCATCTGCGCAAAGTCCCTGTCAACACAGACATTTTAGGAAAAGACGCGCAGGACACGGAACCGGATATCAAGCAGGTGTTCATCACCGGATGCGACGATCAGCAAGCATTGGAACTGAAACTCTACATCATCCGTAAACGGATCGAGAAACGGGTGGCGGCATCCGACATACCGGACAAGAAAGATTTCTACGTGGTGTCGCTTTCCACCAAGAGCATTATATATAAAGGTATGCTGGAGTCGATGCAGCTTCGCCACTATTTTCCCGATCTGACCAACCACTACCTAACAAGCGGGTTGGCACTCGTCCACTCCCGCTTCAGCACGAACACATTCCCGACCTGGAGCCTGGCACAACCGTTCCGCCTTCTGGCACACAACGGAGAGATCAACACGATACGAGGCAACCGGGGTTGGATGGAAGCACGCGAAAGTGTCCTCTCCTCTCCCCGCATCCCGAACATAGACGAGATACGCCCGATCATACAGCCGGGCATGAGCGACAGCGCCTCGCTGGACAACGTGTTGGAGTTCTTCGTAGCGTCCGGCATGAGCCTGCCGCATGCTATGGCAATGCTGGTTCCGGAAAGTTTCAACGAGAAGAACCCGATATCGGAAGATCTGAAAGCGTTCTACGAATATCATTCTATCCTGATGGAACCGTGGGACGGACCGGCCGCCCTGCTCTTCAGCGACGGGCGATATGCCGGAGGGATGCTCGACCGTAACGGTCTGCGCCCGGCACGCTACCTGATCACGAAAAACGGCATGATGGTCGTAGCATCCGAAGTGGGTGTGATGGACTTCGAGCCGGGTGAGATAAAAGAAAAAGGCCGCCTGCAACCGGGCAAGATCCTGTTGGTCGATACGGAAGAAGGCAAAATCTATTACGACGGCGAACTGAAAAAACAGCTTGCCGACGCACAACCCTACCGCGTCTGGTTGGCCAACAACCGGGTAGAGCTGGACGAACTGAAATCGGGACGCCGTGTCTCGCACACCGTTGCCGGATATGACAGGATGCTGCGCACCTTCGGATACAGCCGCGAGGATATCGAGCGCATTATCACTCCGATGTGTACAGGTAGCGCCGAGCCGGTCGGTTCGATGGGAAACGACACGCCGCTGGCCGTCCTGTCCGAACGCCCGCAGTTGTTATTCAACTATTTCCGCCAACAGTTTGCCCAAGTGACGAATCCACCGATCGACCCCCTTCGTGAAGAATTAGTCATGAGCCTGACGGAATATATCGGTGCAGTGGGAAATAACATCCTGACTCCGAACGAGGCACATTGCAAAATGGTGCGCCTTGCCCATCCGATACTGACCAACACACAATTAGATATTCTTTGCAACATCCGCTACAAAGGTTTCAAGTCTGTCAAACTGCCGATGCTCTTCGAAGTGTCGCGGGGCAGCGAAGGGCTGAAAGCTGCCCTCGACCAGCTTTGCAAACAAGCGGAACAATCCGTTACAGACGGCGTGAACTACATTATCCTGAGCGATAAGAACGTGGATGAGACCCATGCTCCCATTCCTTCGCTTCTCGCCGTCAGCGCTGTGCACCACCACCTGATCTCCGTGCAGAAACGCGTACAGACTGCATTGATAGTGGAGACAGGGGAAATGCGCGAAGTGATGCATGCCGCCCTGCTCTTAGGTTACGGGGCGAGCGCCATCAACCCATACATGTCATTCGCCATCCTCCAGGATATGGTAGACAAGCAGGAGATACAGCTCAACTACGAGATGGCCCGCAAGAACTATATCAAAGCGCTTTGCAAAGGCTTGTTCAAGGTAATGAGCAAGATGGGTATCAGCACGATCCGCAGCTATCGCGGCGCCAAACTGTTCGAAGCAGTCGGTCTCTCGAACGCGCTCATCGATGCCTATTTCGGCGGGACGGCAAGCAGTATAGGCGGTATCCGCCTGCAAGAGATAGCCGCCGATGCCATCGCCCTGCACCATCAGGCTTTCGGCGGGGAAGTGGACAGCCTGGTTCTTGAACACAAAGGGCTATACAGTTTCCGTAAAGACGGTGAGAAACATGCGTGGAACCCGGAGACGATCTCGACCCTTCAATTGGCGACCCGGCTGGGCAGCTATAAGAAGTTCAAAGAATATACGCATCTTGTAGACGAAAAGGACGCACCGATCTTCCTTCGCGACTTCCTGACTTTCCGGACGGGAAAGCCCGTTCCGGTCGAAGAGGTGGAACCGGCAAGCGAGATCATGAAGCGTTTCGTCACAGGCGCCATGAGTTTCGGCTCGATCAGCAAAGAGGCACACGAAACGATAGCGATGGCGATGAACAAGATACACGGACGCAGCAACACCGGAGAAGGCGGCGAAGACTCCGCTCGTTTCACTCCCCGCGAAGACGGCCTCTCCCTCCGTTCCGCCATCAAGCAGGTGGCCTCCGGGCGTTTCGGCGTGACAGCCGAATACTTAGTGAATGCAGACGAAATACAGATCAAGGTCGCCCAGGGAGCAAAGCCGGGAGAAGGCGGACAGTTGCCGGGATTCAAGGTTAACGATGTGATTGCCAAAACACGCCACTCCATCCCGGGTATCTCGCTGATCTCTCCTCCTCCTCACCACGACATTTACTCGATCGAAGACCTGGCACAATTGATCTTCGACCTGAAGAACGTCAACCCGCGTGCCGAGATAAGCGTGAAGCTGGTATCGGAAAGCGGTGTCGGGACGATCGCCGCAGGTGTGGCAAAAGCAAAAGCCGACCGCATCGTCATATCGGGAGCCGAAGGGGGAACGGGAGCTTCACCGATGAGTTCCATCCGCTACGCCGGGCTGCCTCCCGAACTGGGATTGTCGGAGACGCAGCAGACCCTGGTCATGAACAACCTTCGCGGACAGGTCCGCCTGCAAACCGACGGACAGTTGAAAACCGGACGCGACATCGTCCTGATGGCACTGTTGGGAGCCGAAGAGTTTGGTTTCGCCACCTCCGCGCTGATCGTGCTGGGCTGCGTGATGATGCGCAAATGCCACATGAACACCTGCCCGGTAGGTGTCGCCACTCAAAACGAGGAGCTGCGTAAACGTTTCCACGGCCGCCACGAATATTTGGTGAACTTCTTCACCTTCCTCGCCGAAGAGGTCCGGGAATATTTGGCTGAGATGGGCTTCAAACGATTGGATGACATCATCGGGCACACGGAACTGATCACTCTGCGCCCCATTGCATCATCCGGCAAATACGCTCTACTCGATTTCTCCAAATTGCTGCACGTCCCGGCACAGGCGGCCACCCATGCCGTCCGGCACACGACGGAACAGGAGCATATGATCGGCAACGTGAAAGACCGCGACATCATCCAGCATGCCATGCCGGCCATAGAGCATCAACAGGAGATTTCTTTGGATTATGCCATAGCCAACACCGACCGCTCGGTTGGCGCCATGCTCTCCGGCGAGATCGCCAAACGATACGGTAACGCAGGACTGCCGGAACATACGCTCAATATCAAGTTCAAAGGTTCAGCCGGACAGAGCTTCGGCGCCTTCCTTGCGCACGGTGTCAACTTCCGCCTCGAAGGGGAAGCCAACGACTACTTAGGCAAAGGATTGAGCGGCGGGTGCATCAGCGTGATGCCTCCGGTACGGTCGACCTTCGTAGCCGAGAACAATACGATTGCCGGAAACACCCTGATGTATGGCGCGACAAGCGGCGAAGTGTATATCAACGGACGGGTTGGCGAACGTTTCTGCGTACGTAATTCCGGCGCTATCGCTGTCGTGGAAGGGGTCGGTGACCATTGTTGTGAATATATGACCGGCGGCCGCGTGGTGGTCCTCGGACGTACAGGACGTAACTTCGCTGCCGGTATGAGCGGCGGTGTCGCGTATGTCTGGAACAAGGAAGGGGACTTCGATTACTACTGCAATATGGAAATGGTCGAACTCTCGCTGATCGAAGACAGTGCGACACGCAAGGAACTGCACGAGCTGATCCGCAAACACTATCATTTCACCGGCAGCCATCTCGCAGGCAAGATGCTCGACAACTGGGACAAGTATGTGGATGAATTCATCCAGATCGTCCCGATCGAATACAAAAAGGTCTTGCAGGAAGAGCAGATGAAGAAGTTGCAGCAGAAGATCGCCGAAATGCAGCGCGACTACTAAGCAGCAGAGCCATAAAAACAGTATCAGTATAAAATAAAATTACCAACATGGGAAATCCGAAAGCATTCCTCACCATACACCGGCAAGAAGCCGGATATCGTCCCGTTCACGAACGCATTGACGATTTTAGCGAAGTAGAACAAACGCTCAACAGCAGCGACCGCCGCACACAGGCCTCCCGTTGCATGGACTGCGGTGTGCCCTTCTGCCACTGGGCATGCCCGCTGGGTAACAAACAACCCGAATGGCAGGACCTGCTCTATAAAGGCAAATGGCGCGAAGCCTTCCACCTGTTGGAGCAGACCTGCGACTTTCCGGAGTTTACCGGACGCATCTGCCCTGCCCTCTGCGAGAAAAGCTGCGTGCTGAAACTGAGCTGTGACGAACCTGTCACGATACGCGAAAATGAAGCCTCCATCGTCGAGGCTGCTTTCCGTGAAGGATATATCCAACCGGTCCACCCTGTCCGCAACGGCAAACGGGTAGCCGTGATCGGTAGCGGTCCGGCCGGACTGACAGCCGCCAATCGTCTGAACCGCCTGGGATACGAAGTGACGGTTTTCGAGAAATACGAACAGCCGGGCGGCCTGCTCCGGTTCGGTATTCCGAATTTCAAATTAGGGAAGAACATCATCGACCGCCGCATCCGGTTGATGGAACAGGAAGGGATCATCTTTAAAGTCAACACGATGGTCGGAAACGAAGTTCTAGCCAAAGAGATCGTCTCGACGTTCGATGCCGTCTGTGTCGCCATCGGTTCCGAAGTGCCACGCGACCTTCCCATCGAAGGGCGCAATCTGAATGGTGTCCACTTCGCCCTCGAACTGTTGTCACAACAGAACCGTATCCTCGAAAGCATCGCCATTCCGCCTAAAAGCATCATCAACTGCAAGGGCAAGAAAGTCCTCGTCATCGGTGGCGGCGACACGGGAAGCGACTGTGTCGGGACTGCCAACCGCCACGGAGCCGCGAGCGTGACACAAATCGAAATCATGCCCCAGCCTCCCGTCGGGCATAACCCGGCAACCCCTTGGCCTATGTATCCGCGGGTCTTGAAAACAAGCAGCAGCCACGAAGAGGGATGTATCCGCCGTTGGAATCTCGCCTCCGTCCGTTTCATCGGCGACAAGAACATCCTGAAAGGTGTCGAAGTCGAAGAGGTAGAATGGCTACCCGCCAAAGACGGCGGTCGTCCGGAAATGCGTAAGACCGGACGCACGGAAGTGATTGAAGCCGATCTCGTATTTCTCGCAATGGGTTTTATCCATCCCGAACAGGAGGGGCTCGTCAAAGAACTTTCCCTCGCTGTCGACGCACGCGGTAACATCGCCGTCGATCCGACGACCAACCAGATAGCCGGTACAAACATCTTCGCTTCCGGCGATGCCGTCAGCGGAGCCAGCCTTGTTGTCCGCGCCATGGCTTCCGGC
>DXRF01000104.1:949-8954 GCA_019411205.1 Parabacteroides sp. | reverse complement strand
TTTCATAATAATTCTTTTATAAATTCGTCTTTCTCTAAAATACCATATTTCCCTTCCAGTACGGAGAACTCGTCGAAACGCGTCACACTGTCAGGCTCCTGTCCCGGTTTATAGATCAGGAAAGGGACGGGAGTATTTGTATGCGTGCGGATCGCGCAAGGAGTCGGATGGTCGGGCAGGACGGCAATCGCTACCGGTTCGTCCCATTTCTGCAGCTCTTCGAAGATGATGCCGATGGCTCGTTTGTCCAAGTTCTCGATCGTCCGGATTTTCAGATCGACATCCCCTTCGTGTCCGGCTTCGTCGCTTGCTTCGACATGAAGATAGACGAAGTCGTTTGTTTTCAGTGCATCGAGAGCGGCATGTGCCTTTCCTTCGTAGTTTGTATCGTAGAGTCCGGTAGCCCCTTCCACATCGATTACTTTCAGGCCGGCATAAACGCCTATGCCCCGTATCAAATCGACGGCCGAGATGACGGAACCCTGCCTGATGCCATACATTTCCTGAATGGTCTGCATAGCCGGACGATATCCCGGCGACCAGGGCCATATGCTGTTTGCCGGGTCTTTCCCGGCTGCGATGCGCCGGAGGTTGACGGGATGGTCTTTCAGTATTTCCTGCGATTTCAGAATCAGGTCGTTCAGCAGATCGGCTGTTTCCTGTGCTTCGGGAACTTCCGGTTTGATCATCAGGGGGCGGAAGGGATGGAGAGGCACATCGTGTGGGGGAGTGCAATCGAGGTGTTTGTTACCTCCCTTCACCACTAACAGGTGGCGGTAAGACACACCGGTATGGAAATGTATGCGGTCGGACCCTAACTGATCGTTCAGGAAGCGGATCAGTTCGTCTGCTTCCTCTGTGGTGATATGGCCGGATGAATGGTTTTTCAGAATGTCTCCTTCCACGCAGATCAAGTTACAGCGCATGGCCATTTCACCCGGTTTCAGGTCATATCCGATACTGGCAGCTTCCAGCACGCCCCGCCCTTCGTAGACGGTCGGGAGGTCATAACCTAATACTGCCATGTTTGCCACTTCGCTTCCCGGATGGAAACCGTCGGCTACGGTCTTCAGACGTCCGGTAACGCCCAGTTCGGCCAGTTTGTCCATATAGGGAGTGTCCGCATACTGCATCGGGGTCTTGCCGCCCAAAGCCTCTATCGGCTCGTCGGCCATACCGTCTCCCAAGATGATTATACTTTTCATATCAGTCTTTCATAATTGTCAGTTGTCAATTGTTTAACGGATGTTAGCGATCGAAATGATATCGGCGAAGACTCCGGCCGCCGTAACATCGGCTCCGGCTCCATAGCCTTTGATGATCATCGGATACTCGTGGTATCGTTCGGTAGAGATCATGATGATGTTGTTGCTGCCTTCCAGTTCGTAGAACGGGTGGTGGGCATCGACTTCCTGCAAACCAACCTCGCAAGTTCCGTTTTCCATTTTGGCAACGAAACGGAAGCGTTTGTCTTCCGCTTCCAACTGCTGGCGCTTTTCTTCGAACCGAGCATCCAGACCTTGTATGTTACGCCAGAAATCATCCAGCGAACCTTCGAAATAACTTTCGGGAATGAAAAGGTTGCGCTTCACATCTTCCTGCTCCACTTTGTAACCGGCTTCGCGTGCCAAGATCACTAATTTGCGTATCACATCTTTCCCACTCAAGTCGATACGGGGGTCCGGTTCGGAATATCCTTCTTCTTTTGCCATCATGATCGCTTTGCTGAAGGGAATGTCCGCACTTAATGTATTGAAGATATAGTTGAGTGTGCCGGAAAGGACTGCCTCCAGTTTCAGGATATGGTCGCCGCTGTTGATCAGGTCATTCATCGTGTTGATGATCGGAAGTCCGGCTCCGACATTCGTTTCGAAGAGGAACTTGATGCCGCGGTGACGGGCCGTCTCTTTCAGCTTGATATAGTTCTCGTATGAAGAAGAAGCGGCGATCTTGTTTGCAGCAACGACTGAGACGTTGTTGTTCAGCAATTCCTCGTAAAGGTCGGATACTGCCTGATTGGCTGTGCAATCCACAAACACCGAGTTAAAGATATTCATCTTCAGGATCTCTTCTTTCAGATGTTCGGGCGAACTTTCCTGCCCGTTCCTTTTCAGCTCGTCGATACAAGTTTCTAGGTTCAGCCCTTCGCGACAGAAGATGGCATGCTTGCTGTTGGCTATGCCGACGACATTCAGTTTCAGTCCGTTCTGCTGCATCAGTTTCGGTTGCTGGATGCGGATCTGTTCCAACAGGTTGCCTCCGACCGTACCGATCCCTGCGATGAAGAGGTTCAGCACCTTGTATTGGGAAAGAAAAAAGGAATCATGGATCGAGTTCAATGCCTTGCGCAGGTATTTCAGCTTGATGACGAAAGAGATGTTCGTTTCGGAAGCCCCCTGTGCACAAGCAATCACGCTGATACCGGCGCTGCCCAGTGTCCCGAACAACTTGCCGGCGATACCCGGAGTGCGTTTCATGTTTTCGCCTACGATAGCAACGGTAGCCAGGTCTTTTTCCGCTACCGTGTCGCTCATGTCGCCCTGGGCGCGTTCAAGTGCGAACTCTTCGTCCAGGACTTTGACTGCCAGGTCTGCGTCTGCATTTCGGACGGCAAATGTTGTATTGTTTTCCGAGCTGGCCTGCGACACCATGAATACACTGATACCGTTTTTAGCCAATGTCTTGAAAATACGGTAGTTGACACCGATAACCCCCACCATGCCCAAACCTTGAACCGTGATTAGGCAGGTGTCGTTGATGGACGAGATTCCTTTGATGATAGCTTTGCTGTCATCCTGCACCCGTTCTTTGGAGATATAAGTACCCCTTGCAGTCGGGTTGAAGGTGTTCAAAATGCGGATCGGTATGTTTTTATGATAAACCGGATAGATCGTAGGGGGATAGATCACCTTTGCACCGAAGTTACATAGCTCCATCGCTTCCGTAAAGGTCAACCGGTCGATGACGTAGGCTGAACTGATCACGCGTGGGTCAGCTGTCATGAAGCCGTCCACATCGGTCCAAATCTCCAGCCGGCGTGCACCTAAAGCCGTTGCCAGGATGGAGGCGGTATAGTCGGAGCCTCCTCGTCCGAGGTTGGTTACTTCTCCTTCTTTGCTGGAAGATATGAAACCGGGAACCAGTGATACTTTGGGCAGAGGGTTGAAGGTCTCTTCAATCAGTTTGTTTGTCGATTCGAAATCGACGATGTGCTTGTTGAACTGTTTGACCGTCTTGATGAATTTGCGTGAGTCGAACAGTTTGGCCTCGTTTATCACATTCGAAACGATCAGAGAGGAGATGCGTTCGCCGTAGCTGACAATCGTGTCGGAAGTTTTGGCCGACAGGTCGTTGATGAGGTACACACCTTTGTAAATATTCCCCAGTTCGTCGAGCAAAGCCATCACTTGCTTCTGCACTTCGATCCGCTTTGTTTTGTCGGGGATAACACCTTGTATGACGTCAAGATGGCGGGTTACGATTTCAGAAAACTCTCTTTCGTAGGCTACATCTCCGTTTGTTGCCATCGAAGCTGTCTTCAGCAGTTTGTCTGTGATCCCCCCTAAGGCGGATACTACGACGATTACAGGCTCTTCAATGGCCTCTACTATCTTCTTTACACTCAGGATGCTATCCACGGAACCTACGGATGTTCCGCCGAATTTCAATACTTTCATCGATATGTATTTATTTAGTTGACAATCGGTGGCCGACAATCGGCAGTTTAAAATAAAACTGCATACCGGTTTGAGAATGTCAGTTATTTACTAATTATAGATTGATTTGAAAAAAGAAACGCAAGTGCAATGTGAGAATTGCAACAAAGCGGGACGTGGTCTCCGCACTTGTTTATTTGTATATGCTAAACCCCCCAAGGGGTCATTGTCAGTGCCCAGGTATGATATGTGAAACCTGTTAATGTCATTTGCGATTTTCCTTGTATTTATATTTACGTCGGCAATATTACGCATTATTTTTCAAATGCAAGCATTTTTTTAACTGAAAGTTGAAATTTGACAGAAAAAAGTTCAATATCACGCCAAAAAGAAGGAGCTATGTTAAAGTTCCATATACCAGGGAGGAAACGTGCCTGCTGATGTATTTTACTGCATTGTGCAAAACTTCCCAGCTGTATTATTGCCTGTTCGTGGATAATACGTACATTTGATGAATCATATAACAAATAAAAAACATTAACTATGAAAAAAGAAGAATCAGATCTGAAAATCATGGAAGAGATGGAAAGAAGAGAGTTGCAGGATAGGTATATCCGTTTCGATTGGGCTATCAAGCGTTTATTGCGCCAGAAAGCCAACTTTGGCGTGCTTGAAGGTTTCCTGACCGTCATGATAGGCGAAGAGGTCAAGATATTGGAAATCCTCGAAAGCGAAGGCAACCAGACGACTTTCGACGATAAATTCAACCGTGTCGATGTCAAGGCTTTGAACAGCAAAGGCGAAATCATCATCGTAGAAGTCCAGAACACCCGCGAACTGTATTATCTCGAACGTATCCTCTACGGTGTTGCTAAAGCTATCACCGAACATATATCTTTGGGCGAGAGTTACCAGAAAGTGAAGAAGGTATATTCCATCAGTATCCTTTATTTCGACCTCGGTGTCGGGACGGACTATTTCTATCACGGGCAGAATCACTTCATCGGCGTTCACACCGGAGATCAGTTACGTATCAACACACGCGATCGCGACGCTGTCATCCCCCGCCTGCCTGCCGAAATCTTTCCCGAATACATATTGATCCGCGTGAACGAGTTTGACAAGGTCGCGAGTACTCCGCTCGACGAATGGATTGAATACCTGAAAGATGGCACGATTCGTCCGGACACGACCGTCCCCGGCCTTCGCGAAGCCCGTGAGAAATTGAAATACGACTCCATGACCCGTGGAGAACGCTATGCCTATGAAGAACATCTCACCAATGTTGTGATCCTGGAAGACGCTATAGAGAATGCCAAATGGGAAGGCCTTACCGAAGGAAAGGCTGAAGGACTCGCCGAGGGGGAAACGAAAGCCATGCGCCAAGCTGCCACCAACATGAAGCAGATGGGGATGGATGCCGTCGCTATTTCAAGCTGCACCGGTCTGACGGCTGATGAGATCGAAAAACTATAGGCAGGACGTTCTCTTCTGCATGATTTTGTTGATTGACCGGTTACGTGTTCTGTTCCCGGTCCATATCTTCCCGGCTTTTGCTTTGTGTCACGAGATAAACGCCAATGAAGACTAAAACCGCCGACAGGAATTTCTGCCAGGAAAGGGTGTCCTGGCCGATCATGACAGCGATGAACGAGGCGACGATCGGCTGCACGTAATTGTACATGCTGACCGTTGTCGGGCGGATTCTCTTCAACGACATCGGGATGAGCAGGTAGGGGAGGAACGTCGCCCCGAAGAGGACGTAGAAGATTGCGCCCAGTTCCGTGAAGTCCCAAACCTCCCGGTGGAATGCAGGAGCGTCGAGCACATGCCGGAAAGTGAAGGGAACCAGCGTCAGCGTTGTGAAGAGGAACATCCATTTCATCATCGTGACCGATGAATAGCGCAGGGAGAGCGGCTTCGACAGAACCAGGTAAATGGCGTACATCAACCCACTGACAATCATCATCATGTCGCCGTCGAGGCTGCTGATACTGTCGGTAGCATGCGTGGAACTGAAAACAAGCAGCAGGCCGCCGCTGACCCCCATGAACACTCCGAACGATTTCTTCCGGGTGATCGGTTCCTTTAGTATGATGGCGGCCAGCAGCAGGACGAAGATTGGCACAGCAGTGGCGATGATGGAGGCATCGACTGGAGAAGAACGGTTCAGCCCGACGATGAATAAACCCTGGTTGATCCCCACTCCGCAAAGGGCGCATACGAAAAGCATCCCTAAGTCTTTCAACGGCACTTTCTCTTTTACCGTGAAGAGAGACACGATCCAGAACATCACGCAGGCAAAAGCCATGCGCATGATCGTAAGACCTTCGGGGGGAACGTGTGCCGGCAGCAGATATTTGGATATCGGCATGTTGACGGCAAACAGGATATTGGTTATCAATATCAGAATGTGACCTTTCAGTTTCTCGCTGTTCATGACAAGTGTTCTTATTTATAACGTTCTTTTTCTTTGATAAACCCGTTGCGGAACGCATAAAGGAGTTTTTCCAGATCATGGATCTGCTGTTGCAGGTCTACTCCCTTGTCCGTGTCCTTGACCATCTGGCGGTGGGAGTTCAGTTCGACAACGATGGTGGTGGAACGGATGTCCTTACCCTCCTTGATGGCCTGGTCGGTCGACAGGAACGGCTCGTGCTGTACAAGCTGGAAGCCGCGTGAATGGTACACCAGGGTATAACCTGCAATGCCCGTCTCCGGGTGGTAGGCCTTGGAGAAGCCGCCGTCGATGACAAGTAGTTTGCCGTTTGCCTTGATCGGATTCTCCCCTTTGATGGAGCGTACGGGGACATGCCCGTTGATGATATGGCGGTGCTGGCCGGTGACGCCGAACTCGTCCAGCAGCATGTCGCAGACCGATTCTTCTTCCCGGAGGGAATAGTAGGTGCCTTTTTCCTCCTTTTGTACCGATTTGTCGTCGATGAAGCAGCGTTCGAAAGTCGCCATCCGGCTCTTGTCGAAGAGGGGAGAGTCCTTGCCTTCCCAAAGGTACCAGATGTAATCCATCGCAAAGTCTTTCTCCGGGCTGTCGTCGGCGTCGAAATAGGCGGTGCGCACCAGCTGGTCTACTTTGTCCAGCAGGGCTTTGCCCTTATATTCCGTTCCTTCGATCCGGATCGCCTTGAGCGTACCGTCCGGGTTCATCGGGACGGAGGCGTGGAAGAGCAGGTTGGAGTTGCAGACCTGGTACATGCTGCCGTGTGTGAACAGGCAACGCATGTGCTTTTTCAGCTTCTCGCTACATTCGAACGAGTGCTTGATACGCCGCATCAGTTCTTCTTCTTCGATCGAAAGGGCATAAGGATCTTTTGCGTTGAGGGTCGGCCAGTTTTTGTCTTTCAGCTCGTATTCCTTTCCTTCGATCCGGATCGTTCCGCGGCGGAGGTCGATATGGTGGAGCAGCAGGCGGTCGTCCATCTGGAATTCCGGACGGCGGCGGATGATCCCGCCTTCCACCTTAAACTGTATGACTGTGATCGCCTTGTGCATGCGGGCGATCAGTTGAGTCGTCTTTTCGTCGAAGGTCGCATCGGAGGCATTCGTGCGCGGGATGAACAGTTCGCAGGGATCGTCTGCATAGACTTCCATGGCAAATGTTGCCAAGGGCAGGAGGTTGATGCCATAGCCGTCCTCAAGGGTTGCCAGGTTGCCGTAGCGCATGCACATGCGGATCACGTTGGCGATGCTTCCCGCGTTGCCGGCGGCAGCTCCCATCCAAAGGATGTCGTGGTTACCCCACTGGATGTCGAAGTTATGGTAGTTGCAAAGCGTGTCCATGATGATGTGGGCGCCCGGACCGCGGTCGTATATGTCGCCGATGATGTGCAACAGGTCGATCGTCAGGCGTTGGATCAGGTTGCACATGGCAATGATGAAGTCATTGGCCCGGCCGGTCGAGATGATCGTGTTGATGATCTGGTCCACATAGGCGGACTTGTTCGGCTCGTCGCTCGACTCGTGGAGCAGCTCCTGGATGATGTAGGAGAACTCCTTCGGCAAAGCCTTGCGTACTTTCGAGCGCGTGTATTTGGACGAGACGTTCCGGCAGACGCGTACCAATTGGTTCAGCGTGATCAGATACCAGTCGTCCAGGTCTTTTTCGCGTTGCCGGATCAGTTCCAGCTTTTGTTCCGGATAGTAGATCAGCGTGCAAAGCTCCTTCTTCTCGAAATCGCGCAGCGTGTTGCTGAATATCTCGTTCACCTTGCGCTTGATCGCACCGGAGGCATTTTTCAGCACATGGTTGAAAGCCTGGTGTTCGCCGTGGATGTCGGACAGGAAATGTTCCGTTCCTTTCGGCAAGTTCAGGATGGCCTCCAGGTTGATGA
>DXRF01000104.1:0-939 GCA_019411205.1 Parabacteroides sp. | reverse complement strand
AGGTAGCGCAGGTCGTTTAATACGTGTTCTGCTGTTATGTCTTTAGTCATACACTATTTCTTTATTGTCAATCGATTGAAACGTCTCCAAAGCAACAGACCGAGCGTGGTCAGACTGACCGGAAAGCCGCACCAGACGCCGATAGCTCCCCAGCCGAAAGTGAATCCGCACAGGTAACCGATGGGGAGCGCCAGTCCGAAGTGGCAGAAGAAAGCCATATAAGCCATGTATTTGACATCCGAGATGCCTCGCAGGGCGTTGGCGAAGAGGATTTGCAGTCCGTCGCCTGCCTGATACAGGATTACCGACCAGGCGAGCAGGGCGACCAGTTCGACCACCTCTTTTTCCGGAGTGATGATATATCCCATGACGTTGCGGAAAATCCCGATCAGAAGAACTACGATGGCTGCCGTTCCCATGACCAGATGCAGGCCGGCAAAGGATGCGTGCCGTATGGCGGACCAGTCGTTCCAGCCCCGGAAGTTGCTTACCCGTATGGTGACTGCCGCCGCTATGCCGTAATAGACCATGAAGCCGAGCGTGGTGATCACGCCTGCCACTTGGTGGGCAGCGAGTGCCGTGCTTCCCAGCCAACCCATCATGATGACGCTCAGGCTGAATGAGCCTGTTTCGACTCCCATCTGGAAACCGACCGGCAAACCGAGGCGGACCAGGTTACCAATGTTCGCCCGGTTGACTTTCCCTTTCTTGAACCCTTCTCTGTAAAGTTTGTAACGGGAATGCTTGGTAAACAGGACGTAGAATATCACGAATGTCAGAATACGGCTGGCGAGTGTCGAGATACCGGCCCCGGTAAGCCCCAGTTCGGGACATCCGAAGTTACCGTATATCAGCAGGTAGTTCCCGATGATGTTGAGCACGTTGGTTCCTAACATGACGCACATCGGGGTGACTGTGTCTGTCGTGCCGTCGCTGAAC
>DXRF01000103.1 GCA_019411205.1 Parabacteroides sp. | reverse complement strand
ACCACATACAGATGCCATAGAAGAAGAACCGTTGGACTCTAATATGTCAGAGATCACACGTACTACGTAAGGATAGTCTGTTGGGATCATCCGTTTCAATGCACGGTGAGCCAGGTTTCCGTGACCGATTTCACGACGACCCACACCGCGGGAAGCTTTTGCTTCGCCAGTAGAGAATGGTGGGAAGTTATAATGTAACAGGAAACGTTCTTTTCCGTGATTCAGTACATCGTCGATCATCTTTTCATCGGCTTTTGTACCTAAAGTGACAGTCGAAAGTGACTGTGTTTCACCACGTGTGAAAATAGCAGAACCGTGAGGACCGGGCAGACAGTCTGTTTCGATCCAGATCGGACGGATTTCAGTAGTCTTACGGCCATCCAGACGTTTTCCTTCGTCCAGGATAGCACGGCGCATCGCTTCTTTTTCTACATCGTGGTAATAACGGCCGATCATTTCAACCTTCTCGTCTGTCAATTCTTCTTCAGAGAATTGAGCTTTATATTCTTCGACAACTGCTTCGAATGCTTCGGCACGCTGATGTTTGTCGGTACCGGAGGTTGCAACAGCGTATGCCTTTGCATAACATTTTTCGTGTACATCTTTGCGCAGTTCGTCGTCGTTGATTTCGTGACAGTATTCGCGTTTAACCAGTTTGCCGCAAGCTTCGGACAGTTCAAGCTGTGCCTGGCACTGTATTTTGATTGCTTCGTGTGCTACTTTGATCGCTTCCAGCATTTCTGATTCTTGAACTTCGTCCATTTCGCCTTCCACCATCATGATGTTGTCAAGCGTAGCACCCACCATAATATCAATATCTGCTTTTTCCAATTCAGAGAACGTGGGGTTGACTACATACTTACCATCGATACGTGCGACGCGGCATTCAGAGATCGGTCCGTTGAAAGGAATATCCGATACAGCCAATGCGGCGGAAGCAGCCAATCCGGCCAGTGCATCCGGCATGTCTTCACCGTCTGCGGAGAATAATATAACGTTTACATATACTTCGGCATGGTAATTGTCCGGGAAAAGAGGACGGAGGGCACGGTCGACCAAACGAGAAGTCAGGATTTCGTAGTCGGAAGCTTTACCTTCTCTTTTTGTAAAACCACCAGGAAAACGGCCAAATGCCGAGAATTTTTCTTTGTACTCTACTTGTAACGGCATGAAGTCAACACCCGGGTTTGCATCTTTAGCGGCGCAAACAGTAGCCAGCAACACGGTGTTGCCCATACGTACGGTAACTGCACCGTCCGCCTGTTTTGCCAATTTCCCGGTTTCGATGGTGATGGTTCTTCCATCAGCCAATTCGATCGTCTTGTTAATTGGATTAAGCATAATCTTTTTCTTATTTTTCTATCTGTAAAATTGGTGCAAATGTAATGAAAGTTTATCTGTAAACGTGTGAAAATGAAAATAAAAAACATGAGAAAAGCTCTTTTTTATAAAAATAGCAGGAAGATTTAGCGAATAATGGTGCCACAATTGTAAATTAATGTATATTTGCAGCGGATTAAAACAAGAAGTAAAGATATGATGAAACAAATATCCACACGACTGTTGACTGTTTTAGGACTGTGCATGTTCTTTTTTTCAGCTTGTAACAACTCCTCGGATTTCATTGTGAAGGGAGTCGTGGCAGGGGCTGACGGTCAGCTTATGTATTTAGAAAATGTCGGAATCTCTAATGTGGTGACACTCGATTCCATCAAGCTGGCTCCTGGCGGGAAGTTCAAGTTTACGGAAAAGCGTCCTGAGTATCCGGACTTTTATCGTTTGCGTCTGAACAACCAATTGATCAATTTTGCGGTTGATTCGACCGAAACCATATCTTTCGTCGCTGATGCTGGTACTTTCGCAACTTCCTATTCTGTAGAAGGATCTGAAAACTCAAAGGCGATAAAGGCGATTACCTTGGCTCAACTGGATGCAAACCAGGCTATCAGCCGCTTGAGGAAGGAATATGAAGATAAAATGATTTCAGATACGACCTACCGTATGAAGGTTTTGGCTGCTGCCGATGCTTATAAAGAGGTCGCTCGGAAATATATTTATTCGGCACCGATGTCCACGGCTGCCTATTTTGCTTTGTTTCAGCAGATCGATGGCTTGTTGTTCTTTGATTTGTATGACAAGAAAGATGTCAAGGCGTATGGGGCGGTTGCAACCAGCTACAATCACGTTTATCCGGAAAGCCCGCGGTCGAAGCATTTGTACAACCTGACACTGCAATCCATGAAGGTCTTGCGTGCTCAACGTCCTGTCGATTACAGTAATGTGGAAACAAAAGAAGTTTCATTCCTTGATATCGAATTGCCGGATGTTCGGGGCGAAGTGGTAAAACTGTCTACGGTTGCACCCGGTAAGGTTGTTTTGATAAACTTTACGGCTTATCAGACGGAATGGTCGCCGGCTTTGAATATGGCATTGGGTGAATTGTACACAAAATACCATGACCAGGGACTTGAGATTTATCAAGTGTCGTTGGATAGCGATTTCCATTTCTGGAGAAATGGGGCTTCTAATTTGCCGTGGGTTACTGTCCGCGATCCGCAGTCTGTTTATTCGCAGGTGGCAGGTTTGTACAATGTAAAACAATTGCCCGCCCTTTTCATTCTTGACCGCAAAGGAAACTTGGTTAAGCGTGTCGAAGACGTGAAGAAACTGGAAGCAGACGTAAAAACAGTACTTTGAATTGTGATTTCATCGACGTATAAATCATAATTCTAAATCCTAACATGTTGTAAAGCACTTCAAAAGGATTTGCACTCTTAAAAAGATCGTTTATCTTTGCAGAGTCTAAAAATACAGAGAAAGAGGAGTTCCGGCCAAGCAGTTGGTCGGGATTCTTTTTTTATTATGCAGTAATCAATAATAACATTTTAAATAAAATAGGAGGATTTAGTATGGCAGTGAGCTATATGACGAAAGATGGCTATGATAAGATTTTAGCTGAAATCAATTATCTGGAAACCGTGAAACGTCCGGAAATATCTGCCCAGATTGCAGAGGCTCGTGACAAAGGTGATTTGTCTGAGAATGCTGAGTATGACGCAGCAAAGGAAGCACAAGGTATAATGGAAGCAAAGCTGGCTCAGTTGAAGGGCTTGATCTCTAACGCTCGCCTGATAGATGAATCCCGTGTTCAAACAGACGAAGTCCAGATCTTGAACAAAGTAAAGATCAAGAATACAAAGAACAATGCAGTCATGACCTATACTCTGGTCTCAGACTCGGAAGCAAACCTGAAAGAAGGCAAGATTGCGGTCAGCACTCCGATTGCGCAGGGGCTGATGGGAAAAAAGGTTGGCGACATTGTGGAAATCAAAGTTCCATCCGGTGTGATGAGCTTTGAAATTATGGATATATCGATTTAATAATATAATATTATGGCTTCTATATTCAGTAGAATTGTGGCGGGTGAGATTCCTTGCCATAAAGTAGCGGAAGACGAAGAATTTTTCGCTTTCTTGGACATTAATCCGGTAGCTGCCGGTCATACGCTGGTGATTCCGAAAAAAGAAATCGATTATATTTTCGATATAGAAGATCCCATGCTTGGACGTATGATGGCATTTGCCAAACGGGTAGCTCGTGCACAGGAAGCTGTTATTCCTTGTAAACGGGTTGGTTTGGCCGTAATGGGGCTTGAAGTTCCTCATGCGCATATTCATTTAATTCCGATCCAGAAGGAGTCAGATATGTATTTTGGCGGAAAGAAAATGGAGGTTACCCAGGACGTGCTCGCAGACACTGCTGAGCGGATAAGAAATGCCTTTAAATAAATGAGGTAAAGTCTTTTTGATATAAAAACTTTATGTATATTTGTGACCGCTTCTTCCTCTGTATGACAATATTGAGAGGAAGAAAGCGGTTTTTTATAAAGATTCATTAGTGGTTTTTACTCATAAATTTGTTAACCTTAGAAGAAAGGCCCCCCTTGTGAAAGGACGGCCTTCTTTTTGACACACAATTATCGTTATATGTAATTTTATTGGGGCTTTTATCGGCTTTGGGTATAATCGCTCCCGACAAAGTTTTTCCCCTTTATGCTCGGATTCTCTTATTTTGTTGTTTTTATTGATTATATATTGAAGAAATTGTACCAAGGCAATGTGCTCCATCCGTTTATCCCGGTCTGGTAGAAGTAAGTGACGCACAGCACTACGGATACTAACCATAAGATCAACAACGTCCATTTTGCAGTGTTGGGCAATGGCTTAGCTTTGAACAACTGCATGCAGATTGCATATACCAGGGCAAAAATAGGAATACCTATCAGCAGAATGAATCCGATGCATCCCATGATAGCCAACGAAATAGGTGCTCCCGCTATCAAGTCGGCTCCGAACGGCGATAATTGATATAGGAAGCCTGTGCCTCCGGCAATAAGAGCAAAGGTGACGACGACCAATATAAAGGCAACGAGTAATAATGGCGGTAGCAGGATGATCCCGATCAGTATGGCCAGGAATTTGAGAATGAAACCTACCACACCGACAAACAAATCTGCCAGTTTTTGTAAGAAACTTCTCGGTTTGTCGGAGCTCATATAGTC
Source organism: Parabacteroides sp. (assembly GCA_019411205.1). Taxonomy (GTDB): domain Bacteria; phylum Bacteroidota; class Bacteroidia; order Bacteroidales; family Tannerellaceae; genus Parabacteroides. The sequence goes on along the minus strand of DXRF01000103.1, from coordinate 4,455 downwards.
ATTTACGTTATTGCTGACCTTTTCGAAGCCATCCGTAACTGTTTTGCCAATGTTTTCGAGGGTGACGCTTTGCCCACGCATCATCAGTTTGTCGGCTGCTGTTCGTGCCAACGGCATTACCAGCCATAATATAAGGTATAGGACAATGATTGGTGCATAAGGAATGAAGAGCAGGATGATCATGGCAAGGCGTACAGCCGTTACGTCCCATCCCATATAAGCGGCTATACCGCCGGCTACACCTCCCAAGACCCGGTTATCCGGGTCACGCATCAGCTTTTTCGGGCCTTTGGGAATCTCTTCTTCCTGGAAAGCATGTGTCCTGGCTTCTTCCTTATATTCTTTCTCTTCTTCCCCCTCAAACAAGTCTTCTGGCTTGCCCATGCGCTTGATTACTTCTTCAACATGTTCGATTGTGATTACTCCGTAGCCCAACCGAACCCGTTCGTTGAACAGTTCGGAGATGCGCATTTCAAAATCGTTCATAATTTCTTCTGAGCCTTCTTCCTTGCGAAAGTGGATGCGGAGGTTTGCCAGATATTTATCGAGCAGTTGATATGCGTCTTCGTCAATGTGGAAAACTGTTCCTCCCAAATTAACCGTCAGTGTCTTCTTCATTGTTTTCTGATTTTAATTGTTTCTGATGTGGTTTATTGTGTCATTCAGTTCCTGCCAGGATGTTTCCAGTTCCCCGAGAAATTCTTCTCCTTTCGGGGTGAGCTGGTAATACTTGCGAGGCGGTCCTTGAGTAGATTCTATCCACTGGTAACTTAACAATTCGCTGTTTTTTAATCTTGTCAACAGAGGATATAGGGTACCTTCCACTACGATCAATTTAGCTTCCTGTAACTTCTGGATAATGTCAGAGGTATACGCCGGCTCTTTTTTGAGAAGCAATAGAATGCAATATTCCAATGTTCCCTTTCTCATTTGTGATTTTACGTTCTCTGCATTCATTATTATTTTGTTTTACACTACAAATATATGTATTACCTATGTACTATGCAATACATACTACTATGTTTATCCTAATTTAACATTAATATTGCACAAAATCGGCTCTTTTGTGTAAAAAAGAGGCTAATCTCATGACAAATAGAATAGAAAACTGTACTTTTGCAGCATCAATTCAAAACAAAGAATTATGATTTACTACCATTATGCCGAGTTGGTTCATCGACAGGCAGAAAAATATGGTTCCCGTACCGCATTGAAATATCGTGATAATGCAACCGGGAAGTGGTTAAAAATATCTTGGAAGGAATTTTCTGAAAAAGTTATGCTTACGGCTAAGGCAATGGCCGAATTCGGGATTGGAATACAGGAGAATATCGGGGTTTATTCGCAGAATATGCCGCAATGCTTTTATACAGATTTCGGGGCATATGCGAACCGTGTGGTTTCCATTCCGATGTACGCGACGAATTCTCCGGGGCAGATCGAGTATATAATCAATGATGCTCATATACATACCTTGTTTGTCGGCGAGCAGTTGCAGTACAATAATGCATTCAAGGTGCAGAAAGAATCTCAATATCTGAAGCGCCTGGTAGTATTTGATCCGGCTGTCAAGTTGAACCCGGAAGACAAGACTTCGATTTATTTTGACGATTTCTTGCGGTTGGGCGATAATGCTCATGCCGAAACAACGGTGAAGATCCGCATGAACGAAGCGGTGCCGGAGGACTTGGCCACCATAATATATACTTCTGGGACAACTGGTGAGTCCAAAGGGGTCATGCTCCATCATTCCAATTATTTGGAGGCTATGCGTATCCATGATATCCGTCTCCCGATGGTAACGGATAAGGATCTTTCCATGTGTTTCTTGCCACTGACTCATATTTTTGAAAAAGCATGGTCTTACTATTGTCTGCATAAGGGAGTGACGATTGCGGTCAACCAAGATCCTAAAATGATTCAGAAGACATTGCCGGAGGTGCATCCTACATTGATGTGCAATGTCCCCCGTTTCTGGGAGAAGGTATATGCCGGCGTACACGAAAAGATCAACTCGTCATCTTCTGGCATGAAGAAAATTTTTTTGGATGCTATCGAGACCGGGCGCAAGTATAATCTGGAATATAAGAATAAGGGTATCCCGGCTCCTTTCGGGTTGAAATTGAAGTTCGAAATGTATAATAAGACCGTTTTTAATTTGCTGAAACGGGTATTAGGGATCGAACGTGGCCGTTTTTTTCCGGTGGCCGGTGCACCGCTTTCGGATACGGTCAATGAATTCTTGCAGTCTGTCAATATTCCGATTGTGTATGGTTACGGTTTGAGCGAGACGACGGCGACTGTCTGTTTCTATCCTGAAATCGGATTCCAGTTCGGTTCGATCGGGAAAGTCATGCCGGATGTACAGGTACGGATCGATCCGGAGAATAGCGAAATTCTGGTAAAAGGTAAGACTGTGATGTCTGGTTACTATAATAAACCAGCAGAGAATGAAAAGGCGTTTACAAAGGATGGCTATTTCCGTACGGGAGATGCTGGAAGGATGGAAGGAAACACGTTGTTCTTTACCGAACGTATCAAGGATTTGTATAAAACATCGAATGGCAAATACATCGCTCCGCAAGCGATTGAAATGGTTATGAGCGGCGATCAATATATCGAACAGATTGCGGTTATCGGTGATCAGCGTAAATTTGTCAGTGCGTTGATCGTTCCTGCCTATTCATTACTGGAAAAGTATGCCGAAGAAAAAGGGCTGGCAGTCGGCAGTCGGGAAGAGCTTGTTCAGAATAAGGAAATCCTTCGTCTGATTGAGATACATATCGAGGAAAACCAAAAGAATCTGGCTTCTTATGAGAAGATCAAGCGTTTCACCTTGTTGTTCGAACCTTTTACGATGGGGGCTGAACTGACGGATACACTCAAGCTCCGCCGTTCCATCATTTTGAAGAAATACGCAGATTCGATCGAAAAGATGTATGAAGAAGCTTCAAATCCTTCCTGATCATCTTTGTGAAGCGTGCTGAAGACAAAAGCCCGATGGGAAATAAACTTCCCGTCGGGCTTTTGTCATTTCGGTAGGAAAAAGAGGTGTCTTGTGCATAGATAGAAATGTTAAAAAATATCACCCTTGCTACTATTTCCGAATATATGGAGTAGAAATCCGATCTAGATGGGGAAGCAGTGACATTTTGATAGTCAGGAAAATTGAGTATCTTTGCCGGACAAATTTAAAAACGAGAATTTTTATGATCACATCAGACCAACTACACAATGTGTTGGAGCGCGAGCAAGCGCTGAGGGGGTATCTTTGACATAGATGGTAAGACCATCCAGTTAGAAGAAGAAGAGTTACGCACTCATGATCCCGGTTTCTGGGAAGATGCCAAACGGGCAGAAGTCCAGATGAAGAAAGTAAAAGAACTGAAAAAGTGGATCGAACTTTATAACGAGGTTCATGCTGCAGCAGAGGAATTGCAGTTGGCTTATGATTATGTAAAAGAAGGGATCGTCAGCGAAGAAGAAGTTGATGAGGCTTATGGCAATGCAATCCAATTGGTGGAAAATCTGGAGTTTCGTAATATGTTGCGCCAGGAAGCCGACCAGATGAGTTGTGTACTGAAGATCAATTCTGGTGCCGGCGGTACGGAAAGTCAGGACTGGGCTTCCATGCTGCTCCGTATGTATACACGCTGGGCGGAGGCGAACGGATATAAGATTTCCGTAGCTAACTACCAAGAAGGAGATGAGGCTGGTATTAAAACGGCGACTCTCAATATCGAAGGCGACTATGCTTACGGATATTTGAAGGGCGAAAACGGTGTACATCGTCTGGTGCGTGTGTCTCCTTATAATGCGCAAGGCAAGCGAATGACTTCATTTGCTTCTGTCTTTGTCACCCCGCTGGTCGATGATACGATCGAGGTGAAGATCGATCAGGCTGCCATCTCTTGGGATACGTTCCGTTCGGGAGGTGCCGGTGGGCAGAATGTGAACAAAGTGGAATCTGGAGTGCGCTTGCGCTATCAGTTTAAAGATCCTTATACGGGTGAAGAAGAAGAAATCCTGATCGAGAATACGGAAACCCGCGACCAGCCTAAGAACCGGGAAAATGCAATGCGTCAGTTGCGTTCAATCTTGTATGACAAGGAACTGCAACATCGTATGGAAGAGCAAGCAAAGGTAGAAGCCGGAAAGAAAAAAATCGAATGGGGTTCCCAGATCCGTAGTTACGTGTTCGACGATCGCCGTGTGAAAGATCACCGTACCAATTTCCAGACATCTGATGTCAACGGTGTGATGGATGGTAAAATCGATGATTTCATCAAGGCTTATCTGATGGAGTTTGGCGCTGAGGAATCTGCGGAAAAGTAAGTTTTCTACATTAACATTTGCATATCTCGATAATAAATCGTAATATTGCACCCGATTTCAGAGCACAGCTCTGAACAGGTCCTATAGCTCAGTTGGTTAGAGCACCTGACTCATAATCAG
>DXRF01000102.1 GCA_019411205.1 Parabacteroides sp. | reverse complement strand
GTTCAAGTGCAGGGCACGCGATTTGTTTATTTCTTTGCCGGGGTTGACTTTGGCTATCGATGAGGTTTCCAAGTTTGAAATGGTAATGGAAACAGCCCGTAAGGCGATTTATAATTTTATCCGTAATGAACCGAGCCAGATCAAGATTTATGAAATGGAGCATCCCGATATCTTGCTTTGGGCTGTTTGGTGCATTCAGCAATATGCTAAAATGGTTTCACGTGAGGCATGCCGCGAGAAATATGGTGTATTGTTGGAAGATATCATGAGGTTCCTCTGCCAGGATAAACATCCGAATCTGGTTCTGCATGATAATGGATTGCTTTATACTTATGGGACGAATAGGGCTGTAACATGGATGAACTCGACGGTTAACGGACATCCCGTTATTCCGCGTACAGGATATATTGTTGAGATCAATACATTGTGGTATAACGCTTTGCGGTTTGCAGGAGAATTGTCGGGCGAGGCCGGAAATAATGCTTTGGCTGAATCATTGGGAGCTTTGGCCGAGAAAAGCGGGAAGTCGTTTGTCAATGTGTTCTTGAATGAATATGGCTATTTGCTCGATTATGTCGATGGTAACATGATGGAGTGGAGTGTGCGTCCGAATATGATATTTGCCGTGGCATTTGATTATTCTCCTTTGAACTCCAGCCAGAAAAAAGGTGTACTCGATATTGTGACGAAAGAGTTGCTTACTCCTAAAGGACTCCGTTCCTTGAGCCCGAAGAGCGGTGGGTATAATCCTAATTATGTCGGTCCTCAGATCCAGCGTGATTATGCTTATCATCAGGGAACGGCTTGGCCTTGGCTGGCAGGTTTCTATTTTGAGGCATATCTTCGTATCTATAAGATGAGCGGTATAGGGTTTATCGAACGTTATCTGATCGGGTACGAAGATGAAATGTCGTCTCATTGTATCGGGTCCATTTCAGAATTGTTTGACGGTAATCCTCCGTTCAAGGGGCGTGGAGCCATATCATTCGCAATGAATGTTGCAGAAATATTGAGAATATTATACTTATTAAGCAAATATAACTATTGAAAGGAGGAGCCTGTATGAAAGTGTTAATGTTTGGATGGGAATTTCCTCCCAAAATATATGGTGGTCTTGCGGTTGCATCCTATGGTATCACTAAAGGTCTGAGTCTGCAGAATGATGTGGAAACGACTTTCTGTTTGCCGAAGCCTACCGGTGAAGAAGAAGGTTTCCTGAATATTATAGGTATGAACCAAGTTCCTGTCGTATGGCGGGATGTCAATTATGATTATTTGAAGTCCAGACTTCCCAATTATATGACGCCGGAGCAATATTATGCTTTCCGTGACCATATCTATGCCGATTTCTCATATCTGAATGTAAATGATTTGGGGTGTATGGAGTTTGCCGGAGGGTATCCTGCTAACCTGCATGACGAGATCAATAATTTCTCTATTATAGCGGGTGTCGTTGCTCGCCAGCAGCAATTTGATATTATTCATGCCCACGATTGGTTGACATATCCGGCCGGCGTGCATGCTAAGATGGTGAGTGGTAAGCCTCTTTGTATTCATGTTCATGCAACCGATTTCGACCGTTCGCGCGGAAAGGTCAACCCGACCGTATATGCAACGGAGAAGAACGGTATGGATTATGCGGATTGTATTATGTGTGTATCTGAATTGACACGGCAGACGGTTATCCGGGAGTACCATCAGGATCCGCGGAAATGTTTTGCCATGCATAATGCGGTTTATCCGTTGTCGCAAGAACTTTTGGACATTCCTCGTCCGGAGCATAAAAAGGAAAAGGTCGTGACTTTCCTGGGACGTATCACCATGCAAAAAGGACCGGAATATTTTGTCGAGGCAGCAGCGCTTGTTTTGAAACGTACACGTAATATCCGCTTCATTATGGCAGGTTCGGGTGACATGCTGGACGCCATGATCAATCTGGCCGCCGAGCGTGGAATTGCCGACCGCTTCCATTTCCCGGGGTTTCAACGCGGAAGGCAGGTATATGAAGCTTATAAGAACAGTGATGTCTTTGTGATGCCTTCTGTTTCCGAACCGTTTGGGATTGCCCCGTTGGAAGCCATGCAGTGCGGAACGCCTTCCATTATTTCCAAACAGTCCGGTTGTGGGGAAATTCTCGACAAGGTGATTAAGACGGATTATTGGGATATTCATGCAATGGCTGACGCTATCTATTCAATCTGTACGAATCCGTCTTTGTTCGAATATCTTCAGGTGGAAGGAAAGAAAGAGGTCGATGGTATCACATGGGAAAAGGTCGGCTTGCGTATTCGCGCTCTTTATGAGAATGTCTTAAAGAATTACGGTAAATAATAAAACAACATTAGATATGAAAACAATCTGTCTTTATTTTGAAATACATCAAATCATACATCTGAAACGCTATCGTTGTTTCGATATCGGTACGGATCATTACTATTATGATGATTATGAAAATGAACGCAGTATCACGGAGATTGCAGAGCGTTCTTATATTCCGGCATTGACCACTTTGCTTGAAATGGTAAAGAACAACGGAGGAGCTTTTAAAGTCGCTTTTTCTATTTCGGGCGTGGCTTTGGAACAGTTGGAGATCTATTCTCCCGCTGTGATAGACCTGTTGCATCAATTGAATGACACAGGTTGTTGCGAATTTTTGTGCGAACCTTATTCTCATGGGCTTTCTTCTTTGGCTAATGAAGAATGTTTTCGTGAAGAAGTTTCCAGAATGAGTGCGAAGATCAAACAAGTTTTTGGACAAACTCCCAAGGTTTTCCGTAATTCCAGCTTGATTTATTCGAATGAGATCGGATCGGTTGTTGCAAGTATGGGATTTAAGGGAATTTTGACCGAAGGTGCCAAACATGTGTTGGGATGGAAGAGCCCGCATTATGTGTACCATTGTGCCTATAATCCTAATTTGAAGATTTTGCTTCGTGATTTCAAACTGTCGGACGACATTAGTCTGCGTTTCTCTAATTCGGATTGGAGCGAATATCCGTTATTTGCAGATAAATATATCGGTTGGATTGCGGGGTTACCGGAAGAAGAACAGGTTATCAATATTTTTATGGAGCTTTCTGCCTTGGGTATTGCACAACCGTTATCTTCGAATATCCTGCAGTTCATGAAGGCTTTGCCGGCTTGTGCGAAAGAAAAGGGCATTTCATTCTCGACTCCGTCTGAAATCGTGACAAAGTTCAAGTCTGTAGATCAAGTCGATGTTCCTTATCCGATGTCGTGGGCCGATGAGGAAAGAGATACGAGTTGTTGGCTGGGTAATGTGATGCAGCGTGAGGCATTTAATAAATTGTATAGTGTGGCTGGTCGTGTTCATTTATGTGATGATCGCCGCATCAAGCAGGACTGGGATTATTTGCAGGCAAGCAATAACTTCCGTTTTATGACAACCAAGAAAACTGGAATTTGGCTTAATCGTGGTATTTATGATTCTCCGTATGATGCGTTTACCAATTATATGAATATATTAGGTGATTTTATCAGCCGTGTAGATGCTTTGTATCCTGTTGAGATAGAGAACGAAGAGTTGAATTCGCTTCTTACAACGATTAAGAATCAGGGTGAAGAGATTGAAAAGTTACAGAAAGAGCTTGATAAGTATAAGAAAAAAGCAGCGAAAAAAACGGCTGCTGAATAAAGGTAAAGTAATAAATGAAAACCGGGATTCCCTAAATGGAACCCCGGTTTTTTTATATCTGATAGATAATAAATAGTCAGTCTGTCTTGCTTATCTATATTCGATTGTTACGATACGCATTTCCATTGCGTCTTTGTCGATACGTAGTTTTACACCGGAAGGTTTCAAATAGTTCTCGATGGCGACTGTGTATTCGCTTGTCTGCCCGTAGTAGTTGGTTGTCGTTCCTACTCTGCGCTGTACGGGGATAACGTTGATAACCAGATCTTCATCAGGAGAGTTCTCTATGTGGGTTTTAAGCAGCTTGGCTATGTTTCCGAATGAGTAGGTTCGGGTCGAAGCCACATAAGATCCCCGGAAGGAAGTGATGTTATTTTCTACATTATTGTTTCTAAAGAATGTATCCATAGAATCCTTTGGGAGTATCAGCACGTTGGCGGGAGCTTCAAATGCAAATTTCCAGTCTTCTTGTGGAAGGGCTTTTAGAGAAAAGTCCACATTGCTGACAATACGTCCTTGGATAATAGGGGCAATATCTTGTGCCGGGATTGTCAACTGGGTGTATACGCCTGCCGGACTTTTCAGATAAGCGATGCTATCATTGGGTTCAAGCAGATGGCTGATGTCTGTATTCTTGAATCTGTTCAACTGGATAACTTCAGATGTCGCACTGAAAGTCTCCCAAGCCTGTACGATTGAATCCTGATCGGCAGAGCCTTTTATCGTGTGCTTATAGTAAATGTTCATCTGGGTACTTTCGATGTTCAGGATGTTTCCTGTACCGTATGTATTTGTGACATAAATACCGGGAAAGAACTGATTGAACGTATTCTGGTCGTTGAAAACTTCCGGAGTTTTGATTGTAGCGTCGTAGAAACGTTGACCTACTTCCTGAGGCATGCGGATGGTTATTCTCGGTTGATAAGTCAGTACGTTGTTTGAATTTTTATCATTCCAAAGAGAATCCGAAACACTTAAATCACGTGCTGTATATGTCTGCATACCTAATGATTTCTGCATATTGCAGTATTGTTCCGGATCGACATTCGTATAAAAATTCCTTGTTAGTGGAGTTGTTACTTCGTATAGTTGTGCACGCATCGGAGTTAGAGAATCCCCTGTCCAACTTCGGCTGTAATATATTTTAAATTCGACTGAATCTATTACGCCATTGTGGGGTGTATACCTAAATTTGAAATTTTCCGGACAGTAGAACTGGCACATAAAATCAGACTTCAGGTTTCCATACAAAGGATCGTATATTTCCCCTAATGAACCGTAAATTGTCCGGGCATAGACAGAATCTGTCTGTAATGTTTTTGCTTTCATGTAGAATGTGTCCGCATATACCAACGGTCTGTCATTCTCCGGTTGAATACCTGTTCCTACCTGCGTCAAATCATCATTACACCCGCTCAGAATCGAGATCCCGAGACTCAGGCCAAGTACAAAAAGCTTGATTTTCATGTCTCTAATTTTATTTTGTGCCTAATACGACATCGTAGAATTCATTGAATTTATCCATATAAACGTCCGGCGACTGATAAGGTAGGAATGGGGTGTGCTTTTTAGTGGCAATATAATCCAGCACATCTTGATTGATCGTTTCACTACCCTGTATCACACCATCTGCGAAATCGATGGCGAGCTTGGTCAGCCCGGTGAAGCTTGTATCGGCTTTGATGCCTTTCAGGTCGCTGTCCTTGGCTCCATCCATTTTTAACTTGCTTGCAAATTCTTTTCTGAACGGTGTTTTGAAGTCATCGTTATAAATAGAGTATACGATCTTTGCATCTTTGAGGCAAGGATCGTCAGCATACATACGTTTGATGTACAGGGCTGTTAGCGCTGACATCCAACCATGACAGTGAATGACGTCCGGTATCCAACGGAGTTTTTTCACTGTTTCCAATACACCACGAACGTAGAAGATCGAACGGTCGTCGTTATCCTCGTATTCGTTTCCATCATCGTCGCTGATAGTATGTTTTCTTTGGAAGAAATCTTCATTATCAATGAAGTATACCTGCATGCGGGCTGCCTGAATGGATGCTACCTTTATGATCAGCGGGTGATCGGTATCATCAATGATGAGATTCATACCCGAAAGCCGGATTACTTCGTGCAACTGGTTGCGGCGTTCGTTAATGCTACCGAACTTGGGCATGAAAGTCCTAATTTCGCGACCACGCTCCTGTATGCCTTGTGGCAGGTTTCTGCATATCGTTGCAATCTCTGATTCGGGAAGGTAGGGTGTTATTTCTTGAGCTATAAACAAGATTTTTTTTGCATCCATTCTGTAAACTAGTTTTATAAAGACGCTACAAAGATACAAAAATTCTTTCATTTACCGCAATTATTTATTTGCTTTGCACCGTCAATAAGCATCTAAAGGATGAAAATAGTAAACAGCATTAAAGAATTGAAGAGTTATCTCGCTGAAGAAAAGCGTAATAACAAACAAATTGGCTTTGTCCCCACTATGGGGGCATTACACAGCGGACACTTGAGCCTGGTTAAACGTTGTGTGGAAGAAAACGACGTGTGTGTGGTCAGTGTTTTTGTCAATCCGACCCAGTTTAATGACAAGCATGACCTTGAAACGTATCCTCGTACGTTGGATAAAGACTGTGCTTTGTTGGAACCGGCCGGTTGCGATTATGTATTTGCGCCGTCGGTAGACGAAATGTATCCGGAGCCAGATACTCGCACATTCGATTTCGGCACTGTTTCGGCCGTAATGGAAGGGGCGCGCCGTCCCGGACATTTCAATGGGGTTGCTCAGATTGTGAGCAAGCTTTTTTATGCGGTCGAACCGGATAATGCCTATTTCGGTGAAAAAGATTTCCAGCAGATCGCTGTGATCCGTGCTATGGTGAAACAACTGGATATACCGGTGAAGATCAACGACTGTCCGATTTTGCGTGAAGCAGACGGCTTGGCATTGAGTAGCCGTAACGTGCGCCTGACACCCGAACAACGTCAAAAAGCTCCGTTAATAGCTCGTACGTTAAAAGAAAGTGCTAACTTTGTGCCCGAAAAGAGTGTGCAGGAGGTGATCGACTATGTTGTCAACACAATAAATGCCGATCGTGTCATGCGTGTGGAATACTATGAGATTGTAGATGGCAATACGATGGAGTCCATCAAGAACTGGTCCGATACGACTTATCCGGTAGGATGTATTACGGTATATTGCGGAGAGGTTCGTCTGATAGATAATATTAAGTACTAAATATGGATTTATGATTTATGAATGGTGATTTGTTTCCTGAATAGTCATAGTTTTATATGGAAGAAACAAGCGAAGCTAAATAATTCATAAATCATAAATCATAAATCAGATCGTATGTTTATAGAAGTAGTTAAATCAAAGATTCACCGGGTAACGGTAACGGAAGCCAATCTGAATTATATAGGAAGTATCACTGTTGACGAGGATTTGCTGGATGCTGCCAACTTGATTGCCAACGAAAAGGTCGCTATTGTGAATAATAATAACGGTGAACGTTTTGAAACGTATATCATTAAAGGTGAACGAGGTTCGGGAGTGGTTTGCCTGAATGGAGCTGCTGCACGCAAGGCACAACCTGGCGATATCATCATTATTATGTCGTATGCCTTGATGGATTTTGAGGAGGCGAAAACATTTAAGCCGTCGGTTGTGTTTCCTGATACGGCAACCAATAAACTGATATGAAGCATCGGTAGCTGAAAAATAAATGCGATAGCATATAAAGAAAAAGCTCGCCTGATGTGGCGGGCTTTTTTTATGAGTATGGATTTCCTTCGTAAATAATATTATATGTACACAAACAGGCAAATTTGGAATGTTAGTTATCCAATCTTTTTGAGTCTTCTGGCACAGAATGTCATTAATGTGACGGACACCGCGTTTTTGGGCCGGGTCGGTGAAGTCGAGTTAGGTGCTTCGGCAATGGGCGGCTTGTATTATATATGTGCCTTTACGATCGCTTTTGGGTTTAGTACCGGATCGCAGATCATCATGGCTCGCCGTAATGGGGAGCGGAATTATAAGGAAGTCGGGCCGGTGATGATACAGGGTGTCTTTTTCCTGCTTATGCTGGCTGCCGTCATGTTTACTTTGTCACGTCTGTTTGCCGGGGATATTATGCGGGTACTGATTTCTTCCGATACGATTCTGAACGCCACGGAAGAATTCTTGGACTGGCGTGTGTTCGGGTTCTTTTTCTCTTTTGTGAATGTGATGTTCCGTGCTTTGTTTATCGGTATTACCCGGACGAAGGTGCTGACACTGAATGCTGTTGTGATGGCGTTGACGAATGTGCTGCTGGACTACCTGTTGATATTCGGTAACTGTGGCTTTCCGGAATTGGGAATAAAAGGAGCGGCTATCGCTTCGGTGATGGCGGAGGCGGTGTCTATCGTGTTTTATATGGTTTATACTCGGATGACGGTGGATATCAAGAAGTATGCACTGAGCCAGTTCCGATCGTTCGATGTTAAATTGCTGAGGCGTGTGTTGGACATCTCTATATTTACGATGTTGCAATATTTTATTTCGCTCAGTACTTATTTCATGTTGTTTGTGGCTGTGGAACATTTAGGGCAGCGGGAACTGGCGGTTGCGAATATTGTCCGGAGTGTTTACATCGTTTTATTGATCCCTGTCAATTCTTTATCGACGGCAACGAATACGTTTGTGAGTAACAGCATCGGGGCGGGGCATAAGGATCTGGTTATCCCGATCATTCGTCATATAACCTGGATATCGTTAGGAATCATGGCTGTTTTTGTGTCTGTTACTTGTCTGATTCCTTCTACGATATTATCGGTTTATACCAATGACGTGACTTTGATACAAGCTTCGATCCCTTCCCTTTATGTGATTTCAGGCGCTTTGCTGATCGGAGCGGTTGCCAATATAGTGTTCAACGGAGTGACGGGTACGGGAAATACTCGTTCGGCTTTTGTGATGGAGTTGGCTACCCTTGTTTTCTATACATTGTTTATATATGTGGTCGGAATGCGCTTGCATATGCCGGTTGCTGTCTGTTTCATGACCGAGGTGGTGTATTATACCGGTTTATTGGTCGCAAGTGTCATTTATTTAAAGAAAGCATCTTGGCAAAATAAGAAAATCTGACTCGGAATTTGTGATCTTTTCTTTATTCGTCAGTTTTTCTTACCTTTGCCTCTCATTCGAAGAATAGAAAATAGAATAAAATAAATATACATACGAATTATGTTTGAGAACTTAAGCGAAAGGTTAGACAGATCGTTTAAGCTGTTGAAAGGTGAAGGTAAGATCACGGAAATCAATGTGGCTGAAACATTGAAAGATGTGCGTAAGGCATTACTCGACGCCGACGTAAACTATAAGGTTGCCAAGAGTTTTACCGATACGGTAAAGGCAA
>DXRF01000101.1:8303-9086 GCA_019411205.1 Parabacteroides sp. | reverse complement strand
CTTATATATATTTTATCTGGATCCGCTTTGTCGTCTTGCTTTTGATTCTGTTTGTAACGACTTACACGATGGAAGTTCTTCCCAGAGGAAAATGTTCGGTGAAAGTGCTTGTTGCAGGAGGCTTGTTTATCGTCCTGTTTTGCTTTTCCACATTTTGTTTGCCCGGATCGTATGAAGTCCGGACCAACCGGATGAATGAGTTGTCTGTTTGGGAGCAAAAGAATGACTGGGATACGATTATCCGTGAACATCCGGAGAAGAAGGTGACGGATTATGCCAGCCTAAACTATTTGAATATGGCATTGGCTCAAAAAGGCCTTTTGGGTGACCGGTTGTTCTGTTATGACCAGAAAGGACCGCAAAGCCTTCTGGCTTCCTGGGACCGGACTTATTATATGAGTTGCTTGTTGAGTGATATCCATTATATGATCGGGGATATCAGCCTTTCAGAAGGGTATGCGATGGAAGGATTGACACTTGCCAAGCGGGGAGGAAGTCCCCGCTTGCTTCAACGGTTGGTCAAAATTAGCTTGATACGGAGAGATTTTGCTTTGGCGGATAAGTATTTGGATCTACTCGGCCGGTTGCCGGGATATCGGCGTTGGGCGGAAAAATATGCCGGTTATGTTCGTCATCCCGAAAGAATCGGGCAGGATGGGGAGCTTGCCGCGAAAACAATACCGGCCTTTCAGCCGGACAATTTGCTTTGTCTGACTGACATTGACAGCCTTTGGGTGGGACATCTTTCGGAACCTGGCGTAAACCGAGTTGCATGGGAATATT
>DXRF01000101.1:0-8293 GCA_019411205.1 Parabacteroides sp. | reverse complement strand
GGAATATTTAGGTTGTTTCTATCTGCTGGCGAAGGAAATGGAGAAGTTCAAGAAATTCCTGTCCCATGCCGGTAGATTTTTGTCGGAACAGCCCCTTCCTGTTCATTTTCAGGAGGCGGCATTGGTTTTGGCGACTGAGGATCTTTCTGTCCTTGGCTGTGTTTCCGTCCGGCCTGAGATAGTGCAACGCTATAAACAATTCCAGAAAGATATTCTGAAGATCAAGAATGGCGGTGACGGACTGCCTTGGCTTTACCAGCAATATGGAGACACTTTTTGGTTTTATTATTATTGTAAAAAATTGAAAGGATAGTCTATGAAGTATCTATATATCCAGTTGTGGTTTTGTATGTTTTTCTTCTTATCCTGCGATGATGTGTTGTCCGGTGCTGAGGACGCGGAAGGAGAGATAGAAATCTTTCCCGATTATAAAGAGGTCGCAGTCCCCTGCAATATAGCTCCGTTGAATTTCAAGTTGAAAAAACCTTACGAAGCAGTTGCCCTATTCTCCGGCAAAGATCAGCAAATACGGGTGGACTCGGATAATGGTTCTTTCCAAATCCCAAAGAAGAAGTGGCGTCGGCTGTTGGACGCATCGGTGGGAGGGAAACTTACGGTCGGAATCTATATCCGCAAAGATGACAGATGGTTTCGATATCCTCCTTTTTCCATTCAAGTAATCAAAGATAAAATCGATCCCTATTTGGTCTATCGGCGTATCGCTCCGGGTTACCGGATGTGGAACAGGATGGGGATTTACCAGCGTTGCTTGGAAGATTTTACGGAAGAAACATTTCTCGATAATAAGCAGACGAATAATAATTGCATGAACTGCCATTCCTTCTGTATGCAGAATCCGGACCGGATGCTTTTTCACCAACGTGCGCTACATGCCGGGACCTACATACTGACGGACGGTTGTATCGAGAGGCTGGATACGAAGACCGAACAGACTATTTCCGCTTTGGTCTATCCCACCTGGCACCCGTCCGGACGGTATGTTGCATTCTCGACAAACGATACGAAACAGGATTTTCACTTTTCGGATGCGAACCGGGTGGAAGTGTTCGACAATCGATCGGATGTCGTGATCTATGATGTGGAGAAACATGAAATCGTAACAGCTCCCCATTTATCATCGGAGGAGAATATGGAGACTTTTCCGGCATTCTCTCCGGATGGCAGACGGTTGTATTTCTGTTCTGCACCGACGTGCCGGATGCCTGAGTCGTACCGGGAAATCCGCTACAATCTGCAAAGTATAGCTTTCGATCCGGAAAAACGGAGTTTCGGCCAAGTGATAGATACGCTTTACAACGCTAATGAGGAAAGACGGAGCGCGAAGTTGCCGAGAGTATCGTCTGATGGCCGTTTCCTGATGTACACGGTTTCGGACTATGGCAACTTCTCGATCTGGCACAAGGATGCGGATTTGCGACTATTGGACATGTTGACAGGTAAAACAGATTCCCTTCTTCAAGTGAACAGCAACGATGTCGAAAGCTATCATTCCTGGAGCAGCAACAGCCGGTGGTTCGTTTTCAGCAGCCGTCGGGATGACGGGCTGTATACGCGACCTTACATTTGTTATCTGGATGCAAATGGCACTCCTGGAAAACCTTTCCTGTTGCCTCAGAAAGAAACGGATTATTATGAACGTTCTCTCTTCTCTTTCAATATTCCTGAATTCATTCGTGGAAAAATCAAGGCTGATACTTATAAACTGATTGATATTAGCAAATATGGGGAAGCGGTACGATTAAAGTAAGAAAGGATCTTCATAGATAAAGCTATGCCTTGCGAACCGTAACCCATAGCTTTATTACTCCTAAAGCTATGGGTTACGGTTCGCAAGGCAGCATCTATAGATTTTATTTTTTGTCTGTCAGAAAATCGATCATCCGAAGAATGGCCCGTGAGCAAGCCGGGCAGAACGGGGCATAATCGCGCATCATGCAATGATCCATCGGGCGGTAAATGCCTTTAGACAGGTAGCCACCTCCTTCGAACACGCCGGCTTTGTCTTTATGTCCGGCATCGAGCGGGGTAGGAATGGGAGTACTCGTGGGTAACAAGTCTTTCCATTTGCTGTTGAAATCGACTAAAGTCGTGATATTCGGTTCCCACGGTTCGTATTTCAGGTTATAGAAATCCTGATAAGCAACTTCTGAAGAGAAATACTCGTCTGCCAGACCAGCGAAACTATGGCCGAACTCGTGCGTAAAGACAACAGGTGTCCGTGGGTTGTCGGCTGTCCCGCAGGCATAGAAATTATACATGCCGCCACCGCCGTACATATCTGTGTTTATCAGCAGGAATATTGCGTCACATGGTACGTTCCAGACGGCATCGCGGATCGATTTCATATCCGGTGTTGTCAGATAACGGTCTACGCCGAATGTATAATAACCGGAATTGAGGGCTGTGTTCTTGAAGATTCCTTTACCCGAAATATCCGTGCCCGATTCTTCCGATACCAGACAGACAGCCCATACGTTGAAGTCGTTTCGACGTGTCGTGAAAGGAGGAGTCGCGAACAAGGCCTCTGTGAACCGGTTTGCATCTGCTACGAATTTCTCCTGCTCATCCGCCGTGTATCCTTCAGCAATGAAAACAAGATCCACTTTTTCAGCTGAGTCACCGTTTTTCTGTATCTGATGCACTTTATTGTCTTTCAGCTTTCCCCGGTCGATGAAGATACTTTGGGGATCGACCTCCTGTTTCAGTAACGGATGAAATTGCATGTCAGCCTTGTCGCGTGCCGTGATCTCGACATAGACTGGTGCTTTGGGGAAAGGAACGGAAGCGCTGTTTGTCCACGATTGTGTTTCTGTCTTGGCTTGTTCCGTCGAGCGCCATTCTTCAAACAATGTATTGAAACCGCGTGAGTAAATCAGTTTGTTCGTAGCCTTGTCATATATGTTGATATAGTAGCCGCCATAGCCCGACTTGTCGATCAGGTTCTTGACCGGACCTCCCCATACAGGTTCTTCACGCAGTCCTTGAATGGCAGCCGATTGTGACTTTAGATTACCGCTCAAGGCAAAATCCACCCGGAGACTTTTCTTTTCGAAATAGGTATTGAAATCACTCTGGGCAAATATAGATAAGTTGCAGAGAAGGACAAGAAGCAAAAGTGAAATTTTTGTTTTCATATTAGTAGCGTTATTATGTGTAATTCTTACTCGCAAATATAAGACTTTTTGTAGATTTGTCGGTCAATGTCGTTTAAATATGTAACAGTATGTATCGTGAAATAAGAAGGAAAGACCGCGTTTTGGATGAAAAAGGCGCAGTTGAGTTGTTGGAAACGGCTGAATATGGTTTCCTGTCGATGGTGGGAACGGATGGTTCCGGGTATGGAATTCCAATTTCTTTTGTGAAGGAAGGTGAAAGGATCTATTTCCATTGTGCGCCGGAAGGATATAAGTTGGAATGCCTCCGGGAAAATCCGAAAGTGAGTTTTTGCGTAGTGGGAAAAACACATATTATTCCGAATCAGTTCACTACGGCTTATGAATGTGCGCTTGCATTCGGAACGATATGCATGGACCTTCCCGAAGAAGAATGCCGGAATGCTTTGCGCCTGTTGGTAAAGAAATATTGCTCTGGTTTTGAAGTGATAGGAGAGAAGTATATCGATAAGTCTTTTCACCGGACGAATATCTTGCGGTTGGACATCGAGCATATTTCCGGTAAATGCAAGAAGATAAATATGTGAAAAGGAATGCTTCTTTTTGTTTCCTCCGCTTTCGAAGGCTGCATTTCTGCTATATCCAAAATCAGGAAAGGCTCTACCTTCAGTTTTACACTGTGGCTTAACCCATAGTGATTTCGAATAAATCTTAACTAATTTATCCATCTGCTTATAAGTCTTTTATGGCATAGTTGAAAGTAAGTGGAAGCCGCATCTTATTGTCTTTTTTAAACTAAATTCTGTTTTCTCTGTTTAATTAATAGACACCACATGCCCGGTCCCGGGAATTACTTCTGAACATGACCAAATATAATTTTTTAATATGACGAAAATAGAAATAAAAGACTTATCGATTCTTTTCGGACCTGAGAAGGCCAAAGCGAAAAGGATGATTAAGCAAGGTAAGAGCAAACAGGAAATTTTGAAAGAAACTGGCTGTACTATAGCTGTCCGTAATGCCAATCTGGAAATAAAGGAAGGAGAGATGTTCGTGATAATGGGGCTCTCCGGTAGTGGTAAGTCGACGTTGGTGCGTTGTATCAATCGGCTGAACGAACCCTCTATGGGGGAGATATGGCTGAGCGGCAGGAATATCACGTCTTTGTCGGATAAGGAACTGTTGCAAATACGTCGTAAGGAGATGGCGATGGTATTCCAGCATTTTGGCTTGTTGCCTCACCGGACAGTATTGAGTAATATCGCTTTCGGACTTGAATTGCAGGGAGTGCCTAAAGAAGAGCGCGAAAAGAAAGCACATGAAAGTATAGCTGTTGTAGGATTGAAAGGATATGAGAACCAACGGGTGGACGAACTCTCCGGAGGGATGCAGCAGC
The DNA here is from genome assembly GCA_019411205.1 of Parabacteroides sp. GTDB lineage: Bacteria > Bacteroidota > Bacteroidia > Bacteroidales > Tannerellaceae > Parabacteroides. The sequence continues at coordinate 3,763 of DXRF01000101.1, read as the reverse complement.
GTGTTGGGCTGGCACGTGCTTTGGCGAATGACCCGGAAGTCCTGTTGATGGACGAGGCTTTTTCTGCCCTTGACCCGCTTATCCGCGAACAGATGCAGGACGAGTTGCTGGACTTGCAGGAGAAGATGAAACGTACCATTGTCTTTATCACACATGATCTGGACGAGGCCATAAAATTAGGCGATCGTATTGCCATTATGAAAGATGGCGAAGTCGTGCAGGTCGGGACGCCCGAAGAGATATTGACCGATCCGGCGAACGACTATGTCACCCGTTTTACCGAGAGTGTGGATCGTGGGCGTGTCGTTACGGCTTCTTCCATCATGCTGACTCAACCGATCGTTGTCCGTATCCGCAAAGATGGTCCGGAGGCCATTATCCGCAAGATGAGGGAAAAACGTTTGTATGCGTTGCCCGTGATCGGTACGGACGAGCAGTTCCTTGGTGAAATACGGTTGAAGGATGTGCTGCGGCTGCGTAAGGAAGGGACACGGGACATCAGTTCGATTGTGATGAAAGAGGTCCCTTCCGTATTGGAGACTACGACGGTCGAAGATATGTTGCCTCTCTTGCCGAAAGTTCAGCAGGCTTTGCCGGTGGTCGATGAGAATAACCGTTTGAAAGGTGTCGTATCGACTTCAGCCATCATTATCGAGATGACCGGAAAGGATCAGAAAGAAATAGAAGAAATCATTCAAAACGCAATAGATTTATGATAAATATCGGAAAATATATAGAAATAGCCATTAATTGGCTGACAGAAAACTTTGCCGGCCTTTTTGATGTAATCAACCACATCGTAGGCGGTTTTATCGACAGTTTCCAGGGAATACTGATGTGGGTCCCGTTCTACCTGATGATTGCGGGAATAGCAGCTTTGGCTTGGTGGAAAGCCGGAAAAGGAACGGCTGTCCTGACCTTGCTTGGTTTACTTTTGATTTGGGGGATGGGATTCTGGGTACAGACCATGCAGACTGTGGCGCTTGTCTTGTCGTCGACGATCATCGCCCTGCTGTTCGGTGTCCCGCTGGGAATCTGGACCGGACGAAATGATAAGGCGGCTAAAGTGATCCGGCCGGTTTTAGATTTGATGCAAACGATGCCCGCTTTTGTCTATTTGATTCCGGCTGTCCTGTTTTTCGGACTGGGACCTGTTCCGGGCGCTTTTGCCACCGTGATATTTGCCATGCCTCCGGTTGTCCGTCTTACCGACTTGGGCATTCGCCAGGTTCCGGAAGATATTGTAGAGGCGACCCGTTCGTTCGGGGCCACCTCGAGACAGCTTCTTTTTAAAGTACAGCTCCCGTTGGCCTTGCCGACTATTATGGCAGGGGTGAACCAGACCATCATGATGGCTCTGTCTATGGTTGTGATTGCGGCCATGATATCGGCCGGCGGATTAGGTGAGATCGTATTGAAAGGAATCACACAAATGAAAATCGGACTTGGCTTTGAAGGCGGCATAGCCGTCGTGATTCTGGCGATTGTCCTGGATCGTATTACGCAGGGCTTTGTCCGCAGAAAGTAAAACAGGTAAAAAGAAAAGTATTTATGAGAAGATTGATTATCATTATAAATTTATCCCTTATTGTAGCCTTCATGATGATGTTCGCTGATTGCGGAGATTCCTCGAAAGGCAGGAAACAGGTTTCGATCGGTTATGTAAACTGGTCGGAAGGGATTGCCATGAGCTATCTGGCGAAAGTCATGCTTGAGAGCAAGGGCTATGACGTGATGTTGCGAAATGCGGATATCGCGCCGGTCTTTGTCTCGATGGCAGCCGGTAAAGTCGATGTTTTTATGGATGCATGGCTTCCGGCTACACATGCCGATTACATAAAGAAATATGGCGATAACCTGGAAACGTTAGGAGTAGCCTATAAAAATGCCAGGATGGGGCTGGTAGTCCCTTCGTATGTCACGATCAGCTCCATAGAAGAATTGAATGAGCATAAAGATAAGTTCCGCAACGAGATCATCGGTATTGACGTTGGGGCCGGCCTGATGAACGAAACAGAGCGTGTCATCCGGGAATATCCGGTCGAGTTGACGTTAAAACCTTCGAGCGGTGCGACGATGGTCGCATTCCTCCAGAAATCGATCGAGAACAAGGAGTGGATCGTAGTAACCGGCTGGACTCCTCACTGGATGTTTTCCCGTTATGAGCTAAAGTTTCTGGATGATCCACAGAAACAGTACGGTGATGCAGAGCAGGTTCAGATTATGGCAACCAAAGGCTTCTCTGATAAAGATCCGTATGCAGCCGCTTTTTTCCGGAACTTTTCTCTCGATAATGACCAATTGAGTGAATTGATGGATTTGGTGGAGGCCTATCCGATGCATGAGGAAGAAGGAGTTAAAATTTGGTTATCGGAACATCCGGAAGTGAATGAATTTTTTCCTACATTCGCAGAAGAGTAGAAAAGGTAGAATTATGAAGGATGTCCGGAAAGTTATAGGTTTGTTGTTGTGTATGACAATCAGCTGTTATATGATGGGAGAGGAAAAGAAAAATCTGAATATAGTATTTATCGGAAACAGCATAACGCAAGGTGCTTTGTTGGAAAATCCGAGACATGAGGCCCCTCCTGTGAAGGCCGCGTTGTATCTGCGCAGGCAACCGTCTGTCGGAACTGTCCGTTATTCCAACCAGGGAGTAAGCGGAAGTACGACTCTTGACTTTCTGCCTCAAACCGATTTGCTATTCCCGAAAGTAGTTCAGGTTGCCGACCAGTTCAAAGATGAAACTTGGGCGACTTTGATCTTTTCCATTATGCTTGGGACGAACGACAGTGCCATTACAGGACCGAACGGAGCCCCGACTTCGCCTGCCAGGTACTATGAGAATATGAAAACGATTATTGATAAGTTGCTAGCACTCTACCCGGAATGCAAGATCGTTTTGCACCGGCCGGTATGGTACAGCCCGAATACATACAATGGAGCCAAATATCTGGAAGAAGGATTGAATCGTCTGCAGAGCTATTATCCTGAATTACAAGCGTTGGCTCTCGATTATTCCAAACGTTTTCCCGGCCAGGTCTTTATGGGGGATACAGATGGTTTTGATTATTTCAAGACACATTATAAAAGTGACCTCTTCCCCGAAAAAGGAAATGCAGGAACTTTCTATCTGCATCCTAACCGGAAAGGGGCTTCTGCTTTGGGAGAGTTGTGGGGAAAAGCGGTGCTTAAAGCAATTGACAATTGACAATTAATGAGAATATACGTCAGCTAATTGTCAATTATCAATTGTCCATTGTTTTTATCTTTTGCCCAATTTATGGTCAAGGATACCGACGTGACATTCGCCGTAGTTCTTCAACTGTTCTACGATTTCTTTGGCTGTAGATTCTTCTTCAACCTGTTCGCGGACGAACCAGAAGAGGAAGTCTCTTGAAGCATGGTCTTTTTCTTCTTCTGCGATATCAACCATTTTGTCGATCAGTTCGGAAACATAGCATTCGTGTTTGTAAACGTGTTCGAATAGTTCGGTAACGCTGCCCCATGCGGTAGGAACGACATTGATCTGGCCGATTGTGATGTCACCGCCACGGTCGATAGCGAAATCGATCATTTTGTGGGCATGTTCCATTTCTTCTTCGGCTTGTTTTTTCATCCAATGAGCGAAACCGTTTAATCCCAATTTCTGGAAATGTACAGACATGGACAAATACAAATTGGATGACCACATTTCTGCATTTACCTGTGCGTTAAATGCTTCAGATAATTTCTTGCTTAAAATCATAATTCAGTTTCCTTT
>DXRF01000100.1 GCA_019411205.1 Parabacteroides sp. | reverse complement strand
GGTATTGCCGATTATTTCGGCTGGGACCCAACATTAGTGCGTGTCGGATATATATTATTGAGTATCTTTACGGTATTTTCCGGGGTGATCGCTTACCTGATCCTCTGGATGGTTATACCTAAACAACTTAAATAATGAAAGGAAAGATGGAATGAGCCGATGGAGCGGGGTGATTTTGGGCTTGATGCTGCTGGGCTTGTCTTGTACGCAACCGCCGGTGCAGGAAAAATATCAGAAAAGCCGGGACAAAGTGGTCGATGTGCAGGACAAGGTGGTGGAGATCGGGACCGGAGACGTGCTGGTCGGCAATAACAATCAACTGTATGTGCTGGGCGATTATTTAATTGTCGTCGAGTATAATTGGACGGCTATCGATAAGATCGTGCACCTGTTCGACCGGTTTACCTATAAGCCTGTTTTGAGTATGGTAAACAAAGGGCAGGGGCCGGGAGAGATTGCCAATCCCGGAGTGTTGATTATGAATGAACGAAAGGGGTGTTTCTATTTCCCTGATAATGCTCGGATGAAATTGTACACCTATGTCTTGGATAGCTTGCTGGCCAATCCCGACTATATGCCTGCGGTCAAATGTACTTTCCCGGAAGACCGTGTGCCGAGCGATGTCGTCTATGTTTCCGACACGCTTTGTATCGGTAGGACGATCGTCCCGATCGGAACAAATGATTTCAAAACAGCTGTCGGATGTTGGAATATGCAGACGGGGAAAGTCCGTCTGATGCCCTACGAACATCCGGAGATTAAAAAGAAACGAGCGGCTTGCATTGTCTCGATGGAGCATGGCATCTATGTGGATGTCTATTCGCGGGACGACTTGCTGACGATCTGCGATTTGGATGGAAATCTGAAATACAATGTTTATGGTCCGGCATGGCGGCATGGCGAGTGGAATGATGTCTATCAGCATATCGATGGCGTGTTTTGCGGTGACAAGATCGTGACGGCTTATTCCGGAAAACATCGTCAGAAGGAAGACGGATTTACGGCTTCTCTGTTGCTGGTATTTGATTTGGAAGGCAATTATCTAAAGACGCTTGATGTCGGTCGTCCTGTGGTCAGGCTTTGCTATGATGATCGCAACAAACGTTTACTGTTGAGCATGAACGACGAGATGCAGTTTGGTTATCTCTCGTTGGACGAGGTGCTCAGGTAAAGCAGACGGTTTGCGAAGGACCGGATTTTCCTGAATGCGTAACTGTATAACCTATAAATAAAGAATGAACTTTGAATTATCTTCCCCATTCAGTCCGACGGGTGACCAGCCGGAAGCAATTGCGGCCTTGTCCGACGGAATAAAGAGTGGTGTGCCTTTTCAGACCTTGTTAGGGGTGACAGGGTCCGGAAAGACTTTCACTATCGCCAATGTGATCAAGGAAGTGCGGAAACCGACCTTGATCCTGAGTCATAACAAAACGCTCGCTGCGCAGTTGTACAGTGAGTTTAAGGCCTTTTTTCCGAACAATGCCGTCGAGTATTTCGTCTCCTATTACGATTACTACCAACCGGAGGCTTACCTTCCGACGACGGATACCTATATAGAAAAGGATTTGCAGATCAACGACGAGATCGATAAACTTCGTCTGCGTGCTACCGCTTCACTGTTGTCGGGGCGGAAGGACGTCATTGTCGTTTCGTCTGTCTCCTGCCTGTATGGTATGGCGGACCCGACTGCCTTTGCTGAGAAGGTGGTGCATCTGGAGAAGGGAATGCGGATAGACCGGGATAAACTGTTGCGCCGCTTCGTAGATGCCCTTTATGTTAACAATAAGATAGAGTTCAACAGAGGCTGCTTTCGTGTAAACGGCGATACGGTCGATATCTTTCCGGCTATCGAAACTTTTGATGGGGCAGCTTACCGTATCGAGTTTTGGGACGACGAGGTGGATCGTATCTCTTCGTTCGACCCTCAGACTGGGCAGGAGATAGACGAACAGGATGAGCTGAACATCTATCCGACCAACCTCTTTGTGACTACCCAGGAACGTATCAATACCGCTATCGGGCAGATCGATGTTGACTTGGGGACGCAGGTAAATTTCCTACGGGAGATCGGTAAGCCTTACGAGGCGAAACGTTTGTATGAGCGTGTCACGTTTGACCTGGAAATGATACGTGAGCTGGGACATTGCTCCGGCATTGAGAACTATTCTCGCTACTTCGACGGTCGACAAGCTGGTGAACGTCCCTTCTGTCTGCTCGATTATTTTCCGAAAGACTTTCTGTTAGTGGTCGATGAGAGCCACGTGACGATCCCTCAGATACGGGCGATGTATGGAGGCGATTATTCCCGTAAGAAGAATCTTGTGGATTATGGTTTCCGTCTGCCGGCAGCAATGGATAACCGTCCGTTGACGTTCGATGAGTTCGAGTCCTTGACTCCGCTGGCGATTTATGTGAGTGCGACGCCGGCCGACTATGAGTTGGAAAAGAGTGAAGGGATCGTGGTGGACCAAGTGATCCGTCCGACAGGCTTGCTTGATCCGGTTATCGAGGTGCGTCCGACGCTGAACCAGATTGATGATCTAATGGAGGAGATCACACAACGCGCTGCTGTGGACGAACGTATTTTGGTGACGACATTGACGAAGCGTATGGCAGAGGAACTGACTACTTACCTGATGCGCATGGGAATCCGCTGCAACTATATCCATAGCGATGTCGATACGTTGGAACGCATTCAGATCATGGATGATTTGCGGAAAGGATTGTTCGATGTGCTGATCGGTGTCAACCTGCTGCGTGAAGGACTTGACTTGCCGGAAGTCTCTTTGGTCGCTATCTTAGATGCCGATAAGGAAGGTTTCCTGCGCTCACACCGTTCGCTGACGCAGACAGCCGGACGTGCCGCCCGAAACGTGAACGGGAAGGTGATATTTTATGCCGATAAGATAACGGACAGTATGCGTCTGACGATGGACGAAACGGCTCGTAGGCGTGAAAAACAGCTTGCTTATAACGAAAGACATGGCATTACGCCTAAGCAGGTTATCAAAAACAGTGTTTCTTTGGTTGCGGAGAAACAGCAGCCGATTACCGGCGAACCCTATGCTTATGTGGAACCGGAATCCTCCAGTTTGGTTGCCGATCCGGTAGTTCAGTATATGAACCGTAAACAGCTTGAGAAAGCGATTGAACGGACGAAGAAGCAGATGATGGAGGCGGCCAAGAAGCTGGACTTTATAGAAGCCGCGCAGCTCCGTGACGAGTTGGTGAAGCTGGAAGATCTGTTAGTAACAAAGAAGGATTGAAATTGTATTGAGAGATGAAACGGACGCTATTTTTTTTGCTCTTTTTTGCCTTTCTTTCCCTATCCGGAAAAGCTCAGGAGGATAAAACAATTTATGAACGCTATTGTACGACGGTGAAGGAGAAAGCGGTTTTGCCGACAGGCGACTTGTTGGTGGAGACCGCCCGTTTTTTCTTGGGAACTCCTTATGTGGCAGGTACATTGGAGGAAGAACCTGAAACATTGGTGATAAACCTGCATGGCCTGGATTGCATGACTTTGGTAGAGAATACGGTTGCTTTGGCCTGGTCTGTCAAGCATCGTCTCGCATATGACGGGTATACTTCTGTCTTGAAAGATATGCGTTACCGGAATTCCGGCAATGCGACACTCGATTATACGGATCGTCTTCATTATACGGCCGACTGGATATATGAAAACGAAAAGAAAGGTTATCTGAAGGATGTCACGAAAGAGATCGGAGGGCGGCCGCTTCAGCTCGACCTGTCCTTTATGTCCACACACACCGATAGCTACAAGCAGTTGAAAGGCAATCCTGAACGTATCGCGATAATGGCGGCGAAGGAAAAGGAAATCAGCGCCCGTCCGCACTATTATATCCCGCAGGATGAAATCAATGCGCATGCCGGTCAAATCAAGAATGGCGATATCGTCTGTTTTGTCACGACAGTGAAAGGGTTGGATATTTCACACGTCGGCATTATCTGCCGGGAAGGGGATAAGCTTACTTTTATCCATGCCTCGACTACGAAGAAGCGAGTGATTGTGAATGAAGAACCCTTGCAGGAGTATGTGCAGGGCATCAAACGCAACTGTGGTATTATGATTGTCCGTCCACAGTTCTGAACTTACTGGAAGAGTTCGAACGCGAACTTGAACCCGATCCCGTCATATTTCAATTTATCGAACCCGACGAAGACAGCTGCGTTGAAGATATGGTTACCGAAACCATATCCGATTTCTGTATAACTGGGTTTGACGGGCATCCATAACTGGCTAAGGTAAAACCGTTCGGAGATGATGTGTTTGGTAGCCTCTGGCTTGAATAACTGGAAGAGCATGAATGGACTTTCGTACATGACATGTGCCTGGACATATTTGTCGGATGCGTTGAACCATACACTTCTTAGCTGGTGGAAGACACCTCCGAAATCGTCTCCTCCCCATGATTCAGGAAAGTTGTGTCGCGTGAAATACCGATAGTCGGCAAAGTAGGTTGATTTCTGGGCCGTATAAAGTCCACCGCTGATATGATAGTTGAACCGGCGTGACAGGCCCAGGTAAATGCTCTGGTGTATATCGGCCTCTACACGCCCGTAATTGCCGCTGCTATTCCATACGCCTGGTATGGCTCGCCCAAACTCGATGGAAACGGTCGGGTAGTAGGAGTAGAGGTACTCTTTACGGTAGCCGTCCATCCAGTAGTATTGTCTGGGGGTATAGGAAAAACCGATCGTGGGAATGAAATCGTGATAGTTTTCGTTGATGATCTCCGTGACGCCATCTCCCGGATCTATCGCACTTTTCCGGGTGGGGATACGGCGATGGTAGGAGATTCCGGTGGTCATCTGAAAACCGTTGAACAATTCGATCTGGTTCTTGAGCTCTATGTAATAGTGTTTGAAGTATTCCAAGTCCAGGTTTTCAAAGTTGAAAGCGGAGTCTTTCAGCTGTTCGTTAATTTCGTTCATGATCTTGGAGGAATATCCTTGATTGGTGTTCCCGAGGCTGAGACTCAGGGCACCTTGTTTCTCAGGAAGATATTCCCAATCTCCCTCGAACTTGAAGAACAACTCTTTTCGTTTGAATACAAAACCGACCTCAGGCCGGAAACGCAGTTGGCGGTCCTTCTTGAAGGTCTTGCTGAAACGTAGCTGCTGTCTGTAGGTAATACCGTTTCGTCCGGAATAGCCTAACTGGAAGGGATTCAGGATGCCGGAGTATTTCAGACGGGTTGTCTTATAATCCAGATTGATGGTATTGGTCAGGCGTTCTGTTATTTTCAGATATTTCTGAATGTTACTTGTATCGTTGGCCTGGGTAGTCTTGATGATTGTCTTTTCGTATTTTTTCTCTTCTTCCTGAGTCAGCGGGATGTCCCTTTTGTTTTTCCAGTAGCTGCTATCACTGATGAACGGGATCGTATCGGATGATAATTGGTAATATCCGGTCAGGTCGAGAGAATGGTGTTTTTTGTCTTCATTGTCTTCTTCAACCCATTCGACAGCCTCGTATTTGAATGAAGTATGATAGTAACTGGCGATAGCATTTCCCAGCACATGGTATCGGAGAAAGAGGTCTGCCTTTTGAGGTAGGATGAAATGGCGGTAATCCCGTCCGAATGTCATGACCAAGTTAAATTCGGCAAAAGAGAAACGCCCGTTTATGTCGATCTTGTCAATGTGCCAGTCTTTGTCAGTGATGTACAGATCTCCGCAAAGGAGCTTCTGACTCCATAGCTTGGGCATGAAGCGTATTTTGTATATTTTCAGGTTGTCGGTCGTTTCGATACTTTCCAGGTTGAAGTTGTAGTATTTGAATGCTTCATGGGCTACCGGCATGATGATTCCTTCGTTGTAGATGGTCGGTGAATAGACATTCAAGTTCAGGAACGTCAAGACTTCCTGCTGCTTTGCGTCGTTGGGGATGCTGTTCCCGTTTATCGCTTCAAAGTTGTGCAGGTAGTTGTTCGGGGCATTGAACTTGGAGTGGCTGACCATCTCGAAGATCATATCCTTGTTCTTCCTGTCTACCGGGAAAAGATGATGAGCGAAACGCATCAGGATGTTTTGTTTGAGAATTTCCGTCTTGCCTTTGATATAGATTTCAGCCTCGTACTGGGAAACGACTGTTTTGTATTTGTCGGCCTGCTTGATTACCTTTTTCATAATAGAATCTCCTTGCTGGGATGATACCGTTTTGGGAGACCGGCCCAGCAATAAAAGGTTTCCATAACGACCGTCAAGGTCAGCTAAGGCATTTACTGCGATAAAAAGCAGAATGATTATATTAAAATACTTTTTCAACAAATTATCGTCTCTTTCTTTACAAACGTAACGAATAAAATCGAATATTTGTTCATTTATCGCATTAAACTTATTCAGCTTTTAAAAGAAAAGTATTACATTTGTGCTTCATAAGTATGTTATATAGCAGATAGCAGTCGTGGTTAAACAACAGAAAGAAGAGGTCGATCTATCGGCCAGTTTGGCAGAAGTGTGGAGAGTCCTGACCGAAAAGGAGCGGGATGTTCTCCGTAATAATTCGACGATCCAGCATTTCAAACGTAATGAGTTGATATATTGCGAGGGCGACGAACCGAGAGACATGATGTGCTTATTAAAAGGCAAAGTTAAAATCTTTAAAGAAGGTGTTGGCGGACGAAGCCAAATCATTCGAATGATTAAACCGGTGCAGTACTTTGGCTACCGGGCAAACTTTGCTCAGGAGAATTACTTGACGAATGCATCCGCCTTTGAAGCTTCGACGGTATGCCTGATTCCGATGACTATCGTTACGGATCTTTTGATGGGGAACGCGAATCTTGCCATGTTTTTTATCCGCCAGCTTTCTCTTGATTTAGGAATTGCAGACGAGCGTACAGTCAATCTTACTCAGAAACATATTCGGGGGCGCTTGGCAGAATCCTTGTTATTCCTGAAAGACAGTTACGGTTTGGAGGAAGATGGGGCGACATTGAGTATTTATCTTTCTCGTGAAGATTTGGCAAATCTTTCGAATATGACGACATCTAATGCAATTCGTACATTGTCTACATTTGTTGCTGAGCGTATTATCGCAATCGACGGCCGGAAAATCAAATTGATAGACGAGGATAAGCTTAGAAAAATAAGTAAGATGGGATAATATAATTGACAATTGACATTAATGTGAAACAAAAAAATGTCAATTGTCAATTCTTAATTCTCAATTACTCCTAACTGCTTCCCATATCCGCGCCAACTTTGTCAGCAGTCCTTCCAGTAAATCGAGTTGCAGCATGTTTGCGCCATCAGATTTGGCTTTAGAAGGCTCTGGATGGGTTTCGATGAATAATCCGTCAGTTCCGACGGCAATGGCTGCTTTGGCTATTGTTTCGATCAGGGTGGGGAGTCCGCCTGTTACGCCTGATGTCTGGTTGGGTTGTTGCAGAGAGTGGGTTACATCCATGATAACGGGATAGCCGAACTGCTGCATTTGAGGAATACCTCGGTAATCGACAACCAGATCCGTATATCCGAATGTAGTGCCTCTTTCCGTAATCATGACGTTGTCATTTCCGGCATCGGCTACTTTTTGTACGGCAAATTGCATAGCTCCCGGCGAAAGGAACTGTCCCTTTTTGATATTGATAATCTTCCCTGTCTTGGCAGCGGCAACCAGCAAGTCGGTTTGCCGGCAGAGGAAAGCCGGGATTTGCAGGACATCTACATACTCAGCCGCCATTGCAGCTTCGGTCGTTTCGTGAATATCGGTTACAGTCGGGATGCCGAACGTTTCGCCTACCTTGCGGAGTATTTTCAGTGCTTTCTCATCGCCTATGCCTGTAAAAGAGTCCAGTCGCGAACGGTTGGCTTTCCGGTATGATCCCTTGAATACATATGGAATATTCAGTCTATTTGTGATTCCGACTACTTTTTCTGCAATACGTAATGCCATATCTTCTCCTTCTATTACGCAGGGACCTGCCATCAGAAAGAAATTATCTTTATTCTTTAAATCATTAACTGTTATCATTGCAATGTATATAAATTGTTTTGTTTCAAATTTCTTATAATTTCAATAACTCCAATGTTTTCTCTATCTTTTCTTCTGTCGGCAATGTCGCATCTATCCAATGGATGGTGCTTCCCCGGCGTTCCATGCCCCTGAACCAGGTCATTTGTCGTTTGGCGAACTGATGTATGGCGATCTCCAGTTGGGAAACCATATCCTCATAAGACAATTCGCCGATTATATATAAGGTAAGATATTTATATTCCAGTCCGTAGTAGATCAGATCTTCCGGCTTAACTCCCAAATCAATGATCTTCCGTACCTCGTCGACCATACCTTCATCCAGGCGGGCACGCAGGCGGCGGGAAATCTTTTCGCGCCGTAGCTCCCGGTCTATGTCGATACCGATGATCAGGCTGTCGATCGGATCATATTCATTGGCATCCGGCGCTTCGTTCTTGTAATACTCCTCGATTTCAATTGCCCGGATGGCCCGTTGTGCGGTATCTACATCTGTCTTGTTATGGAGGATCTTGTAGCTGGAAAGTATCTGCTCTAGTTCCGGAAGCGACTTATCTTTCAGCGACTCGCGTAACTCAGGGTTCTGGGGGACATCCAAGAGTTTATACCCTTTCAAGACGGCTTCTATGTACATGCCTGTACCGCCGCATAGAATCGGAAGTTGTCCTTTTTTCCGGATTGCTTCATAAGCCCGGAAGAAATCATGCTGGTATTCGAATACGTTATATTTATATCCCGGATCGCAGATGTCGATCAGATGGTAAGGAATATCTTTTCCATTTACCGTATAGTCGGCCAAGTCCTTTCCGGTCCCGATGTCCATCGAACGGTAGATCTGTCTGGAATCGGCGCTGATAATTTCCGTATCCAGCCGGGCGGCGAGTGCAGCGGCAAATGTCGTTTTGCCGGACGCTGTCGGCCCTAAAACAGTGATAAGTTGATAAGCATCCATAGTGATACAAAGATATACAAAAAAAGCCGCACCCTGAAGGATGCGGCTTTCAAACTATATAATCTTGATTGATTAGCAGTTTACAGATGCCATGTGAGCGATCAGGTCAAGAACCTTGTTAGAGTAACCAATTTCGTTATCATACCAAGAAACAACCTTTACGAATGTATCTGTCAGAGCGATACCAGCTTTAGCATCGAAGATAGAAGTGCGAGTGTCACCTAAGAAGTCAGAAGAAACTACTGCATCTTCAGTGTAACCCAGTACGCCTTTCAGTTCGCCTTCAGAAGCTTCCTTCATTGCAGCACAGATTTCAGCGTAAGT
>DXRF01000010.1:22682-28281 GCA_019411205.1 Parabacteroides sp. | reverse complement strand
GAGCTTCACAGCAGCGGGACTGTCCGGGATTTACACCCGATTCCCTTTTAATCCATATTCCCGAACGGGAAATACAGAACCGATTCGGTGGCAAATGTAAACTTTTTTTCCTTATGCGTTCTATTTTTACCGGCATTTATTCTGTAATCAGCAACGTAGATTACAAAATCAGCGACGGCAATTATATAATCACTGGCACTGATTACATAATCGCCGTCGCTGATTTTAAAATAAATGAAGGGGCTGTCTAAAAAGTATTTTTGATTCTGTTTTATTCGAATACCTATCTGAGATTGATTTCAAATATTCAATTCTCAAGGACGAATGAGTGACTTTTTAGATAACCCCTTGCAAAGTAAAAATCGGAAGTAACAATCGAAATATATCCTACCCGACAATCCATTTACCGCCCGGAATGAGCGAAATCACCTTGGTTGTCACAAAGCAACAAATGAACGTACATGTCGCAATGGCAGGGATAGCGGCAACAGTCGGTAGTGGCAAGACAGATTTGAACACCGTCACCCACAGACCGAGCCAGAAGATATGCATCAGATACATCCCGTAACTGAGTTTAGAGAGTTCCAGTATGAAGCGCGGAGTTTCAGAAAGCTCAATACAACTGAACATCAAGAACGTGCCTGCCGTAAGAAGTACACAGTTGATGGTGCAAAAAGCCCAGCCTATTTCCAATACGGGCGTAGGAAGAATTTCTCCGGGTATAGCCTGAACATAAAACGAATAGATGGTCAAAGCCGCACCGACAAGCATCGAAGCGATTCCGACAATGAAACGTTTAGAGCGGTTCCAGGTCAGATGGACATGTATATAATGTGCGAGCACGAGATAGCCCAAATAACCTGAGAAATACCACAACATATGGTATTCGTTCCAGAAGCACTGTCCCCACACTTCTCCGAACCACCGGTTCAGATATGGCATACAAGTCGACAGGAAGAACAACCCAATAAAGAAACGTTCTTCTTTGGCCGTCGCCTTGCTCAACCAGGGTGAAACGATAGGGATGAACAGGTAAATGCTGATCAAGGGATACATAAACCATAGATGCCCGGCCAGCGTCGGGAAGTTCAAGAATATCCGTGACAGGTCTTTGATCGAAGTCGCTCCATCGATCTGTCCCCACAACATCGGCAGAGTACTGTAAAGTATCATAAATATGAAAAACGGCGGCAGAATGCGGATACAACGCCGGCGGTAGAATTGCCACATGGTCAGCCCTTCTTTCATGGGTGCAAGAAGAAAAGCAGAAACTATTATAAACAATGGCACGGCCATACGCGAAAAACCGTCATACATAGACACCCATAGCCGGTCTGTCTCATTTGCCAGAAAGGCTTGCGGTCCCGCCATATCAGTCGAACCGGGGGCACCGTAAAAGTTTTCACTGGCGTGGACGACCATGACAAGGAAGCATGCGAACACGCGTACATAATCCAAAAAAACTATACGTTTCATTTTTTTGCTTAATTATTATATTAATAAGAGATTTAATTTTTTAGGCCAAGCATACATTCATGGCGGAAAACTTCATGATTTTCCAGATACTGCTTAATTGGTGGTAAAGATAGGAAAAAAGCTGGGAATCCCCTCAAATAGCTATGAGTAGCTCATAAATTTAATTCCAACCATAACCGCAACAGTAGGATTTCCTCTCGAATCGAGGATCTCACGTCCTGTAGTGTTTTCTATTTCTCATTCGTTTGCTATTAAAAAAGAGGCAAAGATTAAGGGTGGAAAAGAAATATAAAATCACCATGCAACTTCATATTTCTTTTCTCGCAGCAAGCGGAGTGACGGCTAGTCTTTCAGTTTCGACAAAAATTTCGCTCTGTCGACAATATAGCGGATATGCGTACCTTCGCCGATCACATTCGCCGAGTCCCCAGCGACCAGCGAAAAGGTCAACTTCCGTCCTTCCACCTCGACCAGTGTCGCTTCCGCATACACTTCCTCGCCTTCACCGGAAGGACGAACATGCGTCATGTCCATTTTAGCCCCGACTGTGGTCGACCCTTCGGGAAGTTCAGCCGCAACAGCCAACATCGCCGCATTTTCCATCAAAGCCACCAAAGCTGGCGTTGCCAATACGGGCAAGTCTCCCGACCCCATCGCCGATGCAAAATTATCCGGCTGCACAACAGTCCGACTAGTATGTTTCAATCCTTTTTCCAACATAGTCACTTCATTTTTAATCGTTCCATAATTTTGTTATTCTTTCACGGAATCTGACGAATCCGATGCCAAAAATAATGAATTTGTTTTTTAATTCGCTTTTCATACGAACAGACTTTTTTCTTGCCAATGCATTGATGACAGATGACTTTTTCTTCCCTGACTCTTATGCTGGTCAGTCTCTTTGGGATAGCCGTCATATTTATTCCGATCATTCTAATCCGAAAGAAGGCCCTCAAAAAAGACTGGAGAAGGAAATAACGAAATCGATAAAAACAATCTTACAACAAGTGAAGGATCGTGTCGTGTATCACCCCGTTGCTCGCCACCACCTGTTTGGCTAAAGGCCAAGTGTCGCCACCGGCAAAATCAGACAGCCGGCCACCCGCCTGCTGCAGGATCAGGCCGCCTGCAGCAACATCCCACGGTCCGAGATATCCTTCTATCCGGGCATCGAACCGGCCACAGGCGACATAACAAAGTTCGGCCGCAGCAGAACCCAACAGCCTCGTCCCTCCGGCATAACCATACAAACGGTCCACCAGCTTTTGGGCAACCGGACGGTAGTGATCAGAATCATAAGGGAAACCAAGCGCGACAAAAGCCTTGTCCAGAACAGCTACATCCGTTACCCGTATTTCTTTGCCGTCCAGATAAGCCTTACTTCCTTTCCAAGCATAAAAACATTCATTGCGACAAACCTCATATACAACTCCCAACAACAGTTCTTCTTTATTCCGCAAGGCAATACTGACACTGTAAGGAGCCATATCATGGATATAGTTGGAGGTCCCGTCAAGTGGATCGATCACCCAACAATACTCCTCGTCCGTCAGGCTTCCCGAACCCTCTTCGGCTATAAACCCTGCTCCGGGAAGCAATGTCGAAAGTTGTTCGACCAAACGCCGTTCGGATTCTTTATCCACATACGAGACATAATTGTGCGCACTCTTTTCCTCCACCCGCTCCCGGTCGAACTTTTGCCGTTCGTCACGCAGAAATGTACCGGCTTTACGGGCTATTTGCCGTACTTCCGCACAAAGGTATTCCAGATCCGATATTCCAATCATCGTTTAATCTTTTTGTGTTCAGCCTTAATATAACGGCTCCAAGCAGTTATTATTACCGTTTTATCGATATTACTTCTTTATTTTTAATTTATTCCCTATTTTTGTTAATGGAATGTCAAACAAAACAGGTCCTTTAACCGTTATGATTATAACGAAAACACACAATAAGAACAAATGAGACGTTGGATGAAGCGAATAGGGATCATATGCCTGATACCGGTGGTATTGGTCATCTTGATTTCAATTCTTTTATATATACCTCCCTTCCAGAATTTCGCTGTGCGGTTAGCCACCGAATATGCCAGTGAAACAACCGGTATGAATATCAGGATCGGGCAAATACGTCTTTCCTTCCCGCTGAATCTGACGATGCGGGACGTGAAGGTCATAACTCCTCCCGACACGCTATTGTCACTCGAAAGTTTCCAGATCAACATCCGTCCGCTGCCGCTGCTGAAAAGAGAAGTTTTAGTGGATGCAATCGATCTGCACGGTGTGAAAGCCAATACAGGTAACCTGATCGAGGGAATGGAAATCAAAGGTTCTTTAGGAAAGCTCTATGCCAAAGCAGACCGTATAGATCTCAAAAAAGAGACTGCCCGGCTGAACAAAATCGACCTTTCGGATACGGCCATCACTCTCCTGATAAATGATACAACAACAAATAAAGATACGACATCGACAGCAGTCAACTGGAAATTGATGCTGGAACAAATCGACTTGAGCCGGGTGGCATTCGCCATGCAGATGCCGAACGACTCGCTACGTCTTTCAACTTACATCGGCAAGGCAGGACTGGCCAACGGGATGGTCGACCTCGGATCGGCACGCTACAGTGCATCCCGGTTTCTTCTGTCCGGCTCTTCTCTGAGCTACGACGGTAGTTACAGTGATCCGATGCCGGGTTTCGATCCGGCACATATAGCCTTAAATGATGTAAATATCCGGATCGATTCGCTTTTGTACGGAGATAGGGATATCAGTGCACAGATCAAAGAGTTTTCCGCCAATGATCGTTCGGGACTGATGCTCAGTTCGCTAACCGGAGACATCAGCAGTGACAGCACGACGATACAGGTTCCGGGGCTTCTGTTGAAAACACCTTACTCGGAGATCCGTCTGCTGGCAACCGTTCCCTGGAACTCGTTTGACAACACGCCGAGCGGTACGCTCCATAGCCTGCTGACCGCCTCAGTAGGAAAAGAGGATATATTTATCTTTGCCGGTCCTCTCTCCGAAGAGTTCAAACAAGCCTATCCTCAAAAAGAAATCAGCCTGACAGCCGGAATAGAAGGAAATCTGGCCTCTTTACGACTGCGCCAGTTGAAAGGTGAACTGCCAGGCGCCTTCAATCTGAATATCACAGGAGAAATGAAAGCCGTGGCAGACAGTATCCGCCGTTCGGGTAAGTTTCAGTTGGATGCACAAACCGGGAATCTTGACTTTGTTCTCAGTTTGTTACCGGAATCCGAACGTTCACGCTATAACCTTCCGGTAATGAAACTGAAAGGGGAGATGACTTTACAGAACCAAGAGTACCGTGCCGGTCTTTTGTTCACACAAGGAGAAGGTAAGGTCGGACTGACGGCACGTTATAATTCCGTACAGGAGTCTTACCTGGTCGACCTGAAGGTCGACAGCCTGAAACCAACTGATTTCTTACCCAAGGATTCCCTTTACCACCTGACCGCCTCGATCCGTGCCGAGGGGAAAGGGTATGATCCATTCCACGCTTCCACCTGGGCTACTTTAGATGGAAAGATTACGAATATCGAGTATGGGACACACGCCGCATCCGACGTAAAGTTAGACGGTTCGTTAGAAAATAATTTATTGAAATTCGACCTGCTCAGCCATTATCCACTTGCAAAGATGGATATGTCGCTGAATGCAACCCTCCACAAGAAGAAAGTGAATGCGATGCTGATCGCCGACGTGCAAAACCTGGACCTGTACAGCATGCGCTTTATGAACGATTCGCTGGCTACCTCTTTCCAGCTTTTCGCAGAGGCGGAAACAGACATGGGGAAGAATAACCAAGTAGACGTAACCCTCGGTAACTGGGAATTGATAAATCCTACCGGTAAGTTCCACCCGAAAACATTAACTTTACACGCTCACAGCGATAAAGACACTACCCGCGTTTCTTTTCACGCCGGAGACCTCGGAATCGTCTTGACCGGAAATGCAGATATCGAGACGATGGCCGATAAGTTCACGAAAATAAACGAAGATCTCACCCAACAGCTGGAATGCGATTCGATGATCAACATTCCAGCATTCCGCCCGCTCCTGCCGGATATGGACCTAAAGATCACGGCCGGCAAGGATAACCC
>DXRF01000010.1:0-22672 GCA_019411205.1 Parabacteroides sp. | reverse complement strand
CAGTATTATATCACTTTCGACAACCTGGATATCGAAGCCAGTACTTCACCGGAAGAAGGCTTCTTCCTCGATGCAGATCTCTTCAACCTGATGCAGGACACGACACGGATCGACACGATCTGCCTCATTGTCCGGCAGGATTCGCTCGGCTTACTTTACGACACGAAAGTGATCAAGACAAAATACAGGAAACAGCAACCTTTCACCGCCGGCTTGCAAGGGAAGCTCCGCAATACATTTGCCGATGCCGAATTGAACTATACTGATGGCCAAGGCAAAACCGGTATCCGGTTAGGAGCCCGTATCGACAAGGAGAAGGAAGGACTGCGCCTGCATCTCTTTCCGGAAAATCCTATACTGGCTTTCCACTCGTTTAAGCTGAATGCCGACAATTATATCCTGTACCGCAACATAAAAGACATTGCTGCCGATGTCCGGCTGACCGGTGAAAACAATGCTTCACTCTGGATCCATTCGCTTGCTGGAGAAGAAGGAATGGAAGAAATCCATGCCGAGTTGAGCCAGATAGACATGGATGCGATCACGAAGGGTTTTCCGGACCTCCCTTCCATGCGGGGGATGTTGAGTGCCAATTTGCAGTATGCCCCTTCGGACAGCAGTTTCATGGTGGTAGCAGACGCTCATATCGATAGTCTGTTCTATGAAGGGGGACGGGTAGGCGAACTGATGTTCAACACTGTTTACCTGCCACTTAGCGATAAGGAACATCAGGTCGACATGCACCTTTTCCGCGACCGTAACGAGGTTGCGGCGATCAATGCCTATTACAAAATGGGAAAAACGGATTATCTGGACGGAAATATGAACATCACCGCCTTACCATTGGAGATGGTAAACCCGTTCATTCCGGACAAGATGGCCAAACTGACGGGAGCCTTGCAAGGGGAACTGGCGATAACTGGGACCACCTCGGCTCCTGCCGTCAACGGGTATGTGCGGATGGACAGCTCGGCGGTATATGTCACGGCAGTCGGTTCTTCCTTCCGTTTCGACAAGCAGGATATCAAGATCAAGAATAATCTGATCAGTTTCGACAAATACAACATCTATGCATCGGGGACCAATCCGTTCGTAGTCGACGGGACGATCGACATTCACAATCTTTCCCGAATGACGGCAAACTTGAAACTGACAGCCCACGACATGCAACTGCTGAATGTGAAACGCAATAAGGAAAGCATGGTGTACGGCAAGCTGCTTGTCAACCTCAACTCGACAGTCAAGGGACCGCTCGACGCCTTGATCATGAGAGGAGATTTACAACTGTTGGGCGGGACAAATGTCACTTACGTGATGCAGGAATCCCCGCTCACGGCTCAAGACCGCTTAGCAGACCTTGTGACCTTTACCGATTTCTCCGATACGCTGCTGACCCGCCGGAACCGCCCGGAAGCCCCTCTGCCCATCGGCGGACTGGACATGCTGATGACCATCCGGATCGATCAGGCTGTGCGTCTGAACGCAGACATCACCCCCGATCAATCGAGCCGCGTGGAACTGGAGGGAGGGGGCGACTTGTCATTCCAATATACGACACAGGGTGAAATGATCCTGAACGGACGTTATACACTTTCGGGCGGCATGGTAAAATATGCCATGCCGATTATTCCGCTCAAGGAGTTCACGATACAGGACGGTAGTTACGTCCAGTGGAGCGGCAACCCGATGGACCCGATGCTGAACCTGACAGCAACCGAGCGGATGCGGGCATCCGTCACACAAGATGACGGCAGCTCACGTCTGGTCACCTTCAATGTCGGTGTGGCGATCAAACAGACGTTGGAGAACCTGCAACTGCAATTTATCCTCTCTGCACCGGAAGACCAGTCTATGCAACAAGAACTGGACAAAATGGGCGAAGGACAACGCTCTCAGATCGCCGTCACGATGCTTGTTACAGGAATGTACCTCAACATGAGCGATGTCGGCGGTGGCGGAAAGAAACCGAGCCTCGATATGGGAGCCGCCCTGAACAGCTTCTTGCAAAGCGAAATCAACAATATCGCGGGTAGTGCCTTGAAGTCTGTGGATATCACCTTGGGTATGGAGCAGTACGACCAGAACGGCACAGGATCAGGTGGGGAGCGGACAGATTTCTCCTTCCGTTTCGCCAAACGGTTCTACAACGACCGGATCAGTATCATACTGGGCGGACGTGTTTCAACCGGACAGGATGTCAACGCCGGACAGTCGCAGCAGTTCATCGACAACGTTTCGATCGAATACCGCCTCGACGGCAGCGGAACCCGCTACATCAAGCTCTTCCACGACAAGAACTACGAGAGCCTGCTGGAAGGCGAGATCACAGAAACCGGTGCCGGTATCGTCCTGCGTAAAAAGATGCTTCACCTCCGTGAACTCTTCATCTTTAAAAAGAACAAGCCCAAACCGGTAACGGACGACAAACAAACAGAAGAGAAAAAATGAAACACATCAAATATATTGCATATATTTCGTTATTCCTGCTTGCTTCCTGCTCTACAACGAAGAATTTGCCGGAGGGGGAAGTTTTATATACGGGAATCAAGAAGATTGAAGTGACGAACGAAGACAAAAGCAAGGAAGGGGAAGAGGCGCTGACGGAAATAGAGGCCGCTCTTGCCTATCCGCCCAATAACGCCCTGTTAGGGAGTTCGTCCATCCGTATCCCTTTGCCGTTCGGACTATGGATGTACAATGCATTCGTGAACAGAAAGGGAAAAGTGGGTAAATGGATATTCAATAAACTGGCGTCCAAACCCGTCTTCATCAACACGGTCAATCCGGAAGTCCGGACAAAGGTTGCCTATAACCTGCTTCGCGAATACGGCTACTTCAACGGAGCTACTTCCTACGAGGTGGAACCGGACCCCAAGAACCCCAAAAAGGCAAAGATCAGCTACAAGGTGGAGATGAACAATGCCTACACATACGACAGCATTGCTTACGTCCGGCTACGGCATCGCATCGACACGCTCGTCCAGCGCAACATCGGCGACCGGCTTCTGCGCGACGGAGATAATTTCAATGTCGTACAACTCGAAGCCGAACGGCAGCGCATCTCTTCCCTGCTTCGCAACAACGGATATTATTATTTCCGTCCCGAATTTATCAGCTACCAGGCCGATACGATCATGAATCCCGGAAAGGTAGCGCTCCGTATCTCCACAAAGCCGGGGTTACCACGCACCGTACTGCGCCCCTGGAAGATAGGCAACATATCGGTCTTCTTGAACGGCTACAATAACGAGCCACCGACAGATTCCATCCAGTATAAAGATATGACCATCTTTTACGAAGGGAAGTTGCGTGTCCGTCCGAAGGTACTGTACGACCGGCTGAAATTCCGCCCCGGCGATCTCTATTCGCAGCAACAGCAGGAAAAGACCCAGACCGGCTTCTCCCGTCTCGGCATTTTCCGTTATTCGGAAATGCAATATATCCCCAAAGATACCGCCCGTCGTTGCGATACATTGAACTTGCAGATCAATACCGTTTACGACCTTCCTCTGGATGGCGAACTGGAACTGAACGTGACCACCAAGAGCAATGACCAGACAGGGCCGGGTGCCATTTTCAGCGTTACCAAGCGGAATGTATTCGGAGGAGGGGAAACATTCGGCGTCAGTATGCGCGGTTCCTACGAATGGCAGACCGGCAAACGGGTTTCGGGCAGCAGCTCGGCGATCAACAGCTGGGAGTTCGGTATCAGCGGTACGCTGACTTTCCCGCAGGTACTTTTCCCCAGCCTGATAAAGCATGATACGAAATACCCTTCCAGTACCTCTTTCCGTATCTATGCGGATCAGTTGAACCGTGCCAAATTTTTCAAGATGCTGGCATTCGGTGGAAGTGCCTCGTATGAGTTCCAGCCATCGGCGACCAGCCACCATTCGGTGACGCCGTTCAAGCTGACCTACTCGCTGTTGCAACATACGACACATGAGTTCGACTCCATCGTTGATGTCAACAAAGCATTAGGGCGAAGCCTCGAGAACCAGTTCATCCCATCCATGGGCTATACATACACGTATGACGATTCTCCCATCACCACCAAAAAGAACCATATCTGGTGGCAGTCTTCCATCACACAGGCAGGTCTTATTCTCGACGGCGCCTATGCCATCGCAGGCAAGAGTTTTAACAAACGGGATAAAAAATTATTAGGAAACCGTTTCGCCCAGTTTGCCAAACTGACAAGCGAAATACGGTACAACTATTATCTCGGAAAGAAGCAACACCTGGTCGGACGCCTGATGGCCGGAGTCGCATATAGCTACGGCAATTCGATCACGACCCCTTACAGCGAACAATTTTATATCGGCGGTGCCAACAGTATCCGGGCTTTCACGATCCGAAGCATCGGACCGGGCAGTTATCGCCCAACCGACTCAAAATACGGCTATTTGGACCAGACCGGCGACATCAAATTTGAAGCCAATCTGGAATACCGTTTCCCGATTTTGGGTGACCTGCACGGAGCGACCTTCCTCGATGCCGGTAACGTTTGGCTGCTACGCTACGACAAAAGCCGTCCCGGCGGACAGTTGAAATGGGGCCGTTTCTTGAAAGACCTGGCTTTAGGAACCGGTATCGGACTACGCTACGACCTGACCTTCCTCGTTATCCGTCTGGATTGGGGAATCGGCCTGCACGTACCGTATGATACGGGAAAGAAAGGCTATTACAATATTCCGGACTTCAAAGACGGCATGGGCGTCCACCTGGCAATCGGTTATCCGTTCTAAAGAAACGGTGTCGGATATATGCTTACCGCTTCAGGAACGGCTCTCGGAGTTCCAAACAGTTTCTTCTACGAGGAACCCCAAGTCCCATTCTTTACAATGGAATCCGCTTACAAACGGGCCGTTATATAATCGATTATGTCCAAGCACAGATTGGTTGTCTGATCGTTCACATCCAGTTCGGGATTCAGCTCGACCAGATCCATCGACTTGATCAGATTGGTGGATAGTATATGTTCGACAAAATCCTTGAACTCGTCCGGCATCAACCCTTCGCACACGCGTGTCCCCGTACCGGGAGCAAAGCGGGGATCGATGCTGTCCACGTCTATGCTGAAATGGACATTCCGTATCTTCCGTTCCTTTAGCTTCCGTTTGATATCTTCGGCAACAAAACCGATCCCCTTCAGGTGGATCATGTCCATCGTATAAACGCTTAACTGCTCACGCTCGATCAAAGCCTGCTCCCCTTCATCCAGGCTCCGGGTCCCGATCAGGAAGACATTCTGCGGGTTCACCTTATTGCCGGGCGCATAGATATTGACTAATTCTTCACTCCCCATCCCCATCAGGGCGCTAAGCGGCATCCCATGAATATTGCCGCTGGGAGAAGTCTCGCTCGTATTGATGTCGCCATGCGCATCCAGCCAGATGATGCCGAAATCATCAAAGCTCTTTCCCACCCCTGACGCGCTGCCCAGCCCTAACGAATGATCTCCGCCTATCACCAAGGGGAAAGCCCCTCCGCGCAACGTGTCGTAGACCAGCTCTGCCAGGTTATTATTGACTTCGACAATCGCATCCAGATATTTCAAGCTCCGCCCTCTGGCAAACTTATCCGCCTCCGAAACCAAAGGGACATACAGATTACCCAGATCGAAGGCCCGATGTCCGTTTTTACGGATAATCCTCATCAGGTCCCGTTCACGCAGATGGTTCGGAGCGCGCTCCACACCTTCGCGGTCACACCCTAAATTGAGAGGTACTCCTATCACATTTATTTTCATAGGCAATCAAAATTGAGCGAACGTATCTTTAATAATGCCAATAGCCTCCATCATCTGATCCCGGTCAATGACCAACGGGGGAGTGAAACGGATGATATGGTCGTGCGTTGGCTTGGCTATCAATCCTTTTTCTTTCAGTGCCAGACAGATATCCCAGGCCGCTTTTCCACCTCGCGGCTCAGTGACAACAGCATTCAAAAGCCCTTTTCCGCGCACCTGGCGGATCATCGGATTGTCGATCTTCTCCATTTCACTGCGGAAAAGGATACCCATTTCGAAAGCATTCTCCGAAAGATGCTCGTCACGCACCACCTCAAGGGCAGCTATCGCCACACGGGCAGCCAACGGGTTACCGCCATAGGTGGAACCATGTTCACCCGGAGCGATCGTCAACATGATCTCATCGTCGGCAAAGACCGCCGAGACAGGAGTGACACCTCCGGATAAGGCCTTACCTAAAATCAGTATGTCAGGATGGACATTCTCATAATCACAGGCAAGCTGTTTACCGGTGCGTCCGATACCCGTCTGGATCTCGTCGGCGATAAAGAGGACGTTATGTTGCCGGCAGAGGTCATAGCACTTACGCAAATACCCCTCATCGGGGACGACCACACCAGCCTCCCCTTGTATAGGTTCCAGCAAGAAACCGACTACGTCCGGATCGTTCAATGCCTCTTCCAATTCGGCCACGTTATTATATTGCACTTTGATAAAACCAGGCGTATAAGGTCCGAAGTCCGCATACGAACTGGGATCGGTACTCATGGAAATGATCGTGATCGTCCGTCCGTGAAAGTTCTCGCTGCAAACGACGACCTTCGCATGTTCAGGGGCTATCCCCTTCACCCGGTATCCCCAGCGCCGCGCCAGTTTCAGAGCTGTTTCGACCGCCTCGGCCCCGGTGTTCATCGGCAGCAGTTTGTCATACCCGAAGAACTTGCAGGCAAACTCCATGTACTCTCCTAAAATATCGGTATGGAAAGCACGCGACACCAGTGTCAACTGCTGTGCCTGGTCGGTAAGTGCCTGAATGATCTTCGGATGACAATGCCCTTGACTCAGGGCAGAATAGCCGGACAGGAAATCAAAATATCGTTTTCCTTCCACGTCCCAAACATAAACACCTTCTCCCTTCTGGAGAACGACAGGCAGGGGATGATAGTTGTGCGCACCAAACTTCCCCTCACGGGTGATGTAATCTTCCGGTCTCATCTTCATTCAGATTTAAAATTAGCAGACTGTAAGCGTTTCTTACGTCCTTGTCCCAAAGATAAGAAATAAGGCTAACATTATGTCACTCAAAAGAGTATGTTAAGAAACATACGCCAGTCTCATTCCTTTCTGTCGGCATCGGACAGATGAATGCCGGTAGTAAAAGGAGTTTCACCGCTTACGTCTGCCTTCATCAGGGATAGAGTCGGCCCCGGAAGGTTCTATTTTAGCGATAATGGAGATGCTTCTATTGTCAAACAGCCTGCTCATAGACCTTTTGCCTTTAGTCGAAAGCCTTTTCGCCCTTGGTCAAAAGCCCTTTCGACACTGGTCAAAAACCTTTTCGACTAAGGGCGAAAAGGTAAGATGTGGTAGTAATAGCTGTTAATACCTGTGTATTTGTTGATTAATTAATATTGTAACGTCTTTGTTTTTTCACTTAATAGAGGTGAAACCGGAGAGGCATGGTCAACCTAAATCAGGACGAGAGAAACATTCTTCCTAATCCACCCTTCTATTCATATATAATATGCATATTTGCAGATCACGTAACAAATAAAAAAACAGTAACTATGAAAAAGGAAGAATAAGTGCCCGGAGCTAATTCCCATCAATAAAAGCGGGCTGTCTAAACTTGTTGGACAGCCCGCTTGACATCTGGCGCGTGATAATATATTAATCTTGAGAATTAAAAGGGTTTGATAAAATTATTACTTTACAACTCTATGTTATTTATCAGTTTTTAATGCTACCGGTTTGAATAAAAAGACAAAAAGGATCAATAATACAAACGAGAACAGGGTCGAGATGGCAAAGACAACAGGCCAGTCACATTTATCTCCGTCACGGAAAAGGCCGATCAGCCATCCGTTCCAAAGCGTCCCGATCAGGAAGCCGATGCCCCATACCAGGAAGAAGAGCAAACCCTGTGCCTGTGCTTTCATTTCTTTTGGTGCCACATTATCTGTATAAACCTGGCCGCCGACAAAGAAGAGGCCGAAGATCAACCCGTGTACGATAATCCCGATATAATAGAACCATTGCAGGCCGGTCTCTGCACCGATATAGAACGAAGCATACCGGACCACGAGGGCGATCATACCGAAGATCAAGGTATTCTTAATCCCGGACTTTATCAGTATAGAGGTGGTGATAACCAGAAAAAACATTTCAGCCAGCTGTCCGAGGTTCAACGTCACCGTTATATTTTGTACATGCTCGTCGGCGAGAATCATCGAACCATATACATGATACAAATTAAACGGAATGATAGCCAAGAACGTCAAGATCATAAAAGCCCGGTAATTCTTATCCTTCATCAGAGAGAAAGCGCTGAACCCTGTTATATCCATCACCGAGATGCCGGCGCTCTTATCGACCGAAGGCGGGGTGTGCGGTAGTCGCAGGTTCAGAAGCGCAGCCACAAAACAAATGGCAGCACCACAATACATCGGCAAGTTCGTATCGTCGAAAGCAGACAAATGCATCACATGAAGGGCGATCACACTAAAGATACCCGAAGCAACCCATCCCACCGATCCGAACATGCGAATACGCGGGAACTGTTCCGACGGCGTGTGGCTCATGGCGATCGTACTGGTCAAACTCTGTGTCGGCATATGACAAAGCATCGCCAACACGACACATGTCATAAGCGGAGCAAATGAGGTCTGCTGGGCTGCCAAGAGCAAAAAGGCACCAGTCAGTATATTCAATACTGCCAAGATCTTCTCGGCGGCAAAATAGCGGTCGGCAATCGCACCGATAAAAGAAGATGCCATCGCACCGATAGCCATCGCACTCAACACCAGCGACACCTGGTACACTTCCAATTTAAGCGTATGGGAAAGATAAGCGGCCAGAGGGACCCACCAGACTGCACTCAGCATATACTGCATAAACATCATTGTGCAGAGTTGAACTTTCGTTCCGATTCCTTGTTTTGTAATGAGAGTATTCATATAATAATTAGAATAAAAGGTTTTTATTACCCGTGTTTCACATGGTACAAATGTATCGATTCCCCTATGGCCGGTTTGTTTGACCTTGTTGCAATCTTTTCCGTATTCATCTCATTCTCTGCCGTTATCACCCTTATTGAGATGATTTATGAAATCCGTGATACAATAAAAGGAAATCCATAATGCATTTTTCAGTATCTTTCGCCCACAATAGCGAAGTCATATATGAAACATCTGAAGTTAATCTTATCCATCCTATTCATATTTTGTCTTACCCGGACATATGCAGACGACAGTAACTACCTTTTCCGCCATTATCAGGTCGAAAACGGCCTCAGCGACAACATGGCCACTTGCTGCGTGCAGGACAAGAAAGGATATATCTGGATCGGGACGCGCGACGGCTTGAACCGCTTCGACGGATATACGTTCAAAGTATTCCGTAACGACCCCGACGAAACCGAAACATTGGGAAGCAACTGGATCACATGCCTGGGTTGTGACATGAACGGCGATTTGTGGGTCGGGACACTTTCGGGATTATACCACTATAACGATGAGAAAGAAGCGTTCCGGCACATTCCTTTCACAGCAGATAAAAGAATCGACATTTTCCAGTTCGACAAAGACAATAAACTATGGATACTGATGGACGGCAACCTGATCCGGTTCGACACGGAGGACAGCCAGTTCCGCATCTTCGCTCCGGAAGACAACCAAAGCTACACCACTTTTTGCATTACCCGCGAAAACAGCATCTGGATCGGGAGTTCGGACGGGCTGATCTCACGGCTGAATCCGGAAGACGGGACGACTGAGTCCTATAATGTATTCGCCCATTCATCCCCGGACACGCCACGCAAACTCTCCATGTTATATCCCTCTCCTACGACCGATCGTATTTACATCGCTTTCGAACATGATGACGTGAAGATATTCGACCCAGCTACACACGACTACCAGGATCTAAACATTCAAAAGATCAACCAGCTTACGATCCTGATCAACAGCTTCCTCGAAAAAGACAAGGACGAACTGTGGATCGGGACAGACTCCGGATTGTTTATCTATAAGGTCAACACCGGCGAGTGTACCCGTATCCGCCAGGACCCGTTGGACCCATACGCCTTATCGAGCCATTTTATCTCTGCATTCTGTCGGGACAGGGAGAACGGCATCTGGATTTGTTTCCACCAAAACGGCCTCAACTACTATTCCCCTTTCCGTCCCTTCCATGTGCATTATCCCTGGGACGGGCAACATTCAATGAAAGGAGAAGTGATCCGAGATATCTGTACCGATGCATACGGCAATATATGGGTCGGGACGGAAGATGCGGGTATCAACTGTCTCGAAAAGAAAACCGGGACATTCACCAACTACCAACCGGTTCCAGGAGGGAATGGGTTGTCGCACACCAATATCCGGGGCTTGGCCGCATCAGGCGACCGGCTCTGGATCGGACACGTCATCCACGGTATCGACCTGATGGATATCAAGACGAGAAAGGTCATCAAGCATTACAACCTGCTGAAAGATTCTCTGACTGTTAAGAATAGCACCGTCCGTTGCATCAAAGTATTGCAAGAGGGACAAGTTTATGTCGGGACCGACGACGGTATCTATAAATATGACTTCTTGAACGACCGTTTCCTGTATGCCCCGCAATTTCCCCCTTTCGCGGTAAACTGCATCTACGAAGATCGTTTAGGAAGAATCTGGACCGGCATGTTCAACCGCAGTTTCTATTATAACCCGATCAGCAATACCGGCATGTATTTGCCGTACGACAAGTTGAACACCCAGCGCCACAATTTCGTCAACGACGCTTGCGAGGACAAAGACGGCAATATGTGGTTTGCTACCGTAGAAGGAGTTATCAAATATGACTTCCAGACCGGCGAATCCCTGCATTACACCGTAAAGAACGGTATGCCGAGCAATGTTGCCTTCCGCATCCTACCGGACGAAAACGAAAACTTATGGATCAGTACGGCCAACGGACTGGTCAGCCTGGAAACCGGAACGGGTAAGATCACGACCTACACGGAATCTCACGGGCTGATCACTCGCCAATTCAACGACAACTCCGCCTTCAAAGACAACGAAGGAACTTTCTATTTCGGTTCGGTCAAGGGCTTTATTCATTTCAAGCCCTCCGAAGTAATCCCGACAGCCGAGAAAATGAACGTCCACTTGGGAAGCCTCGAAATCCAGAATGAAGCCGGAGAGAAACGCATCATCAACTGTTCCGTCGAATCGGAAACGAAGAAGATCACGCTGACCTACAAGCAATCCACATTCAGCATCAACTTTTCCGCACTCAACTTCATCGCCCCTAAATCCATCCAGTATGCATACAGGATGGGAAATATGGACAAGGAATGGATTCCGATCGGAGAACGCAACACGGTCTATTTCGCTGAATTACATCCGGGCGATTACACCTTCGAGGTACGGGCCGCCAACCTGTCGAACAACTGGAGCAGCACCCCGACACGGCTGAACATCACTGTTTTGCCGCCCTGGTGGGCATCAGACACCGCATATGCATCTTATATTGCCGTCATTCTCGCTATCATCGCCGGCTCTTTCTGGTCCTGGCGCCAGAAAACCAAACGGGCAATGGCCTACAACATGCAACTGTTCGAAGATCAAAAAGAGAAGGAACTGTATCAGGCCAAGATCGATTTCTTCATCAACATCGCCCATGAAATCCGAACACCACTCACCCTGATCAAGAACCCGCTCGAACGGCTATTGAAATCTGACAAGATCGGGGAAAAAGAGAATAAGTCGCTTACGTTGATGGATAAAAACGTGTCCCGCCTCCTGTCATTGGTCAACCAATTGTTGGACTTCCGCAAAACGGAGATAGAAGGATACCGC
This sequence comes from Parabacteroides sp., assembly GCA_019411205.1. GTDB lineage: Bacteria > Bacteroidota > Bacteroidia > Bacteroidales > Tannerellaceae > Parabacteroides. The sequence goes on along the minus strand of DXRF01000010.1, from coordinate 10,855 downwards.
CTCAGCTTTGTCCGCACAGAGATCGTCTCGCTCTTAAACGACACAGCCAAGCGATTCCAGGAATCGGCAACGGCACATAACCTGCTACTGAACCTCGATTTATCTTTACCGGAATTGTACGTGTTCGTAGATAAGGAAGCGATCACGAAGATATTCAGCAATCTGTTTACGAACGCGATCAAATACGCATCCGGCAGCATCATCGTACGCCTGCAACTATCTCCCGACTATGAGACATTCACGATTGATTTTATAAACGACGGCACTCCTATCCCTTTTGAATTAAGGGAAAAGATATTCGAACCCTTCTACCGGATGGAAGGGGACTCCGTTGGCAAACCGGGGACAGGCCTCGGCTTGCCCTTGGCACGCTCACTGGCAGAGATGCATCACGGCAGTCTGAAGTTAGAGACCTTCACCGATAGCCCATCTATGACGATGTTCCGCTTGACCTTACCCGTCAAGCTGCCCGAATCCATCAAGCAAACAGAAGAGGAAACAACGGCACAGGCCGTTCCTTTGAGGACAGAGTTCATCCACGACGAATCGCGTCCGACGATCCTGATTGTCGAAGACAACAAGGAAATGGCTATTTTTATCGCTGACGAAATCAACCTGTCATACAATGTAGAGATAGCCGGGAACGGAGCCGAAGCAATCGCGTTGTTAAAGAAACGCAGCTTCCAGCTAATCATCAGCGACGTAATGATGCCAGTCATGGATGGCTTCACCCTTTTGAAAGAGGTGAAGACGGAGATCGAATTCAGCCATATCCCAGTCATACTGCTGACGGCTAAAAACACCATGCAGTCACGTCTGGAAGGGCTGGAATTAGGAGCCGACGCTTATCTGGACAAACCTTTCTCCACCAATCTGTTGATGGCACAGATTTCCAATCTGATCTCCAACCGCGACAATATACGTAAATTCTATTTCAACTCTCCGATAGCGAACATGAAATCAATGGCCTATACCAAAGCAGACGAAAGTTTTCTGGAAAAGCTGAACGAAATCATCAACGAGCATATCGGCAATCCGGCCTTAGATGTAAACATGATCGCAGACCTGATGCACTTGAGCCGCCCGACCTTGTACCGGAAGATACGTGCCATCTCCGACCTGACTCCTAATGAGTTGATCAAGATAAGCCGCCTGAAAAAAGCAGCTGAGTTATTGATACAGGGGAATATGAAGATATATGAGATTTCGGAAGCGACAGGTTTCAGCTCCCAATCTTATTTCTGGTCCGCCTTCATCAAGCAGTTCGGTATGAGCCCGTCGAATTATGCGAAAGAAAATAAATAGAAGAAGATGGAACAAAACCCTGCTTACTAACAGACATAATTTAGGCCCGGATCACACAGTGTGAAATCCGGGCCTAAAAAGATCGTGATGAAATATGTTCGGTCTTATTCCTGATTAGCAAAAAAATTCTTCAACGGATTCGTATACATTTCCAAGATTTTCGTACGTAGAAATGCTTCGTCCTTATTCGGCAATACGATCTTATCCAATTGTCCTTGCAGATAATCTTCAAACTGCTTTTTGTCTTTCACCCCGTAATGTTCGCTGAAACGGCGTGTGCCTGTCAGCATATCATAGGCAACATAGTTGCAGGGATAGAAACGATAGTGCTTGTAAATCTCCTTATCGATAATGGAAGCAATAGTGGCGATCAACTCGTTCTTCTCCATATTCGGGTCCAATTTTGCCAACTGGTCGTTAATCGGAGAAGTCAAGGTGAAATGAACACGTCCCTTGTTATTCAAGATACCGGTCTCCATGCTCAACAAGTCGTCACGCTGGCTCTTCACAAAGTCCGGATCATCGCGTTTCTGCTGGAATTCCTTTGCTTTCAAGAAATCGCACGGATCGAACTCGTATGAGATTGCAACCGGGAAAATATTCAGTTCCATCAAGTTTGACAGGATATCCTTGTCGCCGCTCATGTTCAGCATCTTCAGGATACTGCCCTGGGTACGGTCGTCCGAATCTTTGGCCCGACCTTCACGCTGCGCGATCCAGATAGACTCTTTTGTCTCCGTAATTGTATGCCGGATATAAGTGGAAAGAACTTTACTCACTTCCAGCATCTGGCGTACCGGGACATTGCGCTTCACGATAAAGCTGTTGTTCAGACGGACCAACGTTTCGATCCACGGACGGATCAGCAGGTTATTACCAATAGCCACCTGTGTCATTCCATACCCTACATCATACAGCATAACGTTCAAGAAAGAGGCATCCAGTACAATGTCGCGGTGATTAGAAATAAAGGTACAAGGCTTTTTATCTTTCGGCAAACGGCTGCGACCGGAAACTGTCAGTGAGAAGGTAGTTTTATTTGCCACCATCATTACCGCTTCATACGCCAACTTCGCTTTGAAGTCCTCCTTTGTCTTAAAGGAACGCATGGTTTCTGAAAACTCTTTCCAATCCACATCCGGCTTTATATACCGAAAGGCCCGCTCAAAATCTTCGTTGGCAATCAGCGATTCAATCGCATCTTTCACCTCGTCGTTATTCAGCGGACGGATATCGTCAAAATCATTAATAGGAACTTCCATATTTTTATAATTGACAATTGACAATGGACAATTGACAATTGGCAATCGACAATCCGTTTCTCATATAATTGGCGATTGGCAATTGTTCATTGTCAATCAGTTAAACTCATTTTCTATAATATCTGTCATCACATCTTTCATCTCCAGACCGGCAGCCCGCACCTGTTGCGGAATAAAGCTGGTTGCCGTCATACCGGGAGTCGTATTGACTTCGAGCAATTTCGGTTCACCGTCCTTCGGGATGATATAATCCACACGGATCAAACCTTTCGCTCCTAATATGTCGTAAATCCTCGATGTCTCGCGTTGCACCTTTTCCGTCAGTTCAGCAGAAACACGGGCAGGCGTAATTTCCTGTACCTGTCCGTTATACTTGGCGTCGAAATCGAAGAACTCGTTATCCGTAATGACTTCGGTGAGCGGGAATACCACCTTCTTGTCAGCAGTCTTATAGCAACCACATGTCACCTCCGTTCCGTCGATAAAACTTTCTATGACCACTTCCCTGCCTTCGCTGAAAGCTTTAGCGATCGCTGGCTGGATAGCCGAGGCCTCTTTCACTTTCGTCACTCCGAAGCTACTGCCACCATCGTTCGGCTTCACAAAGACCGGAAGCCCCAGACGGCTGACCACTTCTTCCTCCGTCACGGTCTGCCCCTTAAACAAATGTATGGAGCGGGCGATGTCGACACCGAATCCTTTCAGATAATGATTGCAAGCGAACTTGTTGAACGTAAGTGCGCTTACAAACATTCCACAAGAGGAATACGGCATTCCGATCATATCGAAATATCCTTGCAGACGTCCGTCTTCTCCCGGGGTACCGTGGATCGTAATATAGGCAAAATCAAAATGCCTGACCTCGCCGTTCTCACGGAAACTAAAATCATTCTTATCTATTGGTGTGTGTTCCCCGCCGGGAAGTTTTACTGCCCATTCGTCTCTTTTTACGATGGCAATATATACATTATATTTATCTTTATCAAGAAAAGAGAAGATTCCTTCCGCACTTTTTAATGAAATAACGATTTCGGAAGAATCGCCTCCGGCAACAATAGCAATGTTCCTTTTCATCATCTATAGTTCTTTAGTATTTGCATATACACGCCATTTATCGATCAACGCAGTCATGTCGGCCGGTATTTCGGAATCAAAAAACATTTCCTCGCCTGTAGTCGGATGAATAAAGCCCAACGTCTTGGCATGGAGCGCCTGCCGCGGACAGATGGCGAAACAGTTATCGACAAACTGTTTATATTTAGAAGAGGTTGTTCCTTTCAGGATCTCGTTTCCACCATAACGTTCATCGTTGAACAGTGTATGCCCGATATATTTCATATGGACACGTATCTGATGCGTGCGTCCGGTCTCGAGGCGGCATTTCACCAATGTGACATATCCCAAGCGCTCCAGGACAGAATAGTGGGTAACTGCCGTCTTCCCCTGGTCACCTTCCGGGAAAACCGTCATCTGCATACGGTCACGCGGGTTACGACCGATATTGCCTTCGATCCGTCCTTCATCATCGCGTACGATACCCCACACGAGCGCCCGATATTCGCGCTTAGTCGTTTTATGGAAAAATTGCAAACTGAGGTTTGCTTTCGCTTCCGGCTTTTTGGCTACAACCAGCAGACCAGACGTATCTTTATCGATACGATGAACAAGTCCCAAAGCCGGATCGTTAGGATCGTAGGTAGGATCGTCTTTCAAATACCAGGCAAGGGCATTCACCAGTGTACCGGTATAGTTTCCGTGTCCGGGATGCACGACCAACCCTGCCGGTTTATCAACCACCAGCAGATCGTCATCTTCGTACATGATTTTTATTGGGATATTTTCAGGGAGAATCTCAAAAGTCCGCGGAGGCCGTGTCATCATGATCGTCACGACATCCTCCGGTTTCACCCGGTAATTGCTTTTCACAGGTTTGCCGTTCGCCATGATACAACCGGCATCGGCAGCCGACTGTATCCGGTTGCGGGTAGCACCGAACATCCGGTCTACCAAGAATTTATCCACACGCAACAACGACTGTCCGCGATCGGCAACGAAGCGGAAGTGTTCATACAGTTGAGGAGCCTTATCTTCGCCCTCTTCCGGTTGCAACAGGTCGTCTACCTGTTCATCATCCATTTCGTCCAAAAACTCATCCATAGTTAAAACCAGTTTTCTTCTTCACTATCCAACGATTCGACCGGCACGCTGTCATCCGGTAGTCCAAGTGAGTCGGCCGGCATCTCGGCATCGCCACTGCTGACCTTCAATATCAAAGGAGCGACAAGCGGGACATGCTCGCCTTTCTGCAAGGCACGCCCGTGCAACTCGACACCAATAGCCAGATCTTTAAAATCTCCGGGAACATATTCGATCTCGATTTTCTCGAAACCGCGGGCACGTAAAATGGCATAAGCCTGCCGGAACGAGAGATCTTCCACTTCCGGTATTGTCGCCATCTGCGAAGTGAGCGCATTTACAGTGACGAACACGATACGCCCTTCCTTCACCTTCGAACCGGCTATCGGGGCCAGCTCGACAATCGCACCGGGCTTCACGTCTTTCGAAAAGACGGAGTCGATCACGTTATAGCGCAGATTACTATTCTTGAAAAATTCAGCGGCTTCTTCCAATCCTAACCCTTTGACATCCGGCACTACCACAGCCTCGTTATGCCGGGTGTACGAGTCGAGCCACTTCAGTGTTCCGAACACCAAAGCACATGCCACGACCACAGCCAGCAACAAATTTAAGACGTACGGATTTTTTATCAGTTTAACCAAAAAGTCTTTCATTTCTATCTCGTATTTGTAGGCGGATCAAAAGTAGAAAACAAAGCCGTTAAAACAAAGAAAGTAAAGGCTTTTTAGTAAAAACCTCTACTTTCTTTATGAAAAATCTTCTAACGGAAAGAATTATCCGTTGTATTCGTCAGAAACCGTTAATTTAGCTCTTCCCTTAGCACGACGAGAAGCTAATACTCTGCGGCCATTAGCTGTAGCCATTCTTGAACGGAAGCCGTGCTTCTTCTTTCTTTTCCGATTGGAAGGTTGAAATGTTCTTTTCATCTTTCTATATATTATTTATTATTATCTTATTCTCATACCAATTTGGGCTGCAAAGATAGAGGCTTTTTTTTAATAAACAAAGAGTTGATTCTATTTTCTTTCTATAAAATACGATCTTACGTAGCCATACAACACCCAAAACACAGTAGAATCCTTTCAGAATATTCCCCCCTTATACATATCATTGAAGTTCGTATGCTGCCCTTCCAACTTCCGAGCTTCGTCGCCATCAGGGTTCAACTCGATGGATTTTTTCAGGTCTTCGAAGGCCCCTTCCTTATCTCCTTTCAGATTTTTGGCACGACCCCGTTCGGCATATGCTTTGCCGAAATCCGGCTTCAGGTCGATCGCTTCGTCAAAGAAAGTGATCGCTTCATCCAAACGTCCCTGCGTGATCAGAAGCTGGCCGACGAGCAACATCGCTTCGTCATTGAACGGATTCAACTCCAACACATTCTGGTAATCGGCAGTAGCGGCGTCGATATTTCCCATCGCTTCGTGGATACGACCGCGCAACAGGTAGGACGTTTCTTCTTCCGGAGCCAACGTGATGGCTTTTTCCACATCGGGAAGCGCTTCGGTCGCCTGCTGCATCGACAACAATATCCGAGCACGCATCAGATAGGCATCCGTAAAATCTTCTTTCAAGGCAATCGCTTTCGTCAGGTCGGCAATAGCCCCCAAGGAATCGGAAGTCGTCCGCTTCGCTTTTCCCATCAGGAACCACGCCAAATGGTTCGTCTCTTCCAATTCGAGAATATGCCGGCAATCGGCGATCACATCTGCATCCTTGTCGAGCATGAAAAGCACGTTCACCCTTGTCAGAAGCGTATTGATATGATCCGGTTCAAGTTCCACCATGCGGTTCAACACTCCGAGCGCTTCCTCCGTCTTATTCGCCGCCGTATAGGCTGCGACCAGATAAGCCATCGTCTCGAAATCTTCCTGCAACTTCAACGCTCCAGTAAAACATTTGATGGCATATGCCACTTGGCCTATCTTCTGAGCACGGACACCGTCGTATTTCAGAATATCGAAATTTTTCTGATCGTTCTTGCTTTTTTCTTCTTCGGGCGTTGCCGCCTTAGAGGAAGAGAACAGTGATTTAAAGAAGTTTCCCATGATTTAATTACAAATTGTTTTCAAGGAGGCAAAGATACGAAAACTCCAAACCCTTTTCATATTTTTTATGAAGAATCTATAAGTGAGTTTCAGACATTTCTCTAACTTTGTGGCAGAATTTTTAACTTGGGAAGGATTGTGCCAGCCACACCAACCGCACGCTTTCCCGTCAATAGATGAGTATGGAAAACATAGAAATTGGACTTTTGTTAATGATCGTAGGAATGACCACTGTTTTTGCTATCCTGATGATCGTTATCTATCTTGGGAAGGGCCTGATCGTACTGGTAAACAAATATGCGCCCGAAGAGATTATTGTTAAAAAGCAAACGACACCACAAAGGCAGGCTGCTACAGCTGCTGCTGTCGGCATTACGAACCAGACAACCGCTGCAATCGTATCGGCTGTAAGCGTTATGACAGGAGGAAAAGGAAAAGTCGTTAAAATCGAGAAATTATAATAGCATTTATACATAACATAGTATCATGAAAAGAGAAATCAAATTTAGTTTGGTCTTCCGTGACATGTGGCAATCTGCCGGAAAATATGTCCCCACCGTAGACCAACTAACACGGGTGGCACCGGCCATTATCGAGATGGGATGCTTCGCCCGCGTAGAGACCAATGGCGGAGGATTTGAACAAGTAAACTTATTATTCGGTGAAAACCCAAACAGAGCCGTACGCGAATGGACGAAACCGTTCCATGAAGCCGGTATACAAACCCACATGCTGGACCGTGCACTGAACGGCCTGCGTATGAGTCCCGTACCCGACGATGTTCGCCAGTTGTTCTATCAGGTGAAGAAGGCGCAGGGAACAGATATCGCCCGTACATTCTGCGGCCTGAACGACGTCCGCAACATCGCTCCTTCCATCAAATATGCGAAAGCGGCAGGGATGATCTCGCAATGTTCGTTGTGCATCACCCACTCTCCGATCCACACAGTGGACTATTACACCAAGATGGCAATGGAACTGATCGAGTTGGGAGCAGACGAGATCTGCATCAAGGATATGGCCGGTATCGGTCGTCCTCATTCCTTAGGACAGATCGTTGCAAACATCAAAGCCAAACATCCGGAAATTCCAGTCCAGTATCACAGCCATGCCGGCCCCGGATTCAATGTGGCCTCAATCCTGGAAGTATGCAACGCCGGTTGCGACTACATCGACGTAGGCATGGAACCGCTTTCGTGGGGTACAGGCCATGCGGACCTGCTGACCGTACAGGCGATGTTGAAAGATGCCGGCTACAAAGTACCGGAAATCAACATGGAGGCGTATATGAAAGTCCGCAGCCTGATCCAGGAATTCATGGATGACTTCCTCGGTTTGTATATCAGCCCGAAGAACCGCTTGATGAACTCGTTGCTGATCGGTCCGGGACTGCCGGGCGGTATGATGGGAAGCCTCATGTCAGACCTCGAAAAGAACCTGGAGACCATCAACAAGAGCAATATCAAAAACAACAAGCCGCTCATGAGCCAGGATCAGCTACTGATCAAGCTGTTCGACGAAGTGGCTTATGTATGGCCGCGTGTCGGCTATCCTCCATTGGTCACCCCGTTCAGCCAGTATGTCAAGAACCTGGCGCTCATGAACGTGATGCAGATGGAAAAAGGAAAAGCCCGCTGGAGCATGATCGCCGACGATATCTGGGACATGATCTTAGGCAAAGCCGGACGTCTGCCAGGCCCGTTAGCACCTGAAATCATCGAGAAAGCGAAAGCCGAAGGACGCAAATTCTTCGAAGGGAACCCTCAGGACAACTATCCTGACGCACTCGACAAGTATCGCAAGCTAATGAACGAAAAACAATGGGAAACAGGCGAAGACGACGAAGAACTGTTTGAATACGCCATGCACCCGGCACAATACGAAGCCTATCGTTCAGGAAAAGCCAAAGTGGAATTCAAAGCCGACGTGGCCAAGAGAAAAGCCGAAAAACAAACGGCTGCCCAACCAGCCGACACTCCATCATCGGCAACCCCGGCCAGCATGACAATGGCCATGCCGACGACTCCGCAGGTCATGACCGTCGATGTGAACGGCCAAGCCTACAAGGTGACCGTCGCATTCGGAGACACGGCGAATACCACCCCGGCAGAAACACAGGCGGCTCCGGCCACAACATCCGCCCCTGCTGCTACGGCTCCGGCCGGTGCCGGCAAAGAAGTGCTCTCACCGCTGGAAGGTAAATTCTTCCTGGTGAAAGGAGCTTCGGACACGCCAGTAAAAGTGGGAGATGTTGTAAAGGAAGGCGACGTACTTTGCTATGTGGAAGCCATGAAGACATATAACGCCGTACGTGCGGAGTTTGGCGGAACAGTCACTGCGATCTGCTTAGCTTCCGGCGACGCGGTTTCTGAAGATGACGTATTAATGACGATACAGTAATGAACGAGATATTTCAAAATCTGTATGAAATGACTGCGTTCAGCAATATCATTGCTGAACCGCAGTTCCTGATCATGTATGCCATTGCGTTCATACTGCTTTATTTGGGTATCAAAAAACAGTATGAACCGCTACTGCTCGTACCGATCGCGTTCGGCGTGTTGCTCGCCAACTTCCCCGGAGGCGATATGGGTGTGATACAGGCCGACGAAAACGGCATGATCAACGTGCACGGAGTGATGAAGAACATTTGGGAGATGCCGCTCCATGACATCGCGCATGAGTTGGGGCTGATGAACTTCATTTACTACATGCTGATCAAGACTGGGTTCCTTCCTCCTATCATCTTTATGGGTGTGGGAGCGTTGACGGATTTCGGACCGATGCTGCGCAACCTGCGCCTGTCCATATTCGGAGCGGCGGCACAGCTGGGTATTTTTACCGTGCTGCTGGTAGCCATCCTGATGGGATTCACGCCTAAAGAAGCAGCTTCTTTAGGAATTATCGGAGGAGCGGACGGACCGACCGCTATCTTTACAACCATCAAACTGGCCCCCCATCTGTTAGGCCCGATAGCGATTGCCGCTTATTCCTATATGGCGCTGGTTCCGGTTATCATCCCGCTGGTAGTCAAACTTCTTTGTTCAAAGAAAGAGCTTAGCATCAATATGAAGGAGCAGGAAAAGAAATATCCGTCCACTACGGAAATTAAAAACCTGCGTGTCTTGAAGATCATTTTCCCGATCGTAGTGACTACAGTCGTGGCCCTGTTCGTGCCGAGTGCGGTGCCATTGATCGGTATGCTGATGTTCGGTAACCTGGTCAAGGAGATCGGAACCAATACATTCCGCCTGTTCGATGCTGCTTCGAACAGCATCATGAATGCAGCGACCATCTTCTTAGGATTATCGGTCGGCGCGACCATGACAGCCGAAGCATTCCTGAACTTCACGACAATCGGTATCGTAATCGGAGGTTTCCTTGCATTCGCCCTTTCCATTGCAGGTGGTATCTTCTTCGTCAAACTGTTCAACCTCTTTACGAAAAAGAAAATCAACCCGCTGATCGGAGCGACCGGACTGAGTGCCGTACCGATGGCTTCCCGTGTTGCAAATGAAATAGCATTGCAATACGATCCCAAAAACCATGTACTTCAGTACTGCATGGCCAGTAACATCTCCGGCGTTATCGGTTCTGCCGTAGCCGCCGGTGTACTGATCTCGTTCTTAGGATAATTTCAAACATAGATTATATTTAGGCACGGATGAGACCAAATTTGGTGAAATCCGTGCCTAATTTAACATCTACCTGTAAATTATTTGCTCCCAAATGCTGTAATCCCAAAATATTTACTTTAATTTGTGACTTGATATAGGATACATTTATCCTTTTCCTAAATGCGATTGAATATGAAGGACACTCACGAAGCTAATTTGCCCACTGAAGAAAACGGCAAATTGGAAGAAACTAAGGCTCCGGAAACAACACCGGAAAACACGGCGGAGGCAGTTGTAACAAACGAAACACCGGACGCCGGAGTTACAGCAGAAGAGACATCTGAAGCAGAAGTCAAAACAGACGAAGTTGCGGCAGGTGAAGAAACCGTTGTGACTACGGGAAAATTGTCGAAAGAAGAAATTCTGGAGAAACTGACCGGTTTGGTAGGAGCGGCGGCAGACGCGACACGCAACGAGGTGGAAG
>DXRF01000001.1:58768-82744 GCA_019411205.1 Parabacteroides sp. | reverse complement strand
ATTTTATTTATATTTGTCAGGTATTTAAAAATGCCGGATAGTAAAACACATTAAATCGCTCAAATAATGGAAAAGATTAAAGGCTTAATTGATGCACCTTTCACACCGTTCTACGAAAACGGGGAAGTAAATTACGAACCGATAGAAGCATATGCCAAGCTTTTGGTTAAAAACGGCTTAAAGGGAGTGTTTATCAACGGATCTTCAGGAGAAGGCTATATGCTGACCGACGAAGAGCGCATGAAACTGGCCGAAAGATGGGTAGAAGTGGCACCTGCCGGATTCAAAGTCATTGTACACGTAGGCAGCACCTGCGTAAAATCGAGTCACAAACTGGCTGCACATGCCCAAAAGATCGAAGCCTGGGGAATCGGAGCCATGGCCTCTCCTTTCCCGAAAGTGAACCGGATAGAAGAATTGGTAAAATACTGCGAAGAAATCGCTTCCGGAGCACCCGAACTTCCTTTCTATTACTATCACATCCCGGCCTTCAACGGTGCTTTTCTACCGATGGTCGAATTACTGAAAGCGGTGGACGGGCGTATCCCGAACTTCGCCGGTATCAAATATACATACGAAAGCCTTTACGAATACAACCAGTGCCGCTTATATAAAGACGGCAAATTCGATATGCTTCACGGACAGGACGAGACAATCCTTCCATGCCTGGCAATGGGCGGTGCACAAGGCGGCATCGGAGGGACAACCAACTACAACGGCAAAGAACTGACCGGGATACTCGAAGCCTGGGCTGCCGGCGACCTCGAAACAGCACGTGAACGCCAGAACTTCTCACAGGAAGTGATCAACGTAATCTGCCGTTATCGCGGCAATATCGTAGGTGGCAAACGGATCATGAAGCTAATCGGGCTCGATTTAGGTAAAAACCGGACACCGTTCCAAAATATGACGGATGCGGAAGAGGCCGCTATGAAGGCAGAACTGGAAGCGATTCGTTTTTTCGACAGATGCAATAAATTCTAAATCCATAAACGCCATGAACGACACAACAAAACCGTCCGAATACCTCGGATATTGGGGCGAAAAATACAAACACGATTTACTGACCGACATTCTACCTTTCTGGCTGAAATACGGTATCGATCATGAGAACGGAGGCTACTTCACCTGTCTGGACCGGGACGGTTCGCTGCTGGACACGAACAAATCGGTCTGGTTTCAAGGACGGTTCGCTTTTATTCTTGCTTATGCTTATAACAGCCTCGAAAAACGGGCCGAATGGCTGGAAGCTTGTAAAAACGGAATCGACTTTATTGAGAAATATTGTTTCGATACCGACGGCCGCATGTTTTACGAGGTGACGAAAACAGGAACTCCCGTACGAAAACGCCGATATGTATTTTCCGAAACGTTTGCCGCAATCGCAATGGCTCAGTATTCGATCGCTTCCGGCGACAAGAGCTATGCAGAAAAGGCGGTCAAGCTGTTCAATCAAATTCTCTATTACAAAAACACGCCGGGCACATTAGAGCCCAAATTCAGAGAAGGATTCGTAGCAAAAGGACATTCCTTTTGCATGATCCTGATCGACACCGCCGCCCGCATCCGGGAAGCAATAGACGACCCTGTGCTGACACGCCAGATAGACGAGTCGATAGCCGAACTGCATCATGATTTCATGAAACCGGAGTTTAAAGCCATTCTGGAAACAGTCGGGCCGAACGGCGAATTCATCGATTCGATTCTGGGCCGGACCATCAATCCGGGCCATTCCATCGAGACTGCTTGGTTCATCCTCGAAGAGGCCAAACACCGGAACTGGGACCCACAGCTGAAGCAGATGGGGCTCACTGTCTTGGATTGGTCCTGGGAATGGGGTTGGGACAAAACACACGGCGGAATCACCTATTTCAGGGATTGCAAGAATCGCCCACAGCAGGAATACTGGCACGATATGAAGTTCTGGTGGCCACAGTGTGAAACTATCATCGCTACGCTGTATGCCTATGAAGCTACAGGCGATCCCAAATACCTGGAAATGCACAAGCAGATAAACGAATACACATATGCTCGTTTCCCGGACAAGGAATACGGTGAATGGTTCGGCTATTTTCATTACGACGGGACACTCTCGCAACCAGCAAAAGGGAACATGTACAAAGGTCCGTTCCACATCCCCCGGATGCTTTTGAAATGCCATCTTTTATGTAAGGAAATTCTTTCAGGGCTATGACAAACAATAAGAAATACTATCCCTGGATCGTTGTCGCCCTGCTTTGGGGCGTGGCTTTGTTAAACTACATGGACAGACAGATGCTTTCAACCATGAAGTCTGCCATGATGATCGATATTACCGAACTGGAATCTGCCACGAACTTCGGACGCCTGATGGCGGTATTCTTATGGATATATGGCTTGATGAGCCCAGTTGCCGGAATGATCGCCGACAGGATCAACCGGAAATGGCTGATCGTGGGCAGTCTTTTTGTCTGGTCATTCGTTACGCTGATGATGGGGTATTCGACTGATTTCAACCAGATTTATATTCTCCGCGCCATTATGGGAGTCAGCGAAGCCTTGTACATCCCTGCCGGACTTTCGCTGATCACGGACTATCACCAGGAAAAAACGCGTTCATTAGCTGTCGGAATCCACATGACCGGACTTTACACCGGACAGGCATTGGGTGGTTTCGGGGCCACGATTGCAGGAGCATACAGCTGGGAAACAACATTCCACTGGTTCGGAATTATCGGGATCGCGTACAGTCTCGTTCTGATTTTTTTTCTGAAAGAGAAAAAAGACCATACGGTCGCCAAACCGGATTCGGAACACGGACCAAAAGAAAATCCGGTGAAAGCGGCGATAAAGGGAATGGGAATGTTGTTTGTCAACATTTCATTCTGGATTATCCTGCTTTACTTCGCCACTTCGAGCTTGCCGGGTTGGGCCACTAAAAACTGGCTGCCGACCTTGTTCTCGGAGAATTTATCCATCGATATGTCGGAAGCCGGACCATTGTCCACCTTCACGATTGCGATTTCTTCCTTCATCGGAGTGATTGCGGGCGGTATCTTGTCCGACAAATGGATTCAGCGGAATATACGTGGACGTATTTATACCGGTTCTATCGGGCTTGCTTTCACCATTCCGGCACTCCTGTTGTTAGGATTCGGTAACAGTTTCGCCATGATTGTAGGCGGCGGACTCTGTTTCGGTATCGGCTTCGGTATTTTCGACGCTAACAACATGCCAATCCTCTGTCAGTTCGTATCGCCGCGCTACCGGGCAACCGCCTACGGCATCATGAACATGACTGGAGTATTTGCCGGCGCAATCATCACAAAACTGTTGGGCGAATCGACGGATGCCGGTAACTTAGGACATGATTTCGCAATGATGGCCGGATTGGTATTCGTCGCCTTAGTGGTGGAAGTCATCTTCTTACGTCCGAAAACGGTCAACATGACCGACAAGTAAATATTGTAAGGTTTCCAAAGGTATTGACTTTTCCTGCAAATGTCATTATCTTTGGAAATTCTATTTTATAATAACTTAATCAACAAAAAACATCATGAGAAAAATCTTTCTTTACTTCAGCCTTCTTCTCTTCATGCAGACTGCCTTTGCCGCCGACAGCTTGTTTGTCAGAAAGCCGCAGATCCCGATACTGATCGACCGAACAGACAATATCCTGGTAGAAATGCGTATACAGGCACACAAAGGAGATGTACTCAACAAGCTTTCCTTACAATTCAAAGAAGGAATCGACTTAAACGACATAAAAGCTTTACGTTTGTTCTACAGCGGAACTGAAGCGACTTCCCGACAGGGAAAGCATTACCGTCCGGTTTCCTACATTTCCAGCCATGCAGAAGGCAAGACAAAGGCTGCTAATCCCGCCTACTCCATCAAACAGAGCGAAGTGACTGACATCACTAATGTTGTGACCTTCACCAGCAACCAACCGATGGTGGAAGGTGTCAACTACTATTGGATCAGCATCGAGATGAAACCGGATGCATCCCTGCTGACCACCTTTACCGTCCAGATGCCCACGGCTGAAGTCAACAATATGCCAGCAACAATCGTGTGGGACGGCAAATCAGATATCCGCCGTATGGGAATCGGTGTCCGCCATGCCGGTGACGACGGGGCTTCGGCCTACCGTATTCCGGGGCTGGTGACGACCAATAAGGGGACGCTTTTGGGTGTGTACGATATCCGCTACAACAGCAGTGTGGACTTGCAGGAAATGGTCGATATAGGGGTAAGCCGCAGCACCGACAAGGGGCAGACTTGGGAACCGATGCGCGTTGCGATGACATTCGGAGAAACGGGCGGACTGCCTCACGCACAGAATGGCGTGGGTGACCCGTCTATCCTGGTAGATGAAAAGACAAATACGATTTGGATCGTTGCAGCCTGGACACACGGTATGGGGAACGGACGTGCGTGGTGGAATTCCATGCCGGGCATGTCAACCGACAGTACCGCCCAGCTGATGCTTGTCAAAAGCGAAGACGACGGCAAGACCTGGAGCCAGCCGATCAATATCACTCCGCAGGTGAAAGATCCTTCCTGGTACTTCCTATTGCAGGGACCGGGCCGAGGTATCACAATGAAAGACGGGACACTGGTTTTCCCGATCCAGTTCATCGATTCCACCCGCATACCGAATGCCGGCATCATGTACAGCAAAGACCGAGGAACCACCTGGCATCTGCATAACCTAGCACGTACGAACACCACCGAGGCTCAAGTAGCCGAAGTCGAACCGGGTGTCCTGATGTTGAACATGCGTGACAATCGGGGAGGCAGCCGCGCCGTAGCCATCACGCGCGATCTGGGCAAGACCTGGTACGAACATCCATCCAGCCGCAGTGCCCTGCAAGAACCGGTTTGTATGGCAAGCCTCATACACGTGGACGCTAAAGACAACATCACGGGAAAAGACCTGCTGATCTTTTCCAACCCGAACACAACGAAGGGACGTAACCATATCACCATAAAAGTAAGTACCGACGGAGGCATGACCTGGCCGCTCTCTAACCAGGTGACACTGGATGAAGACGAAAGCTGGGGGTATTCTTGCCTGTCCATGATCGACAAGGAAACAGTCGGCATCTTCTACGAATCGAGCGTCGCTCATATGACTTTTCAGGCTGTCAAACTGACCGACCTGGTCAAGTAGTCCTTATATGAAACGCATACTGTTCATATTAGTAAGTTTATATGTGGGGATATTGGCTGGGCAAGCAGCCAATACTCCTCACTTGCTTCCCTGGCCACAAAAAGTGATTTGGAACGGAGAAAAGTTCCTATATGTGGGAACTTTTGTTTCTCTTACGGAAAACGTCTGTTCCACAGGCATGAAACAACCGGCAGATAACCTGGTAACAGGTAACCCGTCAAGCCATCCGGCACTCTCGGTCAAATGGGTCGAGGATTTTCCCGATATTCCTTTCAATCACGACGAAGCCTATAAACTGCGTGTCACATCAAAAGAAATAGAGATCGATGCCATTACGGAAACGGGTGTTTACAGGGCGATCCAGACATTACACCAACTGACGGAAAAGAAAAGCAACAGCATCGCAATCACCGGATGCGAGATCACCGACTGGCCCGCCTTCCGTATCCGCGGCTTCATGCAGGATGTGGGACGGACCTATATATCGATGGACGAATTGAAACGGGAAATAGCGATTCTGGCACGTTACAAGATAAATGTCTTTCACTGGCACCTGACGGAAAACCAGGCATGGCGCCTTCAAAGCAAGGTGTTCCCGATGCTGAACGACAGCGTCAACACGACCCGCCAGCCGGGAAAATACTACACGCTGGAAGAGGCGCAGGAATTGGTCGAGTTCTGCAAGCAGCATCATGTTCTCCTGATTCCGGAGATCGATATGCCGGGACATAGTGCTGCTTTTATCCGTACTTTCCGTCACGACATGCAAAGTCCGGAAGGGATGAAGATACTGAAACTACTGATCGACGAGGTTTGCGAAACGTTCGATGTCCCTTTCCTTCATATCGGGACAGACGAGGTGCAGTTCACCCATCCAGATTTCGTACCCGAAATGGTCGCCTATGTCCGCTCCAAAGGGAAAAAGGTGATTTCCTGGAATCCGGGATGGCATTATAAACCAGGAGAGATCGACATGACACATTTGTGGAGTTACCGGGGGAAAGCTCAGAAAGGGATTCCGGCCATCGACTCCCGTTTCCACTATCTGAACCATTTCGATACATTTGCCGATCTCTTTGCTCTCTACAACAGCCGTATCTACAACGAGCCACAGGGCAGCAACGATCTGGCAGGCACGATCCTGGCGATCTGGAATGACCGGATGATCCAGCCGGAAACCGATATCGTCAAACAGAATAACTTCTACCCGAATATGCTCACCATAGCCGAGCGTGCTTGGAAAGGGGGCGGAACTGAATATTTCGACAAGCAAGGGACGGTTTTACCACCGGTAGACAGTGAGAAGTTCAAGGCTTTCGTCGATTTCGAAAACCGCCTGCTCTGGCATAAGGAGCATTGTTTTGAAGGATATCCATTCGCATACGTCAAACAGACGAACGTCAAGTGGCGCATCACGGACGCATTTCCGAACCAAGGCGACCTGACGGCATCATTCCCGCCTGAAAAGGAGTTGAAAACCCACTATGCATACGACAACAAGACGTATGGGACGCAGGATGCGACCGGCGCAGGCATCTACCTCCGTCATGTTTGGGGAACGCTCGTTCCGAGTATCTACAAAGAACCGCAAGAGAACCATACGGCATATGCCTGGACCTGGGTCTACTCACCTAAAACACAGGATGTAGGCGCCTGGATAGAGTTCCAGAACTACAGCCGTTCAGAAATGGATCTGCCGCCGCTTCCGGGAAAATGGGATTACCGGGAAAGCCGGGTGTGGGTAAACGACCGGGAGATTCAGCCTCCTGTCTGGACAGCCACGCATCGGATCAAATCCAACGAGGTGCTACTCGGCAACGAAAACTGTGTCGTACGTCCTCCCATACCAATCCGTCTGCAGAAAGGATGGAATAAGGTGTTTATGAAACTTCCGGTCGGAAAGTTCACCGGACCGGAAATCCGCTTGCAAAAGTGGATGTTCACTTTCGTATTTGTCACACCGGACGGTGAAAAGGCTGTGGACGGTCTGGTCTATTCACCTGATAAGAAACGATAAACAAATGAAAAAGATCCTGCTCTGTCTATTCATCATATGGAGTGCCACGATCCAGGCACAGAAGATCAAGGTTGCCTGTGTAGGCAACAGTGTAACGTACGGTCACGGAATCGAAGACCGCGAAAAAAACAGCTATCCCGCCCAGCTCCAACGGATGTTGGGAGAAAGATACAAAGTTGTCAATTTCGGGAAAAGCGGGGCGACACTATTGCGGAGAGGACACCGTCCCTACAACGAGCAGGAAGAATGCAAGGCGGCCCTTGACTTTGCTGCTGACCGGGTCATCATCCATCTCGGGCTGAATGACACCGACCCGCGCAACTGGCCGAATTACCGAGATAACTTCACAAAGGATTACCTGGCCCTGATCGACGCTTTCCGGCAAGCGAACCCGAAATGCAAAATCTGGATCTGCCGCCTGACACCGATCTCCCACCGCCATACGCGCTTCAAATCGGGTACACGCGACTGGTACTGGCAGATACAACGAAACATCGAAGACATTGCTACACTCGCCCATACCGGGCTGATCGACCTGCAAGCGGGGCTGTACGACCGTCCCGACCTCTTGCCCGATGCCTTGCATCCCACAGCCGAAGGAGCCGGAATCATCGCACGGACGGTTTGCCAGGCGTTGACCGGAGATTACGGGGGTCTTCAAATGCCCGTGACCTATTCGGACAATATGGTACTCCAACGGGAGAAACCGCTCCAGATAGCCGGGACAGCCAATGCCGGGGAAAAAGTGACGGTCGGCATTGCCGGGCAGAAAGGTGAAGCGATAACGGCTCCCGACGGGAAATGGTCGGTCACCTTGCCGCCGATGAAGGCCGGAGGCCCGTATACGTTGAGTATCTCGGCCGCATCCGGAAAACTGGATTATACGAATGTCTTGATCGGCGAAGTATGGCTTTGTTCCGGCCAGTCGAATATGGCGTTCCAGGTCAGCAACGCCATCGACAGCCAGCGGAAGGCTTTTCTGGAATTTGCCACCAAGAAACCACAAATCCGTCTTTTCGATATGAAACCTCGATGGGCAACAAGTGCGGTAGAATGGGACATTTCGACACTGGATTCCCTCAACAGACTCCAATATTACCGGGATACCGAGTGGAAGGAATGCAACGAAGAGACGGCCGATCGTTTCTCTGCCGTGGCCTTTGCTTTCGGGCAGATGTTGTCAGACAGCTTACAAGTCCCGGTTGGACTTATCTTGAATGCCATAGGCGGTTCACCGACGGAAGCCTGGATAGACCGTAAAACCCTGGAATTTGAATTTCCCGATATCCTCTATGATTGGAAGCAGAATGATTTTATTCAAGGCTGGGCACGTGAACGCGCCTCTCTGAACATCCGTAAATCGGCGAACAAGCAGCAACGGCATCCTTACGAACCTTGCTACTTATACGAGTCCGGCATCCAACCGCTCGAAAAGTTCCCGATACGAGGTATCATCTGGTATCAGGGAGAATCAAACGCCCACAATATAGAAGCGCATGAGAAGCTGTTCCATCTTCTGACAAAGAATTGGCGGGAGAACTGGGCGGAAGAATTACCATTCTATTATGTGCAACTATCCAGTATTGACCGTCCCAGCTGGCCTTGGTTCCGGGACAGCCAACGCCGGATGCTCCAGTCGATCCCCAACAGCGGCATGGCAGTCAGCAGTGACCACGGTGACTCCCTGGATGTCCACCCGCGCCACAAACGGGAGATAGGGGAACGCCTCGCTCACTGGGCGCTCAACAAAACATACGGACATAAGGTCCTTCCTTCCGGCCCACTCTACCGCTCGGTGACATTCAAGAACGGTGCCGCCTATGTCACATTCGATTATGGAAAAGGCATGCACAGTTCCGATGGTGACAAACTGCGCACTTTCGAGATTGCCGAACACGAGGGTTTATTCGTTCCCGCAGAGGCACAAATCATCGATGGAAAGACGATAAAAGTATGGAGCAGCCAAATCCAGAACCCGAAATTCGTCCGTTACGGCTGGCAACCTTTCACCCGTGCCAATTTAGTGAATGAAGCAGAGCTTCCGGCTTCAACATTCCGTTCGGAAGCAACTCCGGTCAGCTGGTTTCGGTTGCCCGATCTGCCCGGCACAGAAAAAAGCCTGTCATTAGGCGTGTCTGCTCCATTTACGGGTATCTGTAGCGGCGAGCTATTGGTTGCCGGAGGGTGCAACTTCCCCGACAAACCAGCTGCCGAAGGGGGCAGAAAAGAATACTACAGCGATATATACGCATTAGATATGGCTTCCCGATCTCTCGCCGGATGGAGAAGGATCGGCAAACTTCCATTGCCGCTTGCCTACGGAGCATCGGTCACAACACCCGAAGGGATCGTATGGCTCGGAGGAAATAACCGAAAAGGAGCTTCCAAGCAGGTCTTTTTCCTGAACTGGGACAAAGAAAAGCAGCAATTGCATATCTCAGAGCTACCGTCACTCCCTATGCCGATGGATAACCTGTCGGCCACATATGCCGACGGTTTCCTGTATGTCGCTGGGGGTAAGGGCGAACCGCGAACGGCAATAGGTAAGGACGATTCGCAAACCACCTCTACAAACCTGCTCTTTTCATTGCAGCTAACACCATCGCTTCAAAAGGAATGGGTGCAGCTGCCAGACTTTCCCGGACCTGCACGAGTACAGCCTGTCCTCACAGCACAACAATCCGAAGATGGCATACGGCTCTATCTGGCCGGCGGTTTCCAGCCGGCATCCTCCCATCAAGAGGCCATTGTCTGCACAGACATGCTTTCTTACCATCCGGAGACAAAACAGTGGAGAAACGAAGGACTTTTACCTTTTTTAGCAGACGGTTCCCTGCGTACTGTTACGGGAGGCTGCACCGTCACGTCGGGCGACAGTTGCATCCTGTTGACAGGAGGCGTGAACTACGACCGTTTCCGTGATGCTCTTAACCATCCTCAACCGGATTATCTGCTACATCCAGCCGACTGGTACAAATTCAACACTTCCCTGCTACAATACAATACTTTCACAAAACATTGGACTCACTTAGGTGATTACGAAGAATTAGCACGTGCCGGCGCCGGCATCGCAAACAATGCTAATACGATAATCATGATTGGTGGAGAGCTAAAGCCAGGTATCCGCACGCCAGAGGTTAATGCGTTTGAACTGATACGCCATCCCTAATTCACACCAAAGCCAATTTACGGATATCCGCATCCCAACGCGGTTCCGACCCAATCAGTTCGACAGCTTCAGCCGGGGTAGAGGCGACTGCCCAGAGTTCTGCATGCTGAGGGCGCATGAAATATTCGTCGACGGCTCTTCGGAACATCTCCAAAAGGGGATCGAAATAGTCGTTTACATTCAGGATGACAATCGGGTTGAGATACAAACCTAACTGTTTCCAGGTGATGACTTCCAACAACTCCTCAAGAGTACCGCATCCGCCCGGAAGGGCGATCACAGCATCTGAGAGGTCGACCATTCGTTGTTTGCGCTCGTGCATGTTATCCACTTCCACCAATTCGGTCAATCCTTTATGACACCAGTTCTGTTCGACCATAAAATGGGGAATCACACCGGTCACGGTTCCACCGGCAGCCAAAGCACTATCCGACACGGCACACATCAGTCCGGTATTTCCCGCACCATTTATCACACGCAAATTCCGTTCACCCAGTAAGCGGCCCAATTCGGCTGCCGTCTCCCGATAGACAGGAGCCACCTGCGTGCTGGAAGCACAATACACACAAACAGAAGCAATCTTATTTTTTTCTTTTTCCATTACTCTTTCTTTTTATTTATATCATATCCGAACAAGGCGAAATCGCCCAGGCAGGGATCATCCGGGAAGATATGCGACAAGGCCTCAGTTATCTCAAGCGCCGTTTTCAAGGTGGCAGTTCGTTGCCGGGTCAAACCAAGCTCCAATGAAATCTGGTGAACATGCGTATCCAACGGGATAATCAACTGGCAAGGATGAAAGACGGTCTGCCAAATCCCGAAATCAACGATTTCATCGGTCCGGATCATCCAGCGAAGAAACATAGCCAGACGTTTACAGGCAGAAGTGCCGCCCATCACCGGAATGCCGTTTATGCCGGAAAAGAGATCCTGCAACTTAAGGACCGGATTCGGGTAGGGGCTTGCAGCCAATGCGTCTTCCAGCGAATCATACTGCTCATATATCTCTTTCAACCGGTCACAAAGGGCACACAGATCCGAATGTGTATAAAAGCGGTAAAACGTATCGCGTTTACCGGCCGGAACCTTCGAAACCAGTTCCCGGTATCGCCCGGACAATATCCATTCGTAAGGACTTCCACCCATCTGGCTATGCAGCCAGTCTGCCTTACAGAGGATCAGTTCCCGGCGTCCATAAGAGATCCAAGAAGTGATAAAAGCGGATATTTCGATATCCTGCTTCTCCGTAAACCGATGAGGGAACTGAACCGGGTCATCGGGAATAAACGACTTCACATTATAGACTCCGGCCCATTCCTTCAATTTCTCTTTTAGTTGTTCGTCCATCCCTTATTTCATCTTTAAGAAATACTGCCGCCGATCTTCGGGATAATGCTCGATGGCATAGCGGAGAGCCGTACGCGGAAGTTGGGTAGCATAACGTTCCAAGAAGTCGGTGAGGATATCCCGGTCTCTTTTGCCCACCTCGCGAAGCATCCATCCTACGGCTTTATGCATCAAGTCATGTTTATGCGTCATCAACCGTTCGGCCAATGCCAGTGTATCGGTAAAATCCGAACGGCGGATAAAGGCCCAGGTACAGACAATCGAAATTCGCTGCTCCCACAGATTATCACTGGCAGCCAGTTCATACAGGACGGAACGCTCCCGGTCCACCAAATATTCGCCGACAATATCCCGGCAGGACAAATCCACCAAATCCCAATTATTGCAACGACGGGTATTCTTCAGATAGAAACGATACATCTTTTCCCGTTCAGCTTCCGGCGTCTTTTTATCCTGGAAACGATAGACCAAAACCAACAGGGCACAAAGACGGGCCTCATGCCAAGGACTATCCAACAGGCGCTGCAATTCATCGAGAGGCATAGCTTTGTTAGCTTTCGCAATGCTACGGGTTTGCGGGACAACGACGCCTAAAAAGCGGTCGCCTTCGCCATATTGCCCCGGCCCGGTCTTGAAAAACCGGCTCAGATGGGCGGCTTTTTCGGGTGAACCGACCGATTGCAGCTCACTCAACACAAACTCCGCCGTCATGGACGCAGCACCCGTGACACAGGACGGTCGCCTTCCAGGAATCCGATTACATTGTTGCAGACCGTACGTGCCATGATAATACGCGTTTCTAACGTCTGTGTTCCGATATGGGGCGTAAGGACGACATTTTCCATTTCCAGCAACTCCGGCGAAGGATAATCACCAAACTCGAATACATCTAAACCAGCACCATGGATCGTCCCGTCTTTCAATGCCTGCACCAAAGCCTTTTCATCGACCAAAGGACCGCGGCCGGTATTGATCAGGACAGCTGTCGGTTTCATCTTCTTCAGTTCGGCTTCACCAATGATATGGTAGGTTTCCGGTGTATAAGGAGTATTCAGGGAGACGAAATCGGATTGGGCGAGGAGCTCCTCTTTGGAAACGTAAGTAACGTTCAGCCTTGTCTCTTCTTCGACATACAGCTGACGGCGATTGTGATAGAGCACTTCCATACCACAGGCATTCGCCCGTTTGGCAAGTGCTTTCCCGATACGTCCCATACCGATGATACCCAACGTCTTCCCGGTCACGTTGATGCCTAAATTCTCCAAGACGCCGACTTTCATACCAAGGCCTTCCCGGCGCAGCTTACGGTCACATTCGGTAATGCGGCGTGCCACATCGAGCATCAATCCAAGCGCGAGATTGGCGGTAGGGGCCGTCACGGGATCGGGAGTATTGGCAACCGTGATTCCTTTTTCAAGGCAGTAGGCAACATCGATATTGTTGTAACCGACGGCATAATTTGCCACCATTTGCAGTTTGGGGGCACGGTCGATCAATTCCTTATTTACCGAAAAATCAAACATCGAACATAACACGTCATACTCCGGTATCATCTCTAAAACTTCTTCATACGTGAAATCTCTTCCTTCGGGAAAAGTAACCTCATACTTGCTTTCCAGCTCGGTAAACCCTTCACGGAACATGTCGTAAGTGACTAATATCTTTGTCATAACCATTCTTTTTTAATTTGCAAAAATATAAAATTATCCGATGTTCACTTCTTTTCGTGGTCGCGGATAAACCGAACAGCCAAAGGGAAAGCGGCATCACGCATAGTGCCGTGGTCGAAACCACCTAATTCGTAAAGGGTCACATCGGGATGACCAAGCAGTTTGAAGAGACGGTAAAAATAGGCTGACTCTTCATAGCGGCCATACAGCTCTTTTTCACGATCACCGGAAAGGATCAAGATAGGGGCACAATCTTTACGGACATAATACAAGGGAGCCGTTTCGTCGATAGTCGGCTGCAACGGTTTCAATCCTTGCCGGTTGCGGGTTTCGAAATGGGTGATTACCTGGCCACTGAAAGGGATGATGCCGGCAAGCTTATCGGCATCTTTTCCATAACGCGCCAACTGTTTCTTATCCAGCCCGACCATATCAACCAGATAGCCACCTGCGGAATGGCCGGCAATATAAATAGAGGAGGTGTCGCCACCGTATTTTCCAATATTATCAAATACCCATGCAACGGCGGCGGCAGCATCATCCACGATCTCCATTGCTTTCACATGCGGTGACAAGCGGTATTCGACCCCTACGACTACCATGTCATCCGTCAATAACCCGGAAGGGACTTCACGGCTTCCACCGGTCAAACCGCCACCATGAAACCAGACCACAACTGGTACGTTTCGTACACCCGGCTGGAAGGCAATATCCAGGCGGCACATCTTGGAGGTATATTCATCTCCTGCATTTTCACGATACGGAACATTACGCTCGTAGGTATAACCGGTAGCAAAAACTGCAACGGAAACCAGGATGAGCAAGAAGGTTAACCAGGTTTTATTCATCATATTCTGTTCTAAATTTGAATTGATTAAACACAAAAAATCGAATTCCAAAAGTAACCAGCTTTTTCCAACAAAACAAACAATCTCCCATTTCCCACCTTCTTTTTCCTGCGGAACCCGATTATTTCCTATTTTTGTAACCATTAACGAGTATCTTTTACCTGTCAACAACTACTATGGTTCTAAATTATATCTGGATTGCCTTCTTTCTGATCGCCTTCGTGGTGGCGCTTAGCAAGCTGTTCATAGGCGGAGACACGGAAGTTTTCACCCATATCATCAACGCTTCTTTTACTTCGGCAAAGACAGGATTCGAGATATCCCTCGGCCTGACGGGTGTCCTGGCTCTTTGGCTTGGCATCATGAAAATCGGGGAAAGAGGAGGCGTGATACAGGCATTTGCCCGATTGACTGCACCCGTGTTCAGCAAGCTCTTTCCGGGAATACCAAAAGACCATCCGGCAACGGGTTCCATCTTCATGTGCATTTCGGCCAACCTGTTAGGCTTGGACAATGCAGCCACGCCGATGGGACTGAAAGCCATGAAAGAGTTGCAAGATCTGAACACGAAGAAAGATTCCGCCAGCGATCCGATGATCATGTTCCTTTGTATCAACGCTTCGGGATTAACACTGATTCCAGTCTCTATCATGACCTACCGGGCACAGATGGGGGCGGCAAACCCTGCCGATGTCTTCCTGCCCCTTATGCTCGCGACCTTCTCCTCCACCCTGGTCGCCATATTGGCAGTCTGTTTCAAACAACGAATCAACATTCTGCAACGGAACCTATTGCTTTTCTTCGGTGGCATGATTGCATTCATCGGTGGCTTAGCCTTTCTTTTCGGGATGATGAGCCAGCAATCAGTCTCCCTCTACTCTACCCTGTTTGCCAATATTTTGCTTTTCTCCATCATATGCGGATTCATCATCAGTGGAATTCGTAAGAAAATCAACGTATACGACACCTTTATCGAAGGAGCGAAAGAAGGTTTCCAGACCGCTGTGACGATCATCCCCTACCTCATCGCCGTATTAGTCGCCATTGCCGTTTTCCGGGCTTCAGGAGCAATGGATTTCCTGATCGATGGTATCCGCATGGGAGTTGCGGCTGCAGGACTGGACACACAATTTGTGGAAGGCCTGCCAACCATGTTGATGAAGCCACTTAGCGGTAGCGGGGCGCGAGGCATGATGTTGGATGCGATGAACACCTATGGTGCAGACTCGTTCATAGGCCGCCTCTGTTCTATCGTGCAGGGATCGAGCGACACGACTTTCTACGTCGTCGCCCTCTATTTCGGCAGTGTCGGAATCCGCAACACCTATTATACGATCCCCTGTTCGCTGCTGGCCGATTTAGCCGGAGCAATCGCGGCAATAGCTATGACGTATCTGTTTTTTACCTAATATCAAAATGATACTGTCCTCCATATAAACCGGATTAGTAGTGTACCTATTTGAAATTAGTATAGCAGGTAATATTTTTAACATATCATTCGATAATATAAAATACAAAAAGAATAATAATATGGCAATAGCATTTTACGCGGAAGACATCAAGCTTCCAACAATCAAAAAGAGAGCGGTCGGTAACTGGGTAAAGGAAGTTGCCGCCACATACGGAAAGAAAGTCGGCGATATCAGCTACATCTTCTGTTCTGACGAGAAGATACTGGAAGTAAACCGCCAGTATCTCCAACACGATTATTATACGGATATAATCACGTTCGACTATACCAACGGCGACAAGATCTCCGGAGACCTGTTTATCAGTCTCGACACGGTAAAGACCAATTCAGAAACCTTCAATACTCCCTACAACGAAGAACTTCACCGTACCATCATCCATGGCATCCTTCACCTCTGCGGCATCAACGATAAAGGAACCGGAGAACGCGAGATTATGGAAGCCAATGAGAACAAGGCATTGGCGATATTGCCGGAGGAATGCCGGGAAAGTTAAATTTTCTGCTGAAGCACGTAACTGTATCTTTCCAAGAATATAGTAATTCATTAAAAACATAATATATCATGAAAAAACACCTTTTAATCCTTTGTTTGTTGCCTTTTGCTTTGGTAGCGCAAATACCGAAAAGTATCCCTTTTGAAGAAAAGAACCAGCAACGGATCAATGAAATAGCCGGTTATTTAGAAGAAAAACCAGCAGGATTTGGTGTATCCTATCACAGCCGTTCAGAGTGGGAAAAAATCAAAGAGAAAATAGATTATCCCTCTATCCTGCAAAAAGCAGAGGAAGTTCTGAATACAGAAATGCCGGCTTGGGATGATGAACTTTATTTGGAATTTTCAAGGAACGGAGTCAGACCTCCCGGAGAGAAAATGCTGAATGCCAGAAAATCACGTCTGGCTCCGTTGGTCTGGGCCGAATGTATAGAAAACAAAGGACGTTTTGTTCCCAAAATAGAATCGACATTGAAAGACCTGATCTCTCATCGCTCTTGGATACTCCCGGCCCATGACGCTTCTCTGGATGTATTTTACGGAAAGAAACATGAAGTCGATCTGGTAGCTGCTGCTTTTGTCCATGAGTTAGCAGAAACTCTTTATTTCTTGGATGACAAGATAAGCGAGCCAGTCAGGCAAGCTGTAATAGATTCCATGTATACCCGTGCCTTCAACCCGGTTAAAGATGCTTTGAAAACCGGACAAGGATATACCTTTAACTGGTTCAATAATACAAATAACTGGAATGCTGTTTGTTTGGCCGGAGTCACCAGTGCCGCTGTCGGAGTCATAAAAGACCGGAAAGAACGGGCCTTGTTTGTTGCTGCGGCTGAATATTATTCGCAGAACAGTGTATTGGGATACGCAGATGACGGATATTGCACGGAAGGACTGGGATATTTCAATTATGGATTCCAACATTATATCATTTTACGGGAACAGTTATATCAGCGCACCAAAGGAGCCATAGATCTGTTCAAAGGCGAGAAGATGAAAAAAATAGCGATGTATGGCATCAATTTTGAAATCATCAATGGAGTCTATCCCGCTTTTGCTGACTGCCGAATCGGAGTAACCGTTTCTCCTCAGATTTTATGGTACTGCAACCACAATTTGGGATTAGGATTACCTGCCTACGACCAGCTTGACTCTCAGAAACTTCTTCCTTCTGTATTCACTGCGATGTTGCTTTTCCCCAATACAGCGTCACAAAACTCCATCCATATCGGAAGTTCTGCAAAGGCAGAGGGGAAACAACCTATCAGGACGTTCTTCGACAAAGCCGGTGTATTAATCTGCCGACCGGAAAACCCAACAGCACATTCTATGGGAGTCGCTTTAAAGGGAGGGAATAATGACGAACACCATAATCATAATGACGTCGGGAGTTATTCTCTTATTATAGGAAATGAAACACTGGCAGGTGATCCGGGTGGCCCTTACCATTATGCAGGTGCGATGTGGACAGAAAAACGATATACATTCAAATCTATTTCCTCTTTCGGCCATCCTGTTGCAGTGATCGACCAGACACTACAAAAAGCAGGAAAAGAGTTTAAGGCAGAAATAATCGGAACGAATTTCACGCCCACCCGTGACGAATATACTTTGGACTTAACAAAAGCCTATGATTGTCCGAATCTGAAGTCATATACACGTAAATTTGTCTATGATCGCAACGGAAAAGGAAGCCTATTAGTTGAAGACCATTTCGAACTAAATAAAGCCGGTTCTTTTGAATCTGCAGTGATAACACTGGCCGATTGGCAGGAAATGGGAGACAACAAAATAAAACTATCAGGCAAACAGCATACGGCCCATATAAAAATAGAGGTTTCCTCTCCCAAAGGATATACCATCATTCCGGAAAAGATACAAGAAAACGGCCCTGAGTTTTCCCGTATTGGGATTCGGCTGAATGAAAAATCAAAAGAAGGCTACATCCGTACATTTTTTGAAGCTGAATAAAAAACTTGGAGGTGTGTCGAAATTGCATGAAAGTATATTTTGACACACCTCCATGCTAATACCGGCCGTATAATGCTTACCAACAATCTAAGATTACTCGCTATCACTGCCACAAATACTCATCCTAAACGACCATCTGCTCATTTGCCGAATACCTGCTCGGTATTATCATATAGATTTGAATTTCTGGAAACAGATAAATAAGGGATTGGCAACAATTTAATTATCCGGCATGAAAGGCACAACTATTTTCTTTCTATCTATTCTGTTAATGACGACAGGCTGCAAAAGACAGGATCCAACGGCAGACGACTTGATCACGGTAGATGTCACCAAAAACTCTTTTCCCAAAAAAGAACTGATCCTTCAAGACTTCATGGATGTGGAATATATCCCGTTGGAAACGAACGACAATTTTGTTAATCAAGGATTTGTGCAGGCTGTAGGCAAAGAATTCATATTGGTAACAAACTATAGGGATGACGGTGATATTTTTGTATATGGCCGGACCGGGAAAGCTATCCGGAAGATTAATCGCAAAGGGCAAGGAGGGGAAGAATACATCTCCTGCAGAAGTATTACATTGGATGAAGAAAACCATGAAATATATGTAAACGATCACTTTGCCAAAAAGATAAAGGTTTATGACTTGGAAGGGAATTTTAAACGGAGCTTTAAACAGAAAGAGGGCGGTAATACTATGTTCTATTGGGATATATTCAATTATGATAAGGAGAATCTGATTTGTTACGATGAGCTGAATGAAGAGATACCATTCCTGCTCGTATCGAAACAAGACGGGAGTATAACCAAAGAAATTAAAACCCCATTTAAAGAGAAGAAGATATTTATCCAACTATTAAGACATGAAGGAGGGACAAGAGCTGCCGGACCGGGGAATTATAGCAGAATAACCCCCTTTAAGGGTAATTGGATCCTATTGGAACCTTCGTCAGATACGATCTACACGTTAATGCCCGATTACAGTTTACGCCCGTTTATTGTGCGAACACCACCTATCCACACCATGAATCCAGAATCTTTTCTGATTTTAAAGCTGGTTTCCGATCGCTATTATTTCATGGAAAGCATAAAGAATGCATATGATTTCAGCAAAGAAGAAGGATTTCCGAAAACGTACTTTGTGTACGATACACAGGAAAAGGACTTCTTCAGATATATCATTTATAATGGCGATTATTCCTATAAAAAAGAACTCTATATGGTTATGCTGACCCCGATCAACTCCAAAGGTGAATTATGGGCTACTCTAAATGCTTTCGAACTTTGCAGAGACTATGAAAAAGGGAAGTTGAAAGGCAAACTAAAAGAAGTCGCTGCAACATTGGGGGAGGATGACAACCGGGTAGTCATGCTGGTCAAACACAAAAAGTAACTTCCAGATTATATTATCGCTTATCAAATACAGATATAGAATATGAAAAGAATCAATGTAGCTTTAGTAATCATTCTTTTTCTGGCAATAGTGCCGGAAAGTAAAGGGCAAAAACAGACAGGCGGTAATGATTTCATTACGGTTGATGTCGTTAAGAATTATTCTCCCAAAAAGAGTTTGATTCTTCAGGACTTTATGGATGTCGAATATATTGCGTTAGAGACGAACGATGATTTTATTAACCAAGGTATCATATTGGATATTGGCAATGATTTCATATTGGTAAAAAACAGAAATCGGATTAATGACGGTGATATTTTCGTGTATGACCGGAACGGGAAAGCTCTACGGAAGATTAATCGTAAAGGACAAAGTGGGGAAGAATATATAAGTCTTTACGGCGTTAATCTGGATGAAGAGAACAAAGAGATATTCGTAAACGATATCTTAGGGAGAAAAATCGTAGTCTATGATTTGTACGGCAACTTCAAAAGAAACTTCAAACATAAAAACGGTACGGATTCACAATTTTATAGCGACATATTCAATTATGACAGACAACATTTACTTTGTTATGACGAATACAATAAAGTGCTTCCGTTTGTACTTATATCCAAACAGGACGGGCACATTACCCAAGAGATAAAAGTCCCATTTAAAGAAAAGAAGTTCTTAAGTCAAATAAGGAAGACAGGGGAAAATAACGGTCAAGCAGTGATCGGTGCCGGACCTAACCGTTACTATTCCATTTTCCCTTTCAATGGCAATTGGTTACTTTCAGAACTTTCGTCAGATACGATATACACCTTTATGCCGGACAACAGTTTACGTCCCTTTATCGTAAGAACGCCGTCAATCCAATCCATGAATCCAGAAGAGGGTTTGATTATCCGATTATTTTCGGATCGTTATTATTTCATGGAATCAATCAAAAATATATATGACTGGAACACTCAAGAAGGATTTCCAAGCAAGTATTTTGTGTATGACACAAAGGAAAAGTCTTTTTCCGGATACACCATATACAATGGAGATTTTTCTGTAAAAAAAGAAATCTACATGAGCATAATTAAACCCGTTAGCCATGAAATTACAACCTGCAACTCCTTAGAAGCCTACCAACTTGTCGAATCTTACAACAAAGGAGAACTCAAAGGCAAACTCAAAGAGATCGCATCAAAACTGGACGAATACTCCAATC
The DNA here is from genome assembly GCA_019411205.1 of Parabacteroides sp. Classification (GTDB taxonomy): domain Bacteria; phylum Bacteroidota; class Bacteroidia; order Bacteroidales; family Tannerellaceae; genus Parabacteroides. Next base: position 62,006 of record DXRF01000001.1, on the reverse strand, counting down.
CGGTGATTATGTTGATTAAACATCGAATGAAATGACCAAATTCTTTCTTGAACCAGGATAGTATTTCTTTGTATTCCGCTATAGTTTTCATAATTCCATCCTTTTTACAAAGTCAGAAATAAAATAAACAATATGCAACAAACTTTTATTTCCTAATACTCATTTAAAACAGCTATCCGCTCATTAAGTCAACAATAAGCGGTCTTTACAGGATATATTTGAAGGGTAATTCAATTATTCATCTTATTTTTACAGATATGAAAACAGCACTCCTCTTGCTTCTTCTTTTTCTGGTAAACAGCGGTTCGGCCGAAACGTTCGTTCCCTATACACCCGACTCTCTGAAAAAGGGCGATTGGGTGGAAATCGAGTCCGTTCATTATTACCCCTACGTTGCTCCGGGCATCGAAAAAAAGGTTCCCTGGCGGGCAGAAAACATCCGGCGAGTCACCTTCAGGGCGACCGTAACGGACCTGAATGAACGTAGCCTTACCCTCGATTATACGTTCAAGAACCTGTACGATTGCCGGAACGAGGCCGGAAAGCCGGGTTTCCACTATTTTGACAGTCGCTACCGGCAGGGCTTCACGTTCGATCATGAGATGGTCGGCAAACGGTTCCTGCGCGTCACATACGATCGGGACAGCCGGAAAGCACAGACATCAGACAAGCAAGAAACGACCTTTTCTTACTCGAAAAACTATATTCCTTTCGGAGTAAGACAAGCCGGGTTATCCGCCTATCCGGGAACAGCTGTCCGGGATTCCTTACCCCTGGACAAACTGCTTGCACCGGCGGCACAAGCTCTCCTGACCAGCTGGCAGGAAGACGGGATGCCTCGGCCGACGCAAGACACACGGGTCATCAACGCTTCGTTCGCCCTTCCTCCGAATACGGAGTTTACGTGTAGCCATGTCAATTTCGACCTGTCTGACGATTCGACCGTCCACAAAAAGATATTCATCGCCTACCCGACCGAATACAAAGTGGGCGAACGGGTGACACTCCTACTCACTCCGGGAGATTCCATCACACAGGACAAAGAACGGTTTGCCCAGACACATATCCGGCACTATCAAGGACGGGGAAGCGAACAGAACAATATCCAATACAGCATCCGGAGGTTCGCAGATATAAATAACCCAAACACAACCGGTTGGACTCCTATCACTCCCGACCAGGTAAAAAAAGCATTTCAAACCCGTGATTTCCTTTTTCAAATTGCATTAGAGAAGGATTTCAAGCATTTGGATCCATACTGGCGAAAGGTGTTCGAACATTCGGAACGATATTTCGAAGGGACGTTTGTCCTCGAATTTTACATGAGGGCCACCGACAAACAGGCTTGGCAAGAAAGCGGTCTGCTTGACTGGCAGGCTCCTTATTTCGCATCGGTCAATCCGCTTATCGACTTTGCATACAGCCTGCAAAAGCCAGGCGCAGCCACCTACTATTATTTCCTGTACGCATATTCAATATATAAGAGACAAGAGTTCAAATCCGACAACCTGTGCTTGAACAAGCAAAGAAAACTATCCCCGCAGGAAGAGTATAGCCTAAATAAACAACTCTTTTCCGGTTTTCCTAAATACATAGTAACAGGATCAACCCTACAACAGCTGATGCACAACAATATGCTATCCGAAATAGAAGAGGATTACAACGATTTCATCCGCTCCTGTCCGGATACCAGCTTGAATAACCAGATAAAAAGAGCATACGATAAACTATTGCCCTTTGAAACCGGAAAGAATATCAGGGAGAGCGGCCTTATGATAGCCGATAGCCTGCATCTGGCGGAAGGAAGCGACCGAAAATACATCCTGCTGTTTTTATCAGCAAGGGAGCAAGGTCTTCCTGCGCCAAGCCTACAAAATGCACTCGATTTCAAAAAAAGCCTCGAATCGGAAGGACTTGCCTCCATCGTGCAACTTGAGTTATATTCAAAATTCCAATCTAACAATGCCCAACGGGTAAAACCCTTTAAAGCAATTTCCGATCTTCAAATAGAGGAATTAAAACAGAGGGGACTCGGCACTGTGACCATCCTGATGCGCGAAGACGGGACCATCCTCCATCGGCAGTTTACGGGTTGGGAATTTGATCCCAAACCCGCCTTAGCAATCATTCAAAACGACCTGAAACGGGAAGACGAATCTTTCAACGACTTCCTAAAAGGATTCAAGGAAGGAGTATTAGGTACGCTTTTAATCGCGGCAATCATCGGTATCGTTTATTATTTCCGGGTGAGAGGGAAACAAAAGAAGGAGCGTAACCGCCGCCGTATCCGTGAACTCGAACTACGCGCCATCCGTTCCCAAATGAACCCACATTTCATTTTCAATGCGCTCAGTTCGATCCAGAACCTGATCAACCGCTCGGCCAATCAAGAGGCGAACGAATACTTGATCGACTTCTCACGCCTGTTGCGAAAAGTGCTGGCGACTTCCGAAAAGAAACTGGTCCCCCTCTCCGACGAGCTTGAACAGCTACAGCTCTACCTGAAACTCGAACAGCTCCGTTTCCCCTTCTCCTACTCGCTGACGGTAGACAAAAATATCGAACCGGATGCGATCGAGATTCCGGGAATGCTGATACAGCCTTTCGTCGAAAATGCCGTCAAACACGGAATCGCTCCGCGCGGTACGGGAGAAATCATAATTCGATTATCTTTGCTGGATCAGTTGTTGGTCATCGACATCATCGACGACGGTCCCGGAATGGAAACTGAAACGGAAAGTGGCTTCGGTATCCGTGCCATCAGCAACGAGTTCGAGATACTGAAAGATTTATATAATACGGAAATCGGCATAACGATCGAAAACAGGCAGAAGAAAGAATCTGTTTCCGGTTGCCATGTCCGGCTATCCATCCCTTTATAAGACAAAATATGGACACCAAAATAACCGCAGCAATCGTAGATGACGAGCAGGGCAACCGGGAGAACCTGCTCCGCATGATCGGGAACTATTGTCCGCAGATCAGGATTTCGGCCATTTGCAGCTCCGTCACCGAAGCCCGTACCGTGCTGCCCGAAGCTAAACCGGACATCCTTTTCCTGGATATCCGGTTGGGCGACGACACCGGTTTTTCCCTCTTAGGCAGCCTTCCGGAGATTTCTTTCGAAGTGATTTTCGTTACTGCCTACGACAGCTATGCGATCCAGGCCATCCGCTTCAGTGCGCTCGACTATCTGCTGAAGCCTATCGACCCGGAAGAACTGACGCATGCCGTAGAC
>DXRF01000001.1:33303-58758 GCA_019411205.1 Parabacteroides sp. | reverse complement strand
AGATGTGTATAAGAGACAGTGCCGTAGACAAGGCAGTCCAGATCGTCCTCCGGAAACAGGAGAACAAACGGATGCAGAACCTCCTGCAAAACACGCAGGTATTGGACAAGCAGAAGAAAATAGCCCTGTCGGTCGCCGATAAGATAGAGTTTGTAGAAATCGGTTCCATCATCCGTTGCGAATCAGAAAGCAACTACACGACTTTCTATTTGAAATCGGGAGAGAAACTGATCGTATCGAAGACTCTCAAGGAATTCGACGAACTACTAACCCCCTACCACTTCCTCCGCGTCCATCAATCGCACTTGATCAACCTGGATGAGATCAAAAGTTTCATCAAGAGCGACGGCGGATATATACGCATGAAAGACGGAGCCTCGGTCAGCATTTCCCGCCAACGGCGAAACTATGTGATGGAAGTATTAAAGCAATTATAGACCAAGCCGCCTGGGGCGATCCTCATTCCTTATATTTCAGATCGAAACGGCCTTCCGTAATGCGTCCGCCTTCGAAAGTGCCGCTGAACACCCCGTCCGACATACGGGAGATATAGACCTTGCCATCCTCCATCTTTTGGTTCTCAAAAGATGCATTCACGTAAGGGAGTGTTTCTCCTTGCTTGGGGTCGACAATCGTAAAACGGATATATGAATCAAGGCCAGTCTGCACCGATATCGTCATCTCGGAACCTTCTTCTCCTTCCCAATATTCCGCAACAGGCAACCCCCACCGCCCGCTCGTATACACCCAGCCGTCAACCAAGCAACCGAATGTATTCGCTCCGGTCGTAGTAGCTTCGGGCATAATCGTCGGATCGGCCGATTCGTTCTCTTCACAGGCCACACAAAACAGCAACAAACAGATAAATAACAGATGTCTCATAAGTGTATCTGATTAAAAGTGTAAATTCATACCGAACAACAGGGATAATTGGGAAAAACATCCTCCGCCACCGCTCAATTCAGGAGATTCGACCTGCCATTTCTGCCCGTGATATCTGACCGAATAGCTCTCGGAGGAGGTAACGATCCAATTCAACTTTGCAGAAATCCCCACAAGCGGAAAAAGACGATACTCGCCCCCTGCCGACAGATTATAGGCCAGTTTATTCATCGACACATCCCGCGGCTTCCCAAACACAAAGCTTCTATCTTTATAATGCTGGTATCCTACCCCGGTCGATAGAGACAGATTGTATTTTTGCTTCATCATAAACAAGGCCAGCTGAGGTGCGACATAATGCATCAGGATCTTGTCGGAACTTTCGTCACGAGTACTTTTATAACGCGCCCCCTGATAGATAAGTCCGGGAGCGAGCTTAAACGAACCGGAGATATATTTGTCTCCCAAGAAATAATAGTCGGCATCCCAGGCAATCCCATTCCGCAAATCATTCCGATAAGCATCGGAGTTGTTCGTGATCCCGATCATTTTTCCCAAATACCAGGAAGGCCCTACGCGAACGGAGAACATCGACTTTCCGACAGATGTCTCTTGGGCTAAAACCGACACAGCCTGTATCAACAGCCCTAACAAAAGTACATACTTTTTCATAACATTTCTTTTAGACTTATAATCATAAATATAAGATGCTCAAAACCAGTCAAACGTTGCACAGGCTGTTACGACAGGATCGTATTGTTTCTCCTATCCTATCTTCAAAGCATCGCATGGTTCAGATAATGGATAAATTCAGGATCATCGGGGGCAATGATAAAGTTACCACGGTGGGAAGTCGTAATCAGAATACGGTTATCGGAACGTCTGGCAAAAACTTTTACATGTCCGATAGCAGTAGAAGAAAAATATCCGAGATCGCCAAACAACCAACTGACACCAAATGAACGGATCATTATTCCTAAATCCAGCCGGTCGACCTCGCGAGCCGAAAGAATTTCCTTTATGTTTATATACGTCTTCCGAAAATACGCATCTATCACCAGTTTTTCTCCATCCACGATAAAACGGTTTGGCATAAATCCTCGAGTAAGCATACAAAGGATCGAACTGACGGCAAACAAACCGAACAAAACAGACAGATTGCCATCCCAAGCCGGAAAGATACAAATGCCATATAAGACTAATAGCATGACAGATGTTTTTATCTTATTGGTACGATCCATTGTCGAAGAAGAGATCCGGGCTTCCATACAGCTATTCCTTAAGTGTTACTTAGATATTCCAAGATTCACAAATATAACCAAAATCCCGGACAAACTATTATCTTTGCAAAAGAAACAAAGACAATTAGGACAATGACTTTCAATTACGATGTGATCGTGGTAGGTGCCGGTCATGCAGGCTGTGAAGCCGCAGCGGCGGCCGCCAATTTAGGTTCGAAGACGCTTCTCATTACAATGGACATGAACAAGATTGCGCAGATGAGTTGCAATCCCGCTGTCGGAGGCATAGCCAAAGGACAGATCGTCCGTGAAATCGACGCTTTAGGCGGTTATATGGGAATCGTGACGGACCGGACAGCCATCCAGTTCCGCATGCTGAACCAGAGTAAGGGGCCGGCCATGTGGAGCCCGCGCTCCCAAAGCGACCGCGCCCGTTTCATCGAATGTTGGCGGGGAATACTGGAAAACCTTCCGAACCTGTACATCTGGCAGGATACCGTACGCGAACTGTTGCTCGACGGAAATACCGTATGTGGCGTAAAGACTTATATGGGAGTCGAGTTCCATGCGAAAAGCGTAGTCCTGACAAACGGGACTTTCCTGAACGGGCTCATGCATATCGGCCGGACACAAATCAGAGGCGGCCGCATAGCCGAACCGGCAGCAACCGGACTGACCGAACAACTGGTTTCGTTGGGCATCAAATCCGAACGGATGAAGACCGGAACGCCTGTGCGTATCGATGCACGCAGCGTACACTTCGATGAAATGGCGGAACAGCCCGGAGAAAACGACTTCCATAAGTTTTCTTATATGGACACTTCACACCGCGTTTTAAAACAGTTAAGTTGCTGGACGACGTTCACCAATGAGGCCTGCCATGCAGTCTTGCGAGAAGGGCTCCCTGACTCCCCGTTATATAACGGACAGATCCAGAGTATCGGCCCGCGCTACTGTCCGAGCATCGAGACAAAGATCGTGACGTTTGCAGACAAACCCCAGCACCAGCTCTTCCTGGAACCGGAAGGCGAAACGACACAGGAATACTACCTGAACGGCTTCTCCTCCTCCCTTCCGTTGGATATCCAGCTACGTGCCTTGCAACAGATACCGGCATTCCGGGACATACAGATCTATCGTCCGGGATATGCCATTGAATATGATTTCTTCGATCCGACGCAGCTCCACCATAACTTGGAAACAAAACTAATTCGCAACCTGTTCTTTGCCGGACAGATCAACGGGACGACCGGATACGAGGAAGCCGGCGGACAAGGATTGGTAGCCGGAATAAACGCACATATCAACTGCCACGGCGGGAAGCCGTTCGTGTTAGGACGCGACGAAGCCTATATCGGCGTACTGATCGACGATCTTGTCACGAAAGGCGTAGACGAACCCTACCGCATGTTTACCTCACGTGCCGAATATCGTATTCTGCTCCGCCAGGATGATGCGGATATGCGTTTGACGGAAAAGTCGTATACCCTCGGTTTGGCAAAGCAGGATCGTTACGATCTGCTGAACGAGAAAAAGACAAGCCGGGACGCGATCATTTCTTTTGCAGCAAACTACTCCATCAAACCGCAATATATAAACAGCGGCCTGGAGGCTTTGGGCACAACCCCGCTTGCACACGGATGCAAATTGATTGAACTGATTCCACGCCCTCAAATCACGTTGGAGAATATCGCGGAACTGGTTCCGACATTCCGGGCAGAGCTAGACAAGGTTCCTGTTTCACGAAAGGAAGAGATCATCGAAGCAGCGGAAATCCTAATCAAGTATAGCGGCTATATCCGCCGCGAGCAGATCATCGCCGACAAGATAAACCGCTTGGAGAATATCCATATCAAAGGCAAGTTCGACTACAATTCGATCCAGTCTTTGTCTACGGAAGCCCGCCAGAAACTGACACGGATAGACCCGGACACGATAGCCCAGGCAAGCCGCATTCCGGGCATCTCGCCAAGCGACATCAACATCCTCCTGGTGATGTTGGGGCGCTAAACACGGAATGTTCCACGTGAAACATTTACTTTAACAACAATAGTGTAAAAGACTGAAAATAGGACAGAAACATAAGCAAAAAGCAATGAGCGCAACCGAGGAACATATAAAAACAATCCTTTCCGTCATACCGGAATCGCCTGGCTGCTACCAATACTTTGACGAGAAGGGAACGATCATCTATGTGGGCAAAGCGAAGAACCTGAAGCGCCGTGTCTCCTCCTATTTCAACAAAGAACACGACAGCAATAAAACACGTGTTCTGGTTAAACAGATACGGGACATCAAATACTTCGTTGTCGACACGGAAGAGGATGCGCTTCTTCTGGAGAATAACCTGATCAAGCAATATCGTCCTCGATACAACGTGCTGCTGAAAGACGACAAGACCTATCCGTCCATCGTTGTCAAGAACGAATATTTCCCGCGCATATTTCAAACCCGGAATATCGTACGGGACGGTTCGCGCTATTACGGTCCCTACCCTTCCATCTATACGGCAAAGGTCATGCTGCAAATGCTGAAAGAACTGTATCCGCTACGCACCTGCAAATATCCTCTTACACCCGAATCCATCGCAGAAGGGCGATACAAAGTTTGCCTCGAATACCATATCAAACGATGCAAAGGGCCCTGTGAAGGATTGCAGACATTGGAGGAATACCAGCAAAATATTTCCGAAATAAAGGAAATCCTGCACGGGAATATCTCGCAGATAAGCAAACATCTGTATGAAGAGATGCAGAAACTGGCGGGAGAATTGCGGTTCGAGGAAGCACAGAAGATCAAAGAAAAGTATGAAGTCATCGAGAACTACCGTTCCAAATCGACAGTGGTCACCCCGATGCTCCACAATATAGATGTATTCTCGCTGGCCGAAAACGAGAATTCCGCCTACATCAATTACCTGCATATCGGCAACGGGGCGATTGTGCAAGCCTATACGTTCGAATACAAAAAGCGCCTGGACGAGTCGAAAGAGGACTTGCTCAGCTTAGGGATCATCGAAATGCGCAACCGCTTTAAAAGCACCGCACGCGAAATCATCGTTCCTTTTCCACTGGATATAGAGCTGGAAAACGTTTCTATCACCGTTCCGCAGCGCGGAGATAAAAAGAAGCTGGTGGAATTATCGGAGATGAACGTGAAGCAGTATAAGGTCGACAAGCTGAAACAGGCAGAGAAGTTGAACCCGGAGCAACGCAGCACACGTCTTTTAAAAGAGATACAGGAGACGCTTCATCTCCCCAAACTGCCGGCCCATATCGAGTGTTTCGACAATTCCAATATACAGGGAAGCGACGCGGTGGCTGCATGTGTCGTCTTCAAAATGGCGAAACCATCGAAAAAAGATTACCGGAAATACAACATCAAAACAGTTGTCGGCCCGGACGATTACGCCTCAATGAAAGAGGTCGTACGCCGCCGCTACCAGCGTGCCATAGCCGAAGAGACTCCCCTGCCCGACCTGATCATCACCGACGGTGGAAAGGGGCAAATGGAAGTTGTGCGCGAAGTGATCCAGGACGAACTGCACTTGGACATTCCGATAGCCGGACTGGCAAAAGACGGGAAACACCGGACTTCGGAACTCCTGTTCGGCTTCCCTCCCGAAACGATCGGCATGCCGATACAAAGTTTCATGTTCAAATTCTTCACGCAAATACAGGACGAGGTGCATCGTTTCGCCATCACTTTCCATAAGGATAAGCGCAGTAAAAGCCAGACTAAATCCGAATTGGATACGATAAAAGGGATCGGAGAAAAAACAAAAGTATTACTTTTACGTCATTTTAAGAGCGTAAAGCGAATACGCGAAGCCAGCTTCGACGAGCTGAAAGAGGTGATCGGAGAAGCCAAAACAAAAGCATTATTAAATGGTTTAAAATAAAGATATGAGAACATTGATACAACGGGTACAACATGCCTCCGTGACCATAGACGGACAGCTGAAGTCCAAAATCGGGAAAGGCCTGCTCGTACTGGTCGGTATTGAAGACCGCGACACACAGGAAGACATCGAATGGTTGTGCAAGAAGATTGCCAACCTGCGCATCTTTGACGATGAAAACGGCGTTATGAACCGTTCTGTCGTCGAAACGGAAGGAGAAGTGATGGTGGTTAGCCAGTTTACCTTGCACGCCTCCACAAAGAAGGGAAACCGCCCTTCCTATATCCATGCCTCCAAACCGGACATAGCCATTCCGATGTACGAGGCTTTTTGCGCCGAGATGGGCTTGCAGATCGGAAAGGAAGTGCAGACCGGAACGTTCGGCGCCGACATGAAAGTGGAACTGCTGAACGACGGTCCTGTCACGATCTGGATCGATTCACAGAACAAAGAATAATAAGGATTATGGCAGAAATTACACTCAAACAGGCACAGGAGCAGGTGGACAACTGGATCAAAACGTATGGCGTCCGCTACTTCAACGAACTGACGAATATGACCATCCTGACCGAAGAAGTCGGCGAACTGGCCCGCATCATGGCCCGCACATACGGCGAACAGTCTTTCAAGGAGAGCGACAAACACCGCGACTTAGGCGATGAAATGGCCGATGTCCTATGGGTATTGCTCTGCCTTGCCAACCAGACAGGCGTTGACCTGACGGCTGCTTTTGAAAAGAATCTGCAAAAGAAAACGGACCGGGATAAAGAACGACATATAAACAATAAAAAGCTATAAGATTATGGTACACGAACACGATCACGAATGTGGATGCGGACATCATCACCACGATGAAGACACCGAACATCTCCACACCAATAAATATCAGCAGGCATTTGCCAAATTCGAGACGGCCGGCACAACGGAAGAAGTGGCCGGGCGAGTAAAGACATTGCTCGGAAAACATGGGAACGACAACTTCACTCCCGACGTTTTGAAGCAGATTCACGGTTTCATCGACCTAACTTCCCTCACCAGTATCGACACGAAAGAGAGCATCTGGAAGCTGGTCGACAAAGTGAACGATTTCGAAGGAACCCGTCCCGACGTACCCAACGTGGCTGCCATCTGCACCTATCCCCTGTTTGTGGAGACGGTAAAAGAGGCCCTCTCCGCACAGGAGGTAAAGATTGCATCCGTAGCAGGCGGTTTCCCCTCCTCGCAGACCTTCATGGAAATAAAGATTGCCGAGACGGCGATGGCCGTCATGCAGGGAGCCGATGAAATCGATGTTGTCATGAACTTAGGCTATTTCCTGGAAGAAAATTATGACGAACTTAGCGAAGAAATCCAGGAGATCAAAGAAAGCTGCCGTGATGCCAAACTGAAGGTCATCCTCGAGACAGGTGCTCTCCAGACGCCCGAAAGCATTCAGAAAGCGGCTGTCCTCGCGGTCTATTCCGGTGCTGATTTCATCAAGACATCGACCGGGAAAGGCTATCCGGGGGCCACTCCGGAAGCCGTTTACACGATGTGCCAAGTCCTGAAAAAGTACCATTCCATCACGGGAAAGCGTGTCGGTATTAAGGTATCAGGCGGTGTCCGCACGGCAGAAGAGGCCGTTCGCTACTATACTATCGTCAAGGAAGTATTAGGAAACGATTGGTTGAATAAAGACTTGTTCCGCATAGGAGCCAGCAGCTTGGTGGAAGACATCGAACAACGTCTGGGAAAATAAGAAGAAAAGCAACGGGATATTTCTCACAAACCCATAGTCTTTTCTTCCAAAGATAACGACATAAAATCGGCTACATCCGGATGTTCCCTCCCGCTACACCCGGATCTACCCTAAACGAACACCCGGATGCAGGGATCGCCTACATCCGGGTGTCGTCGTGTTTATATAAGCAGTTTATTCATCTTTCCCTATATCTTCCGGAAGTTTCTCCAAGTACTATGCGGGAGATTTTCTCTCATTGTCTTATCAGACCAAGTCTTTGTGATAATATCGTGATAGAGAGTGATACTGCAGTGATAGATAAAAAAGCATCTATCACACTCAAGACATGTTGATATACAAAAGATGCAAGAAAAAGAGTGATAGAGTGACAGATAAATCGCGAGAAACCGAAAACTTATTTACGGCGCTCTACGATGTAATCGGCAAGCAGCAGCAATCCTTCACGTGCGTCCGATTCAGGAAGCGTCATCAAAACCTCGACAGCTTTATCACGATATTCCTGCATACGCTGTTCGGCATATTCGATCCCTCCGTTCGCCTTCGCAAAATCAATCAGTAAGTCTATATTCTCTGAGGTAAAGTCTTTTTCTTTTATGATACGAAGACAATGGTCTACCTCTTCTTTCCTACCCGTCTGCAATGCGTGCAGCAAGGGGAGCGTAACCTTTCCCTCCCGGATATCGTTGCCGGTAGGTTTTCCGATATTCGTTTCTTTGAAGTAGTCGAAGATGTCATCTTTGATCTGGAAACAGTAACCTAAGTACTCGCCGAATTCACGATATTTTTCCACCATTTCACCGGATGCTCCGGCAGAGATGGAACCGATTTCGGCACAAGCGGAAAGCAACATGGCTGTCTTTTTCCGTATCACCTGCATATAGCAGGATTCGTCGATAATGCTTTCTTCGGCCGTTTCCAACTGTTTGATCTCCCCTTCCGAAAGATCGCGACCCAGGTTGGAAACAATACCTATAATTTGCAGATTGCCTGTCTGGATAGAACGGATCAACGCGGTGGAAAGGACATAATCGCCCACCAGAACCGAAATACGGTTGTCGAATATGGCATTCAGGGAAGGAACGCCACGACGCTGTTTTGTCTCGTCGATCACATCATCATGGATAAGCGTAGCAGTATGAAGCAATTCCAGCAAAACAGCCGAATTAATCGTATTCTCCGTTACCTGCCCACATGCTTTAGCTGCTAAAAGTACCAATAAGGGACGGACGTGTTTTCCGCTCGCATTCAGTATCTGGTCAATAGCCGATTGCAAACGATTCGTTTCGCTTCGCAGCGAAGCAGCAAACTCATCATTAAAACGTTTAAACTCTACGGCAACCGGTTGTTCTATTTTACTTCTATCCTTCATAATCGATCCTAAGATGCGCAAAAGTAACAAAAAGTATCGAGTAAGCGAGTTTTTTCGTACATTTACCGACAATTGTCACACTAAAACGTGTTAAAAGAGATGAAGTTATTCCTCATAGATGCATATGCATTGATTTATCGGTCTTACTACGCTTTTATCAAGAATCCGCGTATCAACTCCAAAGGTATGAACACTTCGGCCATCTTTGGTTTTATCAACAGCCTGGAAGATGTCCTGAAACGTGAAAACCCGACCCATATAGCAGTAGCCTTCGACCCGAAAGGCCCGACTTTCCGACACGAAGCCTACGAACAATACAAGGCTCAACGGCAAGAGACACCGGAAGATATCCGCAAATCGGTCCCTTTCATCAAAGATATCATAGAAGCTTACAATATCCCGATACTGGAAGTTCCGCGCTATGAAGCCGACGATGTCATCGGCACGGTTGCCAAGCAAGCCGAAAAAGAAGGTTTCGATGTGTATATGATGACACCGGACAAAGACTACGGCCAGTTGGTATCCGAACATATCTTCATGTACCGCCCCCGCTTCGGCGGTGACTACGAGATTATGGGCGTACCCGAAGTGCTGGGCAAATACGGCCTGACATCCGTCGACCAGGTGATCGACCTTTTAGGACTGATGGGCGACAGTTCCGATAATATTCCCGGATGTCCGGGTGTCGGCGAAAAGACCGCCCAGAAATTATTGACTGAATTCGGAACGATCGAAAATCTTTTGGAAAATACCGACAAGCTGAAAGGCTCCCTTCAGAAGAAGGTCACGGAGAACAGGGAACAAATTCGTTTCTCCAAGTTTCTGGCAACAATCAAGACGGATGTCCCGATCCAGTTCGATGCCGCCAAATGCATCCGGGAAAAGATGAACGAAGAGCGTCTCGTAGAGATTTACACTGAATTAGAATTCAGAACATTTATTAACAAAATAAGTGGAGAGCCGGAAAAAGTCAAAAAGGAGTCCAAAGCAGCACCGGCACCGGCAAAAACCGGCACAAGGAAAAAAGTAGCTCCGGAAGGCCCGATTCAAGGCTCGCTCTTTGAAGAATTTGCGACCGAACCTACGGCTGTTCCCAAATATTCGACTCTCGCGAACTTAAAATCCACTCCTCACACTTATCATCTTGTTGACACAGAGGAAAAAAGAATAGAATTAGGGCGGTTTTTAAACGAACAGGATTTTTTTGCTTTTGACACAGAAACAGATGGTATAGATCCATTGAAGGCCGGATTGGTCGGAATGTCGTTTGCCGTAAAGGAAAACGAGGCTTGGTACGTCCCTGTTCCGGCAGCCCGTGAAGAAGCGGACAAAGTTCTTGCCCTTTTCTCCCCCGCCCTGCAAAATCCGAAATCGCTCAAGATCGGACAAAACATAAAATTCGACATCCTTGTCGTCCGCAAATATGGAATCCGGGTAGCCGGTCCTCTGTTCGACACGATGATCGCCCATTATCTACTGAATCCCGAATTACGTCACGGCATGGACTACCTTGCCGAAACGTACCTTAAATATAAAACGGTACACATCGAGGAACTGATCGGTCCGAAAGGCAAAAAACAACTTTGTATGCGCGACGTTCCCATTCCACAGGTAGCCGAATACGCAGCCGAAGATGCGGACATCACGCTCAAGCTGAAAAACTATTTTGCCCCCTGCCTGGAAAAAGAAGGACTCGAATCACTTTTCTATGATATCGAGATGCCTTTAATATATGTATTAGCCGAAATGGAATATACGGGAGTGACGCTTGATACCGTCGCCCTGAAACAATCGTCCGAAGAACTGACAACCACACTCAAGAAGTTGGAGAAAGAGATCTACGAATTGGCTGGGATGACATTCAATATCAATTCCGCCCGTCAGGTCGGCGAAGTTCTTTTCGATCACCTCAAGATAGAAGAGAAAGCGAAAAAGACGAAGACAGGTAGCTACAGTACAAGTGAAGAAATATTGGAGAAAATGCGTTCCAAACATCCCGTCGTGGAAAAACTGCTCGAATATCGCGGGCTGAAAAAGCTGCTCAGTACCTATATCGACGCACTGCCCGAACTGATCAACCCGGAAACCGGCAAGATACACACATCCTACAACCAGGCAGTCACCTCGACCGGCCGCCTCAGTTCGACCAACCCGAACCTGCAGAACATTCCGGTACGCGACGAATTGGGACGTGAGATCCGGAAAGCCTTTACAGCCGAAAACGAAAACTGTATTTTCTTCTCCGCCGACTATTCGCAGATCGAACTTCGTATCATGGCGCACCTCAGCCAGGATGTCCATATGATAGAAGCCTTCCGTAGCGGGGCCGACATTCATGCTGCCACAGCCGCCAAGATATATGGCATTCCGGTCGAAGAAGTCACTTCCGACATGCGCCGGAAAGCGAAAACGGCTAATTTCGGTATCATCTACGGAATCTCTGTATTCGGGTTGGCCGAACGGTTGAGCATCCCCCGAGCAGAATCGAAAGAGTTGATCGAAGGTTACTTCAAGACCTATCCGGACATCCGTGCCTACATGGACGAAAGCATCGAGGTGGCAAAAGAAAAAGGATATGTAGAGACGATCTACAAGCGTAAACGTTTCCTGCCGGATATCAACTCCCATAACGCAATCGTGCGGGGATATGCCGAACGAAATGCGATCAACGCTCCGATCCAAGGCAGTGCAGCCGACATCATCAAGGTTGCCATGGTTCGCATCTTCAACCGTTTCGAAACCGAAGGTCTGAAGAGCAAGATGATCCTGCAGGTACACGATGAATTGAACTTTAACGTCTACAAAGATGAAATGGAAAAAGTGAAACAAATCGTGTTGGATGAAATGGAAAATGCAATCCAACTGCAAGTTCCTTTAATCGCCGACTGCGGTGAAGGGGTGAACTGGCTGGAAGCACATTAACAAAAACACATAAAGTTTATAAATCACAATTTTTCATTCGGCAAGGACGATAGACAACAATTGCCTCACGTTTTTTTGTATATATACATTATATATAAACATCAAGCGTGGGCTGTTGTCTATCTGCCGGATATGCTCAATCCGGTATTACTGCACACCAGGCAACGGGAATCCGGCAGGTTCGGACTATACTGGATTATTAAATCCTCTCCCACTTATTCACTCAAACAATATTTTCTATATTCGGTTCGCCTCTATCCGGCAACATAAATACAAAAGAATCCTTATCTTTGCAGTCTGGAAATAAAGTTTGAATAAATCATAACAACAAAATAGAATGGCATTACAATGTGGCATCGTAGGACTTCCCAACGTAGGAAAGTCCACTCTTTTCAATTGCTTATCGAATGCAAAAGCACAGTCTGCTAACTTCCCGTTCTGTACGATCGAACCGAATGTCGGCGTGATCACCGTACCGGACGAACGTTTGAACAAACTGGCAGAAATCGAACATCCCCAACGTGTTATTCCTACTACGGTGGAAATCGTAGATATCGCCGGCCTTGTAAAAGGTGCCAGCAAAGGGGAAGGGCTGGGAAACAAATTCCTCGCCAATATTCGCGAAACAGATGCAATCCTGCACGTATTGCGTTGTTTCGACGATGACAATATCGTTCATGTAGACGGCCGTGTCGATCCGGTTCGCGACAAGGAAATCATTGACGCCGAACTGCAGATCAAAGACTTGGAAACCATCGATAGCCGTATTGCCAAAGTGCAGAAACAGGCTCAGACAGGCGGTGACAAGCAGGCAAAGATCGCTTATGAAGTGCTTTGCAAATATAAGGAAGCACTGGAACAGGGTAAAAGCGCCCGCACCGTTTCTTTCGATACGAAAGACGAGCAGAAAATCGCACACGATCTGTTCCTGTTGACCGACAAACCGGTAATGTATGTCTGCAACGTAGATGAAGCAAGCGCAGTCAACGGCAATAAATATGTAGAGGCTGTCCGCGAAGCTGTAAAAGACGAAGGAGCTGAAATCCTGATCGTAGCGGCCAAAATCGAAAGCGAAATTGCCGAATTCGACACCTATGAGGAACGCCAGATGTTCTTACAGGAGATCGGTTTGGAAGAATCCGGCGTTGCCCGCCTGATCAAGTCCGCTTACAAGCTCTTGAACTTGCAAACATTCCTGACAGCCGGTCCCGACGAATGTCGTGCCTGGACTTTCCATAAAGGCTGGAAAGCTCCGCAATGTGCCGGTGTGATCCATACCGACTTCGAAAAAGGCTTTATCCGTGCCGAAGTCATCAAATATGAAGATTATATCTCCTACGGCTCGGAATCTGCTGTAAAAGAAGCCGGAAAGATGAGTGTCGAGGGAAAAGAATATATCGTTCAGGACGGCGATATCATGCATTTCCGCTTTAACGTGTAATTTCCTAAAACAAAATACATTATGATTAATAAAACCAGTACAGCATTAATAGCAGCCTTGATAAGTATCTTAGGACTTACCGGCTGCGTACGATACAACGTTGCAGAACCATTAGACCGTTTCAGCAGTCCCGAAATGGGGACTGCCGACGGTAATGAAATAACCGTGACAGCCGGATCGACCTGGTTTGCCGAAGGAGAATATGAAAACTTCATACTTACCGGACAGGCTCTCACCGAGGAAAATGCAGAAGCGGCCTTGCTGTTCCATACCGACGGAAAATCAGGCTATGAGATAGCATTTCGGAACGGAGCCATCGACGGCACACGTAAAAGCGGCAGTCTCACATCCGTACGTAACCTCTATCGTTCACTGGCCGAAGACGGGAAGTGGTTCGACTTTGAAATTGCTGTACGCGGGCATAACATAATGGTTGCCATAAACGATACGGTGGTAGTATGCTATACCGAACCCGAACATCCCTATCGTACAAAAGAATATGCTGGACGGCTGCTCAGCCACGGTTCTATTGCACTAAAAGGTATGAACGGTGATGTAGCCTTTCGTAACCTCAACATGACCCGTCTGAAAAAAGATGCGGTCAATGAGGCAGACACAATGCCACGGATAGACGAACAGAACGATGCCGTGATCCGTTTCCAGCAGCAAAACTTCCCCGTGATAGATTACCACGTGCATTTGAAAGGCGGCCTGACGAAGGAGATGGCGCACGCCATGTCGATGAACTACGGTATCAACTACGGCGTGGCTCCCAATGCCGGCGAGGGCGGCGTAGGCCGTATGCTTGCCGACGACAAGGAAGTGTACGAATACTACAACGAAGTAAAAGACATGCCTTTCCTACGCGGCGTACAAGGTGAAGGCCGTAAGTGGACAGCCACCTTCTCGCAGAAGGCTTTAGGCGTATTCGATTACCTCTTTACCGACGGAATGACCATTGTGGACCCTAAAGGACGCTTGTCAAGAATATATCGCCCCGAAGAGGTACACTACGACGGTGTTACCAAAGAACAATATATGGATCACCTGGTGGACCAGACCGTCAAGATCCTTACTAACGAGCCGGCCGACATCTATGCCAACCCGACTTTTCTGCCGAAAGAGTTGAATGCAGAATATGCCAAATACTGGACCGACGAGCGTATCGACCGCGTCCTGGATGTATTGAAAAAATATAACATCGCACTCGAAATCAATGCACGCTACAAAATTCCAAGCTTCGACATCATCCGTAAAGCCAAAGAACGCGGAATCAAGTTCACCTTCGGGACGAACAATGTCAATGCCGATTTCGGCAAACTGGAATATTGCCTGCAAGCCGTCGACGAATGCGGTCTGACAACAGAAGATCTCTGGTTCCCGACTATGAGCGTACGCAGCACTCGCGAAGTGGTGTTGTATAATAAGTGGTAGAATCATCTTATTTACAGATAATTTTCATTCTCAGGTGCGCTGTTGATTAGTATAGACAGCGCACCTGTTGTTTTTATAGATACCATTCCCATCACATTTTACGAAATGTATGCACATCGCCGAAAGTGCCCGGACAAGAGGTATTATCTTGACAGACCACAATTTCAGGGAAGTGCACAAGATAGTAAACTGCATCCTGCTCCAGGATCAATGCTACCTAAAGGAAATCAAGGAAAAAGAAGAATTAATTCCTTACAGTTATTATTGTCCCGGCTAATTTTAGTATCTTTCAGCGCATATTAATTCTCAATCATTATGAAAACCTGTTGTATGATTCTCTTAGCGGCCTTCACGTCGCTTGCTTCCGCCCAACAGAACGGCGTAACCAGTATATTGGAAGTACTGGACGTAACAAACGGCAGACGCACCGTAGTCAAAGAATTCCCCTATCGTGTCGAAGCCCCAAACTGGACACCCGACGGCCAGTGGCTCGTGTACAATAGCGGGGGAAAACTGTACAAGATCTCACCCGATTCGCCCGGTGAACCAGAAATGATAAACACCGGCTTTGCCACCCGATGCAACAACGACCATGTCATCGCTGCCAACGGCAAGCAGATAGCTATCAGCCACGGGACGAAAGAAGACGGCAAATCACGCATCTATACCCTCCCGATGCAAGGAGGAACACCTCGCCTAATCACCCCGATAGCTCCCAGCTACCTGCACGGATGGAGCCCGGATGGACGGCAACTTGCCTATTGTGCCGAACGGAAAGGTAATTATGACATTTACGTTATTCCGGTTGAAGGAGGAGAAGAAATACGTCTGACAACAGCAGAGGGATTGGACGATGGCCCCGAATATTCCCCTTGCGGAGAATATATCTGGTTCAATTCCGTACGTACGGGTCTGATGCAAGTGTGGAGAATGAAGAAAGACGGCTCCGAACAAACCCAGATGACATTCGATGAAACCCGCAATTCCTGGTTTCCCCACATCTCTCCCGACGGCAAATCCATCATCTTCATCACCTATTATAAAGGAGACTTGGAGCCGGGGCAGCATCTTCCCAATAAGAACGTTGAGCTCAGGATTATGCCAGCTACGGGAGGAAAGCCTAAAACCTTAGTCAAGCTATTCGGAGGACAAGGCACAATCAATGTCAATTCCTGGGCTCCGGACAGCAGGCGCGTAGCGTTCGTTAGTTACCGACTCTCCTCTCCTTCCTCCAAATGAGCCTTCTTGGCGGTGTCAAAATTGTCCTATCCCTACGCTTGGACTCACCGCCAAACTTTAATATTATATAGATAACACCATTCCCAATAAATAAAAAAGGAATGCCGTACCGACATTCCCTACCAGACACACATTTACCTCTTATTTCATACCATATTTCTGCATTCCATATTCACCTAATATTTCAAGGCATCTGAGGCACTTTCTAAAAAACTTCTTCATAGCTTTTGTCTTTTCATTTAAAACAATTCATGCAAAACAGACCTGCATTAATATTGCATAATTATGTTTTACAACACAAAAATAGAGGTAAAACAGATACGTTATTCATCTTGAGTATCTATTTAACATCATTTGCACAAACCACCGAACAATAAAAAAACACTTTAGCCTATGATATATTTCGCATGCGGCAACTTACTCACCAAATAAGTAAATGACCATGAACAAATAAAGGTAAGAACAGCCGAAACAGGAACCAAGGCCGGAATAGGCGTCCCGATCCATTGCGCGAACATATAGGAAGGACCGACAAAGAAATAATGCACGCAATACAAGCCAAAACCGCACTTGGTCAGATTGGCAAGGGCACGACAAACAACCGGCGAGGTAATCCGTACTTTCCGTACCAACAGGAAAACGGCAGCCGTCATCAACAATGCGTTGGGCGAACAATAAGTAAAGAACAACTCCATCCCCTCCTCACTCACATTCGGGTCGGATGTCATATAGCGAAAACCGGCCAACGTAATAAAATAGCCAACTAAAAACAGTGGAACCGTCACCGACAAGGTCTTGCCGAGCGACCAATCCGTTCTTTTTCCTAAGTAATGTCCTAACAGCAAATAGCCGTTGAAACCGGCAAAATAATAAAATAGACCAAATGAATTCCATGAGCAGGTTCCGAACTGGTAACGTGAAACAAACTCCGTCAGATAAGGGATAAACAACGAAATAAACCACAACGCCAGAAACATACGTTTCGCCTTATCCGACGCCTTTTCCACCCATGCGGAGAAGATCGGCATATACAGATAAAGTCCTATCAGCACGTAGATATACCACATTGGCGTCGCATAGACTGTAAAGGTTACAGGAATCAAAGCAATCGTCTTTAATGCCTCTACCAACGAGTCCGAAGGATTCGGTTCCCAAGGAAAAAAGTCCGTCACCAGTTCCGGGCTGCCTCCTACCCACTGGATGAACCAGGGTGCCAGATCGAACAAGACAGACCAGATCAGGAATGGAAACAACACACGTGGAATACGTTTCTTATAAAAGGCAGAAGCTTCCTGCCTGACCGGCAATAAAAGAAATCCGGTCATCATCACAAAAAGCGGCACGCTGGCACGCAGCATGGAGCCATAAACAGATCCCCAGAAATTGAACTCCGGATTGGCACGCGATTCAGGTGAGGCGTTAAACGGATCGGTGCAATGAATGGCAATCACCATCAGGATGGCGACAAGACGAAGAACATCCAGCCAGACAATATGCGGTCTGGCAGTAGTAGTTTGAACAGTGTCCATGGCAGAATAAAGATCGTTATGTGTTTATTTACTATTCTTATACTCCGACGGGATCGTGCCCGTACACTTCTGGAAAGCTCGCCGGAACGTACTGATCGAATGAAATCCGGAACGTTCGGCAATCTCCTGTATACTGGTATTCGGCTCGGCATCCATCAAGCGTTTGCTTTCCTCAATCCGGAACTGGTTGACATAATCGGAAAACGATTGCCCCAATTCCCGGTTAAACAATTGGGAAAGATAAGAACGGCTGATGGGAAAGATCCGTTGCAAATCCGTCAGGCGTAAATCTTCGCGAAGATACGGTTTTTCTCTTTCAAACCATGCATTTACTTCCTCCGCATAGCGTTTACTGAAAACCCGATGTTCATCGTCGTCACTGCCATCTCCCTCTTCCTGATACGGAAGATCCCATCCACTTTCAAAAGAATGTTCCAAAACAACCACCTTCAGGAATAGCGCCTTATAAAAGAAATAATACCATACGAACAACAGGACCGTTTTGTCGATCACATACATCAAAGGTGTATCGGTCAGCAATAAGACAAGATAGAAACCATACAGAACTATTAAAATTATCATGGTTTTCTTTAACCATTCCAAATCATATTCTTCCGGATCGGAAACATTCTCTGCCAAAAAGACCTTGAAGTCTTTACTGTATCTTGCTATCAGATAAACAGGAAGGATCATATAAAACAAGGTCAGCAGAAAGACCGTCATACGAAGCAAAACATCCATATTGAAGTATTCGAAAACCTCCCGTATCGAATAGTAGGTATGAATTTCACCTCTTGACAAACGATAAGTCAGGTAGGCCAGACCGCCCAAAATAACCGGACTGATAAATAGAAGAAAACGTTGGCAGGTAAGAAATCCGGGGCGCAATACTTCAATCACATAACAGGCAAGCGTAGCCGTCACCAAAGCACCCATAATCAGGATATCCGGATGGAAAGCCTCTTTCGGTTCATGCAGGTAAAGGTTTACAGACAACCTTATGACTGCCAGGAAAGCCCACAAAAACATCCCCCATCCCAATATCTTTTTCGCCCGGTTATCACCGGCCCGAAGCAACAGGGTGACTCCGCCGAAAATACAGAATCCTATGATCTGCAAGCTTAATAAAAACTGAATTTTGTCCAACATAATATATCCCTCGTATCAAGTAAACAAATTGAAGCATTAAATAGTTGATCTGAACCCATTAGTAGACAATTTGATACCTGTAGATAATTTACACCTTGTGGTTTTATACGATTTCATCGTGGTTTTATACCGAATGCACCCTCTACCTCTCCAAACTGGCTGATCTTTGCACCTGTAATCACTTCACAAAAATAATACAAAGAATGAATAAATTACTACTATTTGTGATGACGGCGGTTAGTATTTTTAGCTGTACAAACGACTACGATCCGGGACTCATTGAAAATTTAGGCATGAAAGAGCAACCTTTAAGAATAATAACAAAGGTGCTGACTACAAAATCTCCTAATTTTATGCAAGAATTTACAAGAGGATCAGTCATCGGGTTGCATGTTGTCTCGGAAAACACCGGTAACATCTATGATAGTAATCCAGACTATAAAAACGTGCGGGCTGAAGCTTTTCTAGTGAACAACAAGTTGAACTGGCGCCAGTCACCCAAGATTTACCTGAACGAGAAACCAGTCACCGTTTATGCCTATTACCCGTATCAGTCTCAGGTCAATTTCGACCCGGAAAACATCCCGGTCTGTATATCACCGGACGCTTCCCTGACGAAAGATTATATGTACGGGATACAGGCCAGCGGGCAACGAGCGATCAACCAGATTTCTCCAGTCGCATTGATTAACATGAATCATACACTTTCGCTCCTGAACTTCCAATTGCGAATGACACCGGAAGCAAAAGGCTGCTTCCTACTCCATGCAATACAGATCGGAAACAAAGCCGGCGGCACGGCTCTCTGCTTCGGAGGTAGGATGAACATCAAAACCGGGAATATCTGCAGATGTGCCGGGACAAATGCTTCTACCCGACTGAAGCTGAATACTCCGCACATGTTGAAAAAGATACCGGACGAGCCGCAACAACTGATGATAATTCCCACATCACATATCAAGATAGACGGAGATGTGGAGGTACTCTTCACCATCAACGAAACGACATTTAAATATAAAATTCCCGCCAATACGAAATGGGAAAAAGGAAAAAGATATATATACAACCTCCTTTTCAACGGTAAAGACATCACGCTCGAAAATGTAAAAACCAGCGAATGGCTTCCTGTTAAAGGAAATATGGAAAATGTGATTCTATAATGTAAGTTTTTAATTATGTTTTGGCTATATCAGGTGTAACAGCCGAGCATCACTACTCAAAAGGTATATGAAAGCGCCCCGCCCATCTTATCCCTTCTCAATTTATCGCCAACAACACACCTCTATTCACTTTTAACTAGGGCGGGGGCGCTTTTCATCCTCTTCTCATTCACAAAATTATTTATACACGAGAACCCACAGCCGAATGTATTATATCCCATACATATGTTAAGGCTACGGAACAATACGATAATTGTTTGAGTACTCACATTTCCTGATATTAGTCTCTTAAAATAAATAAGGGCAGTCCATACAGTGTGAACTACCCTTGCTTCATTTCTATAATCAATAATATTTTCAGATAAATCATCATATAGAAAGTTCATGCTTTATTATACATGAACCTTTCATATATATATATATTTACGCCTTGTCTGACATTCCGGTTGTAGTGCTATTGTACGGTGCTTTAGAAGCCGAGGCGTCTGTTGCAGAAGTAGCGCCCGTAGCAGTTCCCTGTACCTGTTTGTCGACTTCCCAATGGAACGGTTCGAAAGCAGTATTCGGGTCCACCCAAGACGGCTTCTTGACAGCGTAGATAATGAACGGAGCGGCTACCACCACAATAGCGCCGATAATCAGTACGGCAAACCAGACGGTATTGTTACCTGTAGAAATCTGGCTGGGTGGAATAAAACTCAGTACGAAAGCGAGCAATGAACCGCAAAAACCAAGACCGCCGATAAACCACATCAGACCATTGCCACTCTTACCGATACGGAACGGACGCCCGGCTTTCTTCATCCGGTAACGCAATGCGATTGCACCTGAGAACATCAGCATATACATAATCAGGTAAAGAATAACTGTCAACTGTGACAAAATCTGATAGAAGCTCTGTACAGAAGGCATAACCACGAACAACAGACTCAAGAATGTAACAGCCAAGCCTTGAACCAGCAGGATATTTTTCTGTACGCCTAATTTGTTTGTTTTCTGGAAGAACGGAGGCAGATAACCGGCTTTACCAACGGCAAAGATACCTTTTGACGGACCGGCAACCCATGTCAATACACCGGCCAACACGCCGAAAGCCAACGCAACGGCAATAACAGGTGACAACCAAGAAGCATGGATAAATTTGAAATAGTTGTCAAAACCGACCAACAAACTCTGTGTCAGGTTAATATCCTTCTGTGGAATAATGATACCCAATGCAAATGTTCCCAATACAAAGATCAACACTGTAATCAACGCACCGATAAACACAGCCTTCGGATAATTGACGGAAGGATTTTCGACATCTTTCACATGGATACCACCCATTTCCATACCGGCATAAAAAAGGAATATACTGGATGCAAGTACCAAGTTGTCGAACTTCGTAAAGTCGGGGAAGAAATTACCGTGGAAGTCCATATTGGAATGACCACCGGAAGCCAAATACACAATACCTAAGACAATCAACAAGGCAGCCGGGATAATCGTACCGACGATACCACCCACTTTAGCCACTTTACCTACCCAGCTCAAACCTTTCAAAGAGATGAAAGTTGCAAGCCAGTAAATAATCAATACCACAACCAATGTATACATTTTGTTTGAAGCCAGCGTCATGTCATGCGCATCGTTCATTCCGATAAACGCAATAGAAACGGCACCGAAAGTCAACACGGTCGGATACCAGATCGTACTTTCGATCCACTGTACCCAAATAGCCAGGAAGCCCCATTTCTTGCCATAGGCCTCTCCTACCCATCGGAACACCCCACCCTGTTTATCCTGGAACATGGCGGCCAACTCGGCTGCCACCAACGAGGTAGGAATTAAGAACACGATTGCTGCAAACAGATAATAAAAGGCTGAACTTAGTCCATATACAGCCTCAGCCGGCAGTCCGCGAAGTGAGACGACTGCCGTAACATTCATAATCGCAAGAGTAAATACTCCAAGTTTTACTGCTTTTCCAATATTTGCCATGAATTTTATTATTAAAATGTGAATTTTGTCTTGTTTAGTTTCGCTCGTATTGACAGTATAACAACTCCTTTTTGTGTTAGTTTGTCAACAGAATGTCAAACTTGGTTAATTAACAGACAAATGTTAAAAACAAAAGGTGTCATTTTGTTGTTTCATTGGATAAAATATAAGTCTGTTATTTTTGGCTTGATCTTTTGACACACCACCAGACTAATCATCATTTACCAAATAAATACTAAACATTCAAAGACAATGAGAACTGCATTCAATGATTTTTTTTACGAAAAACGAGGTGTTTACGGAGTACTTCATGTGATGATATTGTTCCTCTCGCTGTTCCTCATCATAGATATTTCGATCGACACATTCAACAATATACCGTTCATCTCACAGACTTCGTATCTGAAAACGCAGTTTTGGATCTGTATGTTCTTCATTGCCGATTTCATATTGGAGTTTTTCTTATCAAAAGATAAAATTCACTATCTGCAAACCCATTTTCTCTTTCTGCTGGTTTCGATTCCCTATCTTAATATCATAGATTACTACGGCTTCACCTTCTCAGCCGAGGTAACCTATTTCCTGCGTTTTATCCCGCTCGTACGCAGCGGATGGGCACTGGCAATCGTTGTCGGCTGGCTGACTTCGAACCGGGCCTCCGGACTCTTCGTCTCCTATCTGACGATGTTGCTGGCAATGGTCTATTTCTCCAGCCTGATCTTTTTCGTGCTCGAACAGAAGGTGAACCCTGAAGTAAGGGATTACAGTGACGCACTCTGGTGGGCTTTCATGGACGTGACGACCGTCGGATCAAACATCATCGCAGTCACGCCTACAGGGCGTATACTCTCGGTTCTGTTAGCCGCTCTCGGCATGATGATGTTCCCGATCTTCACAGTCTATGTCACGAGCCTGGTACAGTCCGCAAACAAGAAAAAAGAAGATTATTATAATAAAACGCATCCCGTTTCCACCGAACAAACATCAGAAACCCAACCTGTCAGTTCCACTCAAACAAACAAATAGAATCTGAAACACCCGACATAATTAAAGGAATACGAAGCCAGAATTATCAAAATATCACTATTCACACAAAAACGAGCCTCCCGTTTCCCTGCAAATTCAGGGGCGTGGAGGCTCGTCAACTAAAAGAATAAACCGTTTTAACCGGTGATTGTAAACCGGGTACTGCCAAAGATGGAAATACCCAGTTTATTCATTATATATTTGATAGCCAATTGTGCCTTCACCGAATTGCCGGAGCTATCCAATGGAGGAGCAAAGGCGGAGATTCCAAAGAGTCCGGGCATGATCCCCATCACGCCACCACCAACACCTGTTTTGGCAGGAATACCGGAAGTGTACAACCAGTCTCCCGTACGTTCATAGAAACCGACCGTAGCCACTAAGGATGTGATTTTAGGAGACAGAGAAGCATCAAAGACAGACTTCTTGGTAACCGGATTCACACCGTCGTTGGCGACGGTAGCTGCGGCGACGGAAAGTTGTTCGGCTGTGATACCCAATGAGCACTGGCGGGTGTACAGGTCGAGCGACATATCCGGATCGTCATAGATACGATTGTAGTTCTTCAGCAACCAGGCGATAGAACGATTATTGAAGTTGGTAGCCATCTCAGACCTGTACAGCTCGTCAATCAACTGAGGAGCACTCCCGCAAAGGTCGGTGATGTTGGAAACGATAGCCTCCCACTTCTTGTCGGACTTACCGACCGGCTGCACCATACTGCAAGCCGTGATCGCCCCGGCGTTTACCAGTGGAGTGGAAGGATGGTCATTTTCCAACAAGATCGCCATGATGGAGTTGAAAGGAAGACCGGTGGCATCGGCACCGATCATCTTCAACACTTTTTCAGCCCCGTACTGGCGAAGTACCAGGATAGCCGTATGTACTTTCGAGACAGATTCGATACCGAAACGATAGGAAGAATCCCCTAACACAATGATCTTACCGTCCAACAGGCAGATACTGATACCGAACAAATCCTTGTCAATATTAGCCAGATAAGGAATGTAATCGGCATTCTTACCGCCCGTATTATCCTTGAATTGCTCGTAAGCTTCCTGTGCCGCTTCTTTTATCTGTGAAACGGAAATTGTTTTATTCATGCTTACTTCTTTTTATGAGGTATACCCGTATGAGTAAACACAGAACCTTTCACTTCCTGATTCTTATCCTGTGCGATACGGGTAGGAGTCGGATATTCCAGTTTTTCAAGTTCCGCAACAGCTTCTGTGATATCATTCAGCAACTGGTCAGCCATGTCACGACTGAATCCCTGGCGGGCAACGATACGCATCACGACATAGTTTTCAAGATTGTTCGGTAATGTATAGGCGGGAACCATCCAACCGCTCTGTTTCAGTTTATCCTGCAGGTCGTACAGCGTCCATTTTGCCTTCTTCGCATAATCCGGTTTCAGATACCAGATGAATAACGGGTTCACGACTTCGTTGCTGTAATTCACGAACGGAGTCATCTTGCCGATCTGATCATGCAGGTATTGGGTAACCGCCATGCTGTTTTCCTGAACAGCTTTATACCCTTCAAATCCGAGACGGATAAATTGGTAGTATTGTCCGAGGATCTGGGCTGCAGGACGGGAGAAATTCAAACCTACCTGTGTGATATTGGCACCTAAATAATTTACACTGAATGACATGGAGTCGGGCAAATAGGATTTGTCTTTCCAGACAACCCAACCCAGACCCGGATAGACCAGACCGAACTTATGCCCGGATGTACTGATGGAAAGGACCCATTTCAAACGGAAGTCCCACTTCAATTCCGGTTTCAGGAATGGGAGAATAAAGCCGCCGGAAGCAGCATCTACGTGAATAGGAATATCATAGCCGGTCTTTGCATTGTAAGCATCGAGGGCTTTGTCCAAAGCTTCTACATCATCGTTCAGACCAGTCCATGTAACCCCCTGGATCGGCACGATACAAATCGTATTTTCATCACACATCTTCAACGCTTCTTCAGGATCGAGCGTAGTCTTCTCCAATGTCAGAGGCACCTGCCGCATTTCGATCTGCCAAAGTTGGGCAAATTTTTCCCATACAACCTGAAATCCGGTAGAGATAACGAAGTTCGGTTTGTCCACAGGTTTACCGGCGGCCTGTCTTTTCTTACGCCAGCGCAACCAAGCTGCGACACCTCCCAACATACATGCTTCGGACGAACCGATAGCCAATGCCCCGGCTTTCCACTTTGCCTGTTCGGGAGTATTCCACAAATTGGCTACGATGTTGATACATTTGGCGTTCATGACGGCAATACGCGGATATTCCGTTTCATCAATATAATTGATGTTGATCGCCTCGTTCATCAGTTTGGTCGCATAGTCGTCCATATAGGTAGTTACGAATGTCGCCAGGTTCAAGCGGGGCTGTGTCTGTGCAAACGTTTCGTCTTTAACCATCTGATACGCGATTTCCGGGGTG
>DXRF01000001.1:0-33293 GCA_019411205.1 Parabacteroides sp. | reverse complement strand
GTCTACAGGAGAGGCTTGTAGCATCTTTTCCGAGCCAAAGATTGCTGTCTTGGCATCACCTTTTCTGAAATTAGAATCTTCCATGTCTTTTTGTTTTTAATTAATAATGGCGCTATCGACTTGTTTCGGCCGATTGTATGGCAAAAACAGCTACTATCCGCAATTGTTCTGCGTTTTTCGTTAAACATACGATATTTGGGGTTTATTAAAACAATGAACATTCACTATTCGGGATTGTTTCAATACAATAAAAAATGATTTAACGAAACGATTATGCGAATACAGACCGGACAGGGGACGATTCCCCTTATCACACTAATAGGTATATGGTCGATATCGGCACTGAATGCACTGCCCGGCCTGGCTGTCTCCCCTATCTTAGGGAAACTTTCTGCTATCTTCCCTGATTCCACTGAGCTAGATATACAGATGCTTTCGTCGCTTCCTTCCCTCTTGATCATCCCTTTTATCATCCTGTCGGGCAAACTGACGGAAAAGATCAATAATATCCTTCTGCTGCAAGCAGGACTGGTGATCTTTTCGTTGAGCGGTATCCTGTACATGTTTTCCACCAAGATGTGGCAACTGATAGCAGTCAGCGCGCTTTTGGGGATTGGTTCCGGATTGATCGTGCCGCTTTCCACCGGTTTGATTTCTCGCTTTTTTACGGGAGCATACCGTACGAAGCAGTTCGGGTTCAGCTCCGCCATTACGAATATAACGTTAGTGCTGGCAACCGTTCTGACGGGATATCTGGCAGAGGTGAACTGGCACCTTCCGTTTGTCGTCTACCTGTTTCCGCTGATCTCAATCGTTCTCTCGTTTTATTTGAAAAAGAATATATCGCCATATCCCGGTACAGGCATAAACACCAATAAACAGAAAGCGGAAGGGCCTGCCGATAACAGTTTCGGGAAGTCCGGCATACAGATTTCCCACCTGATGCAAATCATGTCGTTCTACGGGCTGGCTACTTACTTAGTGATCATCATCAGCTTCAATCTTCCTTTCCTGATGGAAGAATATCATTTTTCCAGCGGTAATTCAGGTATTATGATCTCGCTGTTTTTCCTGGCTATCATGTCGCCGGGATTTATACTGAATCAAATCGTCTCCTTCTTCGGCAAAAAGACCAAGTTTGTCTGTATGGTCTCGATCGCTGCCGGAATGGCATTTATACTCGTTTCCCGTACCGAATGGCTGATCGGATTGGGTTGTATCTTTGCCGGGTTAGGCTACGGTGTCATACAGCCGATAGCCTACGACAAAACGACCCGTACGGCTATTCCTGAAAAAGTGACGCTTGCACTGGCATTCGTTATGGCCATGAACTATCTGGCCATTCTTCTTTGCCCTTTCATTATAAACATATTCAAGGATATGCTCCATATCGAAACACAGCAGTTCGCTTTCATCTTCAACATGGTCATTGCCCTGATAGCTGCCGCATGGGCCTACCTGAAACAAGATTCGTTCCTGTTCGATGACCGTATCAAACAAGTATAACATAAAATCCCAAGCATCGTGAAAAATAAAGTAAGAGAAGCCAATATTTACATGATTATTTCCAAAACTTTCAGCGGGTTGAATATGAATGCGTTAAAATACCTCCTACCGCTATGGATAAGTCCGCTGACGGGTGTGACCCTGCGCTGTACATTTGCCGCCCTTGCGTTCTGGATTATCGGTATGTTCACCAAGCCGGAGACATCCAGCCGCCGGGAAAAGATTCTCTTATTCCTGTTGGGGGCACTCGGCATTTATGGCTTCATGTTCTTTTACTTACTGGGATTGAGCAAAACGACCCCTGTATCAAGCTCCATTTTCTCCAGTTTACAGCCTATCTGGGTGTTCATCCTTTCTGTCATCTTCTTTAAAGAAACAATCACAAAGATGAAAATAACCGGTATCCTGATCGGATTAGGCGGCGCATTGCTCTGCATCCTGACACAGAAAAGCGACGACCTGGCTTCCGATGCCTTCACCGGAAATCTGCTTTGCCTGCTAAGTTCCTTAGCTTATGCAATCTATCTGATTGCAAGCAACCGGATATTGAAACATGTGGGAGTTATGACAATGCTGCGATACACCTTTTCCGGTGCGGCCTTCTCCGCCATCATCGTTTCTGGATTTACAGGATTCGAAATGACACTTTTCACGCTCCCGATCCATTGGAAACCGATGGCAGTCTTGGCATTCGTCCTGATTTTCCCGACCGTTATCAGTTATCTGTTAATACCGGTCGGGCTAAAATACCTGAAAACCACACTCGTTTCCATCTATGGCTACCTGATCCTGATTGTGGCGACCATTACCTCGCTGGCATTAGGACAAGATCGTTTCAGCTGGCCCCAATTAATAGCTATCCTCCTGATCTGTTCGAGCGTTTATTTCGTTGAAATAGCGGAAAACAAGGAAAAATCATAAATTTTTCTCTTTCTTTGTAACAACAGCCTTTCCGTTCCCGTCTACTTAATGAACGCTCTTCAATAGCGCGCATTGAAGAGCCGGAACTAACGGAATAAGTAACGATTAATACATTAGAAAGATGAAAAAATACATTGCAATCCTGATCCTCATCCTATCCTGCCAGGCAGGATACAGCCAAAGCATGGACAAACTGTTCAACGACTTTGCCAACCAGAAAAACGTAACCCGCGTCACAATCGGCCCGTTTTTGATGAAAATAAGCAGCCTGTTCACCGAGACGATGGGGGTGAAAAGCATCGAAGTCCTTTCTTTCGAGGAATGCGGCAGTACTGTCAAAAACAATCTTCACACCGCCATCAAAAAACTGAAAGACCCGAATTACGAAACAATGGTCAACTCGAACGAAGAGGGCAACCGCACGAAAGTAATGGTACGCATTGACAAAGACATCATCCGCGAACTAGTCATCCTGACAACCGACGAAGGTGATGATGCTCTGATCCGTATCAAAGGGAAAATCAAACCATCCGATATCGAAAAAGTAATAAACGATCACAAAGATGGATGTTGAAAACTTTAAAAGGCTGTTTCTACCCCTCCATCCCAAGCTCTTCCGGATCGCTTACGCACTGGTCGAAAACAAAGCTGATGCCGAAGATATCCTGCAAGATGCCTACTATAAGTTATGGAGCCGGCGGAATGAACTGACCGATGTCCGGAACCCGGAAGCCTTCTGCGTGACGCTGGTCAAAAACCTTTGTCTTGATTTCCTTCGCTCTCCCCGTGCGGGCAGGCATGATGAAGATGTCACCGAAGCCGTCACCCTCTCGACCGGTTCTTCTCCGGACGAAGAACTGGAAATGCAAGACAAAGTGCAGCAAGTCCGCCATCTCATTAACCGTCTGCCGGAAAACCAGCGACAAGTCCTCCGGTTGAGAGGTATCGAAGACTGCTCGGTGGATGAGATAGAACAGATCACCGGCCTGAGTGCCGTCAATATACGGGTGCTACTTTCCCGGGCACGAAAAATAATCCGGGAACAATTTGAAAAATATTATACATACGAATATGAACGATAAAAAAATAGACGAACTGATCAACAAAGCCCTCCAAGAGGAGCAGGCTTTACCCGAAGGACTTTCCCGCAGGCTGGAAGAGATGATCGACACCTGGGCTGTCACGGAAGAAAAGAAGACTCGTTCATTGCCCCGTAGACGAACTTTATACTGGTTAAGTGGAGTCGCTGCCTCCATCCTACTGTGCGTCGGCTTTCTCCAGTACGAAGCGTCATATCAAGCTCACAACCGGCTCAGCGACACTTACACCAATCCGGAAGATGCCGCCGTTGCCGCCGAAAAAGCTTTGCTCCTGCTGTCGCACAACCTCAACAAAGGCATCAGCCAAGTGGATAACGCCGGACAGGAGATAGATAAAGTAAACAATATTTTAAACAAACATTTAAACGATTAATCTTATGAAATCCAAGAATATATTCCTGATCCTGTTTCTTTGCTGCACCAGCTTGTGCTTCGCCCAGAATAAGCTGTTCGAAAAATATGCCGATATGGATAATGTTACATCCGTCTTCATCTCCAAAAAAATGTTCGACATGATCCCTAATGTAGAAAGTGGTGGCCTCAACCTGATGAATCTGAAAGGGAAAATAAACAACCTCCAAATCGTCACTTCCGACAGGCAGGAAGTCCGGGACCAGATGCGAAAAGAATTCAGCAGCCTCATCGGCAAATCGCATGAAGAACTGATGAGAGTGAAGGACAACGATACACGTGCCTCTTTCTACATCGTCCAGAACGATGACCTAATCAACGAAATGATCATGCTGGCCGACACGGATTCGGACTATGTGGTCATCCGGATAACAGGCAAGTTCACTTTGCAGGATATACAGGATGTGGCAAAAAGTTTTTCCCAAAGCGATAAAAAGAGGTAACGAGCAGTTACAACTAAAACCAGAAAAGTATAAATATCCCGAAAAGATAATTATGCTTTTGTGAATACCTTAGTTCTGGTAGAACTAAGGCTATTCTTGTCTATTGTTTGCTACCGTGACAAAATTAGATATATAAAACTACTGGATGTTTTCAAAAATGATATTAAAATTAGTCAAATTGATATTCTTTCAAAAAAGATATTCCCCTTTTTCCCTCCCAGAAGACTCCAATAACCTCTACGGATAAGCCAAAACCGATAATCGAGCCTACTTTTTTACAACTATCCGTACTGTATAGTTCATAGTTCTACCAGAACAAATTCAATTGTAATCTTAAATCATTAGCCTATGGAGAGAAGTAAATAACACATCTAAAAAAATTTGTAGAGAAAATTAGAGTATTTCAACTGTTAAATTAAATTTTAATATTATGATCAAATCGATATGCAGCAACTTATTGCCTAAAGCTGTACTATTATCAGTATTTTTAAGCCCCGGATATGTGATTTCAAAAGCTCATGCAAACACAGATTCCATCAGTGGTATAGAACAAACAAACGGTAAACTGTCCGGACGGGTTATCGACGCAAAAGGAGAACCTATACCAGGTGCAAACATTTCCGTCAAAGGTACCACCATCGGTACCATTACAGACATGGACGGTAATTTTTCCATTGATGTTAACCCCAATCAAATACTCACCATCAGTTTTATTGGATATGAAACAAAAACAATCCCTGTTTCCAACCAGAAAACATTAAATGTCGTTCTGCAAGAGACTGTAAACCAACTGGACGAACTTGTTGTCGTTAGCTATGGTACGCAGAAAAAAAGAGATTTGACCGGATCTGTTTCCAAGATAGATGCAGGAGAATTAGAAAGTTTTCCTGTAGGACAATTTGCCCAAAAACTTCAAGGACAGGTAGCAGGTGTACAAATTAACCAATCTACAGGACAGCCGGGTAAAGGTATGGGATTCCGTATTCGTGGTGCAGCATCTATCAATGGTGGCAGTTCACCTTTATTCGTGGTTGATGGAATCCCTATCAATATGGACCTAAGCAGTATCAATCCGGATGAAATCGAAACCTTTTCCATCCTGAAAGATGCCGCTGCCACATCCTTGTATGGATCACGTGCTGCCAATGGCGTCGTACTGATCACAACAAAAAGAGGAAAACAAGGTAAAACTCAAGTGGATGTGAATGCTTCATTCGGTATTCAGACTTTAAAGGGATTAAAGACTCCGGATGTTATGAATGGAGAAGAATTTGCTCAATACAAAAAAGAGTACTACGAAGATGCTGCCAGATATGAAGGTTATACCGGAGGAGTTCCAGAACAATACCAAAATCCATCCCAATACGGTACTGGTACCAATTGGTATGACTTACTAACACGCAATGCCGCCACACAGAATTACAGTATCAGTGTGACAGCCAATAAAGACAAGTTCAATACAGCTATTGTATTAGGCTACTTCCGCCAAGACGGTGTTATGTACAATTCTAATTTCGAACGTTACTCTTTACGTGCGAACAACGATTATCAAGTAAACGACCGTTTAAAATTAGGACTGAACATAGCTCCCACCTTGCAAATCAAAAATAACCAAAATACAGACGGAGGTTGGCAGATATTAAGTGCTGCATTCTTGGCTGACCCAACTATAAATCCCTACGATGAGAATGGAGAACCTATTCTTTCTCTAAACTCTCCGGGGATGTTCCCTCAACCTAACTGGATACGTGTTTTACATGAAAAAACAAGTAAAACACAGGATTTGGCTTTATTAAGCAATGCTTTTGCAGAACTGGATATATGGAACGGTATCAAATATAAATTCCAGGCTGGTTTCGATTTAGGTGCCAAGAACTATAGAGATTTTACACCTTCGACAGCCGGTGGAGCCATGTTTACTGCTCCCCCTCAGAAAGCAAGCGGACAATACAACACCAACTTCCACTATAGTTGGACTATCGAAAATATGTTAATGTATAACCATAAATTCGGAGACCACAATATAGATGCACTGGTCGGTTATAGTGCACAAAAATATTCCAACGAATATAACCAACTGACAGCAACCGACTTTCCTAGTGATGATATTCCTTGGATGGGTGCCGGTGCTACAAAAAACGGTGATAATAACATCGAGCAATGGGCGTTAGCCTCTGTCATTGCACGCGCAAATTATAGCTTCAAAGACCGCTATTTGCTCCAGGCGACATTCCGCCGAGATGGTTGCTCCCGTTTTGGAGCAGGTAATAAATATGCAAATTTTCCTTCCATATCCGCCGGATGGATTGTATCTGACGAAGCCTTCATGGAACCGGTAACCGATGTTATGAATTATCTGAAAATAAGGGCCAGTTATGGACTAACTGGTAACTACAATATTGGTAATTACCGATATATTGCGGGAGTTAGCACTTATAACTATGTATTGGGGGGGGCTTTAGCTCCGGGAAAAGGATTAGGTAATTTAGGGAACAATGCTCTTACTTGGGAAGAAACAAAACAACTGGACTTAGGTGTCGATATCGGTTTCCTAAACGATCGTATCTATTTGATGTATGACTATTATAATAAAAAAGTCGATGGACTTTTATATCAGGTCGATATCCCAAGAGCTTCCGGCTTTTCTAATATTTATTCCAATATCGGTGATTACAAAGCATGGGGACATGAAATCACTTTGCAATCTCGTAATCTTATTGGTGATTTCAAATGGACTACCAACTTGAATATAGCCTTCAACCGGAATGAAATAACCAAAATGGGAACAAACAACACCCCAAAAGGTGGATATTCCAATCAGGAAGATTTCAACCGTTTAGCAGTAGGAGAACCTATCGGTATATTCATGGGATATGTATTTGACGGCGTATATATGACCGAAGAAGAGTTTAATTCCCAGCCAAAGCACGCCTCATCTGAGATCGGAACGGTTCGCATGAAAGATGTCAGTGGTCCTAACGGTGTTCCTGATGGTATAATCGACAACAATGACCGTGTAAAAATCGGTGATCCAAATCCTGATTTCATTTATGGTATGACAAATGAATTTTCTTGGAAAAACTTCGATCTGAGCATTCTGATCAGTGGACAAGTAGGAGGTGACATTATAAATTCAAACTACGAACATACTTTAAATATCGACGGTTGTTTCAATGTATTGAAAAAAGTTGCCAACCGTTGGCGCTCTCCGGAAAATCCGGGTGACGGACAGGTTCCGAGAACAAAAGCCGGTACCACGGAATTATTCCGCTTCAATAATAGCAGTTGGGTATATGATGCTTCCTACTTGACCATAAAGAATATCACTCTGGGCTATACAATTCCGATTAAACCAAGTCAGTACCTCTCTAAACTCCGGATATATGTAACAGCTCAGCAATTAGTCACATTCACTAAATACCCAGGTATGAATCCAGAAATAGCCATGAATGAAGATATGGGATGGAACGGTTTAGGAGTAGATCGTACAACTTACCCGGTTCCAAGAACATTCAGTATCGGATGTAACATTTCATTCTGACAGAAAAACAAATTATAAATTTAAAGCGAAAGATCATGAAAAAGATATTTAGTTTAGTTGTTGCATTGTTAACTTTGGTTTCTTGTTCAGAAGATTTTCTGAATCTGACGCCTCAATATTATCCGAATGATGCAACATTCTTTAAAACTCAGGAGCAATTCACTCAAGCGGTGAACGGAGCCTATTCCGCTTTACGGGGAGTATCGGCAAGACAAGGATATCTGATGGGAGAAATGCGTTCCGACAATACACATTACACCCGCTATAAAGCAGACCGTGGTCTACACATCTTATATCGTGAAAACATCGCGGATTTTGTTGTAGATGACCAGAACCAATGGACAAATGAAATGTATTATGCATGTTATACAGGCATTTCAAGAACCAACACCATTCTGAACCGCATTGAAGGGACAACTTTCCCCGATGATTTCAAAAATAAAACAATCGGAGAAGCTAAATTCATCCGTGCCTTCATGTATTTCCAATTGGTGCAATGCTATGGGGACGTCCCTTTGCATCTGGAAGAAGTGACAGGAGCAGACAACGC
Source organism: Parabacteroides sp. (assembly GCA_019411205.1). GTDB lineage: Bacteria > Bacteroidota > Bacteroidia > Bacteroidales > Tannerellaceae > Parabacteroides. The sequence continues at coordinate 24,821 of DXRF01000001.1, read as the reverse complement.
ATTCTTACCTCGTTCATCTATTAACGATATATATACAGCCATCGTTGACGATGTGAAAGATGCCATAGAGAAACTTCCGACAGTCAAATTCCCGCAAAATGGTGCTGCAACCAAAGGAGCAGCCAAAATGCTCTACGCTTATGTATTAATGACAAAGCCGGATCGAGATTATGCAACAGCAGAAATACAGTTAAAAGATGTCATGAATATGGGATATGAATTACTTCCCAATTATGCCGATATATACGATACATCCAAAAAGAACGGAAAAGAATCGATTTTCGAAATCCAATATCAAATGGGAGATCAGGGACAACAAAGTGATTGGTTATACTACTTTATTCCCAAAACAACGAATGCAGAAATTATTACAGGTGTTCCCGATTGCAGTACGCTGCTAACAGGGGGTTGGAATGTCCCGACACCGGAGATGATCGCTTCTTACGAACCTGGGGATCTGCGTGTCGACCCATCTATCGCAGTTGCAGTCGGTACACTAGATGCAGCAAACGCTTTAGTCGTAGCCGATGTATTAAAAGTTGGTGATCCCAAGATCAATGATTACCCAGTTAATTATCCGTTTATCAATAAATACCGTCATGCACACTCCAAAATAGAAAATACAGACGATAACTGGCCTGTTTACCGTTATGCGGACTGTCTGTTATTGTTAGCTGAATGTCTGGTGGAACAAGGACGTGCAGGAGAGGCAGTTCCCTATGTCAATCAAGTACGTGCACGCGCAGGTTTACCTGCTGTTACAACAATCAATGCCGAGGTGGTTGCCAATGAGCGACGTCACGAACTCGCATTTGAGAACCATCGCTGGTATGATTTATTGAGAACAGGAAAAGCTATTGAAGTAATGACCGCCTACGGAAAATATATCAAAACGATTGATACGGAACTTCCTGAACGTACCTATCAGATAAAGCCGGAATATTTGCTTTATCCGATACCTTACAACGAGTTGCAATTAAATGACCAGCTCAGACAAAATCCAGGTTATTAATTATCATATTAACAAAAAGACCTTTACCTTTGTAGTAGAGGTCTTTTTACTATTAGCATCATGAATACACAACGTATTATCAGAAACTTTATATATACCGTTGCAGGAGGTATCCTGTCTCTCGGAACAACTGGTTGCAGTAGCAACAAAGCGGAAACGACAGACAGTTTTTCCACTCTGGAAGCCCAATTTTCCAATCCTTCATCCGAGTACCGTACAGCCCCTTTTATGGTTTGGAACGGAAAAGTTACAGAATTTGAAATAGACCGCATGCTGAAAGACTTTAAAGATGCAGGCTGCGGAGGAGCATTTATCCACCCCCGTCCGGGCATGATCACGGAATATATGTCGGACGAATGGTATTCCCTCTACCGCTATGCCGTCGACAAAGGAAAAGAGATGGGGCTGGACATATGGATCTACGATGAAAACTCCTATCCCAGCGGCTTTGCCGGAGGACATGTTCCCGAAGAGATGCCCGAATCCTACAATCAAGGACAAGGACTTGCGTTGACAAAAACAGATCTTCTACCTGACAAGACAGAAGAATATTTCATCATTCTCAAAAAAGAAGGGGACAAATGGACGGATATCACGAACGCCCTGAACCAGCATAAAAAAGCAAAAGGAGAATATTACCTCTACAAAAAGACATATTTAGGCAAATCGGACTGGTACGGAGGGTATTCTTACGTAGACCTGCTCGTACCCGGTGTAACTGAAAAGTTCATCAACCTCACGATGAAAGGATACGAAAAAACAATAAAGGACGAATTCGGCAAATCTGTTTTCGGTATCTTCACAGATGAGCCCAACATCAGCAGTCCAGGAGGCTTGCGCTGGACACCAGACTTGTTCGAAGTATTCCGGAAACAGTGGGGATACGATCTAAAACAACTCCTTCCCCTTCTGAACGAAGAGACGGGCAATTGGAAACAGGTACGTCATAACTATATGGAAACCCTGTTGCAAATGTTTGTTGACCGCTGGTCCAAACCCTGGCACAACTACTGCGAGACGAACAACCTGAAATGGACTGGACACTATTGGGAACACGGTTGGCCACAGATGAATGACGGACCGGACAATATGGCAATGTACGCCTGGCATCAGGTACCCGCTATCGATATGCTGTTCAACCAGTTCGACGAAACCAGCCCGCAAGCACAGTTCGGCAATATCCGTGCAGTAAAAGAATTGCGCAGTGCCGCCAACCAAACAGGCTGTAGCCGTACCCTCAGCGAAACTTATGGTGGTGGAGGTTGGGATGAAACTTTCAAAGACTTCAAACGGTTAGGCGATTGGGAGTATGCACTCGGGGTCAACTTCATGAACCAACATTTAGCCCATATGACACTAACAGGAGCACGCAAATACGACTATCCGCCGGTATTCACCTATCATTCTCCCTGGTGGCCCAACTATCGCGAACTGAACGACTATTACGGACGCCTTTCATTTGTCATGAGTAAAGGAGTCCAAAAGAACGATATCTTGGTGTTAGAACCTACTTCGACCTTATGGAGCTATTATGTCCATACAGGAAGTTCTCCAAAACTCATGGAGATAGGAACCAATTTCCAGGCTTTTGTTACAACTTTGGAAAAGAACCAAGTAGAATATGATCTCGGCTCCGAAAATATCATCAAAGACCTTGGGAAGGTAGAAAACGGGCGTTTCATCGTTGGCAATGCCTCCTACTCGACCATCGTTTTACCACCTATGATGGAAATACTAAACAAACCGACCTTCAAGCTCTTACAGCAGTTTACAGAGCAAGGCGGTCGGATTATAACCTTCTCCACTCCCACCCGAATAGACGGAACTGTCAATGACGAGCTGGCCAGACTATTGGGCAGTGCAACCGTAATATCACTCCCGGAACTGTCTAAAGATGTAATTGACCGATATTTCTCTTCCAGTAGCTTCAGGATCACTTTCAATGGTGGTAACCTGTATCACCACCGGCGCCAATTTGCAGATGGAGAATTAGTTTTCCTTGTCAACTCTTCTATGGATAAGATTGTAGACGGTACCCTTTCGACGCAGGGAAAAACCATGCTGGAAATGGATGCTCTAAACGGGAAAATCTATACTTATCCATCTTCAAAAGAAGGAGACAAACTAAGTACATCTTTCCGAATCGAACCGGCAGGAAGCCTTTTGCTTTACTGTTCTGACAAGAACCAAAAAAGCTATCCAGAACGTCTCGAAAAAGTGGGAAACAGCCTAGTTACGGCAACAAGCCAGACCATCGTCAGCCGTTTACGCGACAATGCTCTGACAATTGACTTTTGCGACGTTACAATAAAAGGAGAGACACATAAGAAACAACATTTCTCCCGTGCTGCCGATATAGCCTTCAAAGCACATGGATTCACCAACGGTAATCCTTGGAATACCTCCATACAATACAAACGGAATATTCTCGACCGCAACAACTTTAAGGATGGCGGCTTCACAGCCTCCTATCATTTTACGGTAAACGACGATTTCGACTATTCCAGTATCAAGCTGGTTTCTGAACGTCCCGAATTATTTACCGTCAAAATCAATGGAAATCTCGTGAACGCTCTTCCTGATGAATGGTGGCTAGACCGTTCTTTTGGCGTTTATCTGATAGGCGGACAGGTGAAAAAAGGTAACAATACGGTAGAACTCAGCATCAACCCGATGCATATTTTTGCAGAGATAGAACCGGTCTACATCATCGGAAACTTCTCGGTCGTACCCGAACAAGAAGGATGGAGCATAGATGCGCCACAAGAATCATTCACACTAGGTAGCTGGAAAGAACAGAAGCAACCGTTCTATTCATGGGAGATGAGCTATAGCAAAGAATATACCCTCAATGACCTTACAGATAGATATGCTGTCAAACTGAACAAATGGAACGGTACGATAGCAGAAGTATATGTCAACGGACAGAAAGCCGGTACAATTGCTTTCGACCCCTGGCAACTGGATGTAACGTCTTACCTGAAAGAAGGCAGTAACACGATTGATGTACATGTGATCGGCAGCTTAAAAAACCTTTTAGGTCCACATTACCGGAATCCGGCTCCCGGTCTAGCATCTCCCTGGCATTGGAAAAATGTAGACAAACCGATACCCGGAAATGAATACCAGATGGTGGATTACGGGCTGATGGAAGATTTTGAATTAATTCATTAAACATACACGAAAAAAAGGGTGCGTGCTTTTCCGAAAAAGCATGGCACCTTTAAAAACAAAAGACGGCAGCATGAAAAATAGATTTTTAAACATTTGTATCTTATGTATGGTTTTTCCTTTCTTTCTACAGGCAGCGGACACACATTCCGTTTATAACCTACGATGCGAACAGGAAGAAAACCCGTTAGGAATCGAAACAGGACAACCTTGTTTCAGCTGGCAGATACAGGCACAACAACGGAACTTCGAACAATCGGCCTGGCAGATATTAGTGGCCGATTCTCCGGAAAAACTACAAGCTGGTAACGGAAATATCTGGGATAGCGGAAAAACGCTTTCTTCCACCTCGATCCTTGTTCCTTTCAAAGGAAAAGAATTGAAAGCAGGACAGACCTACTACTGGAAAGTAAGGAGTTGGGATAAGGAGGACAGCCCTTCCCGCTGGAGCTGTACACATACCTTCGGCATGGGACTTCTTTCGGAAAAAGACTGGAGCAATGCCAAATGGATTGCACTGGAAAAAGACAGGAAAGACGAAATCGTCACGACAGGGCTGCATGGACTGGCCAACGTGGACCGAGAACTCAAAGGCAAAAAGATCGGCATGTACCGCCTCCCCCAATTCCGAAAAGAATTTACGGTTCAAAAAACGGTGAAACGAGCAACCGCCTATGTCTCCGGGCTCGGACATTTTGATATGTTCCTGAATGGAAAGAAGGTGGGTAACAACTTTCTCGATCCTGGATGGACAAAATATGATAAATGTGCGCTGTATGTCACTTTCGATCTATCCGAACAACTAAAGCAGGGCGAAAACGTAATAGGCGTCATGTTGGGAAACGGCTTTTTCAATATCCCGCGGGAACGTTATTTCAAACTGCTTGCTTCATATGGCGCCCCACGCCTTTTGATGAAAATACAAATTGAATATGCAGACGGCAGCACGCAGGGTATCGTAACCGATACAGACTGGAAAACAACTGAAAGCCCCGTTACCTACAGTAGTATTTACGGCGGTGAAGACTACGATGCCACGAAAGAACAGGCCGGATGGATGCAACCCGGTTTCGACGACAGCACCTGGAACAAAGCCCTCGACACAGGCTGGAAAACCCGGCTCCTCTCTCAACGCTCCGCACCGCTGACCGTACGTGACCAGATCCCAACCGTCCGTGTTTTCAAGACCAGACAAGGACAATGGGTATACGATTTGGGACAAAACTTTTCCGGCATCATACGGCTTTCCCTGCATTCAAAGGACACACACCCGGTTAAGCTCTATCCGGCTGAACTGCTGAATCCAGACAGTACCGTAAACCAAAGCGCATCCGGTGCTCCTTTCTGGTTTGGTTACACACCGAAAGGAAAAGGTTTTGAAAGCTGGCAACCCCAATTTACTTATTACGGTTTTCGTTACGTGCAAGTCGAAGGTGCTGTTCCTGCCGGCCAACCCAATCCGGACGAACTACCTGAAATAAAGGAAATCACCGGTCTTCATACTTGCAATTCGGCCGAAAATGTAGGAAGTTTCCATTGTTCCAAGCCGTTGTTCAACCAGACATACGAACTGATCGACTGGGCGATCCGCAGCAATATGGCAAGCGTGCTGACCGACTGCCCGCATCGTGAGAAGTTGGGCTGGCTGGAAGAAGCGCACCTGATGCAATACTCCGTACAATACCGCTACAACTTGGCACGCCTATACGAAAAGACATTCAACGATATGCACTCTACACAAGCAGCCAACGGCATGATACCAACCATTGCTCCCGAACTGGTCGAATTCGAAGGAGGCTTCAAGGATACGCCAGAATGGGGAAGCACATTTGTCATCAGCCCTTGGTACATTTATCAATGGTATGGCGATATGCGCCCGATCGAAACCTATTATCCAGATATGCAACGCTACATCGACTACCTTTCCTCGAAAGCTGATAACCACATCATCGCTTACGGTTTAGGAGACTGGTTCGACATCGGTCCGAAAAGTCCAGGAGAATCGCAGCTGACCTCCAATGGCGTAACGGCAACGGCTATCTACTATTACGACGTCACTCTGATGGAGAAAATGGCAAACCTTTTAGGGAAACCAGACGATGCACGCAAATATCAGGATTTAGCGGCCCAAATCAAACAAGCCTTCAATCGGACTTTCTGGAATCCGTCCACCCGTACCTACGACCGCAACAGCCAGGCAGCAAACGCCGTCGCACTCTACATGGAACTGACAACACCAGAAAACAGGCAGCAAGTATTCGATAACCTGATTGCCGATATTCGCGGACGCAACAACGCCCTGACGGCAGGCGATGTGGGCTACCGCTATGTCTTGCGTGCCCTTGAAGCCGGTGGCGCTTCGGATGTCATTTACGACATGAACTGTAAGTACGACACACCGGGATACGGTTGGCAACTGGCACACGGAGCTACCGCTCTCACCGAATCCTGGCAGGCATACGGCTTTGTATCGAATAATCATTTTATGCTGGGACACCTGATGGAATGGTTGTTCAGCGGCTTAGGAGGTATCCGCCAGAAAGAAGATTCCTTCGGATTTAAACATATTGTCATCAAACCCGAGCCGGTCGGTGATGTCCGCGACGCACAAGTTTCCTATAAATCGCCTTACGGACAAATTATTTCCGACTGGAAAGACAACGATAAAGAATTTATCATCCGAGTGGAAGTACCGGCAAACAGCAAGGCCTCTATCTATCTCCCGTCTACCGATACGAAACAAATAACCGAAAGCGGTGTACGATTGGAAGATGTCCCCGAAATCAATTACAAACAAGAGGGAAACCGGTATGTTGTGGCAACAACAGGTTCCGGTATTTATACTTTCAAAGTGAAGAAAAATAAACAATGAAAAATACCATGAATACAGCAAAAAAGGAAATTAAAGTCGGACTGATCGGAGTTGGCTTGAACACCTATTGGAATCAATTCGAAGGGCTCCTCTCCCGATTGACGGATTATCAAAGAGTAATAAAAGAACATATGTCCAGCTTACAGGCAAACGTGATTGACGGGGGAATGGTAGACAGCCCGGAAAAAGCAACCCGGACAGCAGAAATTTTAAAAAGTGAGGACATAGAAATCCTCTTCATCTTTATTTCGACCTATGCTCTTTCATCGACTATTCTTCCGATCGCCCAGCGCATCAAGATTCCGGTTATTCTGCTTAACATACAACCCGTATCCACCATAAACTACAATTATATCAACAGATTAGACGACCGTGGAAAAATGACCGGAGAATGGCTGGCTCACTGTCAAGCCTGTTCCACTCCAGAATTTGCCTGCGTATTCAACCGTTCCGGCATCAAATACGACATCTTGACCGGTTACCTCGAAGAACCATTCGTATGGAACGAAATCAAAAATTGGATCGATGCAGCGAGAGCCGTACAAGGGATGCGTAACAATCGAATGGGTATTCTCGGACACTATTATTGCGGTATGCTGGACGTTTACACCGACATTACCCGGCAATCCTTTACTTTCGGCACTCACATAGAACTTTTCGAAATATGCGAACTCAAAGCTTACCGGGATGCTGTAACGAAAGATGAACTAACAGCAAAACGCCTGGAATTATCCACGAAGTTTGAAGTCGATCCACATTGTGAAGAATACGAATTGGATCGTGCAGCCCGTACTTCTATCGCACTCGATAAACTGGTCGAATCCCATAACCTCGGTTCAATGGCCTACTACTACGAAGGTTGGAAAGGAAACGATTATGAAAATATCGTGACTTCCGTAATAGCCGGAAATACCCTACTTACAGGACGTGGCATCCCGGTAGCAGGCGAATGCGAAGTAAAGAACGTACAAGCCATGAAGCTCCTTTCTCTTTTAGATGCCGGAGGTTCATTCTCTGAGCCGTATGCTATGGACTTCAATGACGATGTTGTTTTATGGGGACATGACGGGCCTGCCCATTTCGCCATTGCTGAGGGAAAGGTCAGCCTTGTACCGTTACCCATATATCATGGCAAACCAGGCAAAGGATTATCCATTCAGATGCGCGTCAAGCAAGGACCTGTCACTTTTCTATCCGTATGTGAAAATAATGATGGTGTATTTCTACTTGTCGCAGAGGGAGAATCGACCAACGGCCCCACCCTGCACATAGGAAATACAAACAGCCGTTACAGGTTCAGTTGCGGAGCCCGAACTTTTATGAACCGATGGAGTAAAGCGGGCCCTTCACACCACTGTGCAATTGGTATCGGACATGTTGCGGATAAACTAAAAAAGATAGCTTTCCTGTTAGACATACCTATTATCCAGATTTGTTAAAAGACAAGAAAAAAGAGAGAGGCTCTTTAGAAAAGGTCAAAACAGCTCTATCACGATTTTTTTAGACATGGATTTCACGGATAAATTATTTTATTTCCGTGTAATCCGTGCTTAAATTATGGCTATCAGTATGCAAGATTTTGTTTCGACATACTTCTCAGAGAGATATCCTATGCAACATAAGAGAAACCTTCTCTTTTATGGTGAAGAGATCCCCCCAGATAAACACCAGTAGTCGTTTTATTTCCCAGTAATAATCCTTCGTATCTCACTCAGCTTATTCAACGCTTCCAGAGGTGTCAGGTTGTTGACGTCCAGGTTTTTGATCTCATCCCGCACCTGGCTGAGTACCGGATCGTCCAATTGGAAGAAGCTGAGCTGATAGCCATCTGCCGATGAAGCGATTCCTTTTACAGGCTTGCTTTTGATACTGCCTTTGCGTTTTTCCGTGGCAATCCCCTCCTGACGGTTTTCCGTTTCCAGCTGTTTCAAGATTTCGTTGGAACGCTTTACGATGCTTTTCGGCATACCCGCCATCTTGGCCACATGGATACCGAAACTGTGTTCACTGCCTCCGGGAACCAGTTTGCGCAAGAAGATCACTTTGTTATTGACCTCTTTCACCGAAACATTGTAGTTCTTGATACGCTTGAAAGAAGCCTCCATCTCGTTCAATTCATGATAATGCGTGGCAAACAATGTCTTCGCACGGGCATTGGGATGTTCGTGGATATATTCGACAATCGCCCAGGCAATAGAAATACCGTCGTATGTGCTTGTCCCGCGTCCTAATTCGTCAAACAAGACAAGACTGCGGGAAGACATGTTGTTGAGGATATCCGAAGCCTCGTTCATTTCCACCATGAAAGTGGATTCTCCGACCGAAATGTTATCCGAAGCTCCCACACGTGTAAATATCTTATCCACAATCCCGATATGAGCGCATTCGGCAGGGACGAAACAACCGATCTGCGCCATCAGCGTAATCAGAGCCGTCTGGCGAAGCAAAGCAGACTTACCGGCCATGTTGGGTCCGGTGATAATGATAATCTGCTGCTTTTCATCGTCCAGATAGACATCATTGGCAATATAAGGTTCGCCGATAGGCAACTGCTTTTCAATCACCGGATGACGGCCAGCCTTAATATCAATCACCTGCGAATCATTCACATCCGGACGGATATAGCGGTTGCTTTCAGCCACCTTGGCAAACGAGAGCAGACAGTCCAGACGACCGATCAGGTTCGCATTCATCTGGATAGGCGGAATATATTCGGAAAGGCAAAGCACCAGTTCGTTAAAGAGACGGGCTTCCAACGAAAGTATCTTCTCTTCCGCTCCCAATATCTTTTCTTCGTATTCTTTCAGTTCTTCGGTAATATAACGCTCGGCATTCACCAAAGTCTGTTTGCGTATCCATTCGGCAGGGACTTTGTCCTTGTAGGCGTTACGCACTTCGATATAATACCCGAAAACATTGTTGAAACCGATTTTCAGGCTCGATATACCCGTCTGTTCTATTTCCCGCTGTTGTACCTTCAAGAGATAATCTTTACCCGAATAAGCGATTGCACGCAACTCGTCAAGCTCGGCATTCACGCCTGTCGCAATCACGCCGCCCCGGTTCAGCAAGGAAGGCGGATCGTTGTTGATCTCTTTTTCTATCCGGTCACGGATCAGGGCACAGGCATTCAACTGTTCGCCGATACGGCAAAGGCTCGGCTCATCACTCGCCGTACAAGCCTCCTTGATCGGCTCGATGGCACGAAGAGCGACTTTCAACTGCACTACTTCACGGGGAGAAACACGGCCGACCGCCACTTTGGAAATAATACGTTCCAAGTCGCCGATCTGTTCCAGTTTCTCTTCCAGCAGCTCCTTCACTTCGGGATGGCGGAAGAAATATTCCACTACGTCCTGACGCTCATGGATCGGTTTCACATCCTTCAAGGGAAACAAGATCCAACGGCGCAACATACGCGACCCCATCGGGGAAACGGTCTTGTCCAGCACATCCAACAAACTCGTCCCCTCCTCGTTCATCGTGTTGACCAACTCCAGGCTGCGCACCGTAAACTTATCGAGGCGCACATAGCGATCTTCTTCAATACGGGAAAGAGAGGTGATATGAGAAATATGGGTGTGTTGCGTCTGATCCAGATAATACAGGATGGCACCCGAAGCTACGATTCCCAATTTCAAGTGTTGGATACCGAAACCTTTCAGATTCTTCGTTTCAAAATGTTTTAACAGACGGTCGTTGGCGGCTTCCGAAGTAAACACCCAGTCGTCCAGTTCGAAAATAAAGAACCGGGGACCGAAAGCCTCTTCAAAACGTTTACGGCTACCCCGTTCGACCAAGATTTCTTTCGGGGAGAAGTTATTCAACAGTTTATCCACATAATCAACGGTTCCTTCAGCTGTCAGGAACTCGCCGGTAGAGATATCGAGAAATGCGATTCCACAGACGTCCTTACCGAAATGGATAGCGGCAAGGAAGTTGTTTTCCTTATGGTTGAGGATATTGTCATTGATGGAAACACCCGGAGTCACCAATTCGGTGATACCGCGTTTCACTAATTTCTTTGTGAGTTTCGGATCTTCCAGCTGGTCGCAGATGGCTACACGCTTGCCGGCACGCACCAGCTTGGGCAGATAGCTGTCCAACGCATGATGAGGGAAACCGGCCATTTCAATCGTCTGTCCCGGGCCGTTCGCCTTTTTCGTCTGCACGATACCTAATATTTCGGCTCCGGTCACAGCATCTTCGCCATACATTTCGTAAAAGTCGCCTACACGGAATAGCAGGATTGCATCAGGGTGTTTCGCCTTTATATCGAAATACTGCTTCATCAAGGGTGTTTCCACTATCTTTGCCACTGTTCTTTTCTTTTTATCTGTTCAACCATACAAAGGTACGATTTTTCATCTTTCAAAACTCAGCCCCACGTTCCCGGTATTGAAAACTGCCTAAAATCCCGGACACCTTGCCATCATTAACAGAAACAGGCAAGCCGAAAACCGACAGATTATCACTTGTTCTGGAAAGAATTAAGAAATTCATCCTGCACAGCCTCTTTTATTTCATTGTCGAGCTGCGGAGTAAGGAAAGAAGCGACAAACGCTTCATCAATATCCACCACCGGACGAAACGCCTCACTCCGGACATAGTTGCTGATGCTTTGCAACAATTGAAGAGAAGCAGGACGTTGATCGATCTTATTTTCCGTATCTATCGCCAGTACAAGCAACTTGCCCCCATGCAACTTGGCTTCGAATCCGATTCCGAGTTTATGGTTGTGCTGATAAGTATCAATGCTTTGGATGAAAGGAAACAGAGCATTGGGAGCTGTATTCATTTCGATCACTTTCGCATTGCACAAAATATCCCACCATTGCCAGTCCACAAACTCATCCGTTACGAAATCGGCAAACATAGGCTGTTCTTTATGAATCAGACACCCCAACGTAAGAGGTTGCCACTTGAACATGATCGGATTCCAAAAATGATTATGGAAATTTGACTTCCTTCCTTTCACAGCCTCCGGACGAGGCAACAGAACCACACTTTTGCCAGCTTGCAGATAACGCCGGGCTTCTGCCGTATAGGAGGTCGTAAAGAGCACCTGATCGTCAGACTTCAAAACTTCTTTGACTTGTCTCCGAGGATAAACCCATATATCCCAACTGTTGGCAATCTTCTTGTCCACACAAAGATGTACGGTCAGCTTTTCGTTACTTGTAATCCGGTTCAACGGAAACTCAAACTCACCGAGAGGATAAACGCCATAATTGGAAATCTCCTTACAGCTGATCCGGCCACTATAAAGCGTAGTTCCACGACTGTCCGTCACATGCCAGCGGACATCAGGGCGGCGGAAACGGGAAGGAGAATAATTGTACAACTCGGCTTTGCCACTAAAGATTTCATCATTGAAAAAAGCACGCTTCTGAAAACGTAGCAAAGCTACACTGGGAGCACAAAATTCCCGAAACTTTTCCGGTGTAATGATTCCCTTACTCTTCCAAAAGGCATTGAGAATCCCTACCGGAGCATAACCTTGTCCAGGGAAGTCGATCAAGCTCAACAACTGAAATCCTGATGAAAGTGAACTGCGCAACTGCCCCTCGATCACATCTTTATATTCAATCCGGGTCTGTTGTCCCGACACCCGGAAGAAATCCGCGGCAAGATGCTCCATTCCGTGAGCAGCCAGTGAATCACGATAACGTTCCAGGTTACGTGCCTCCACAGGACCTGTATAAGCTGGAATCTCTCTAAAATCAGGATATACACAACGCTGCCCCGTTTCATGGCTGATGATAGGCTGTCCGGTACCATGTCCGGCATTGATATCCCAGTCGGTCATCGGACGACCTTCGTAGATGGTCACCCCTCCCTTATCGGAACGATGGGAGACATAAAACTGTTCCGCCTTAACATGTTTGCGGGCAGTAGATCCACTGAATAGACGGCGGTTATCATGATTACGTCCGTATTCGGTCAGTTCGTTCAAAAAATCAAAGTCCCCCTCCAACTCATTCCCGTTACAATACAATAAGAAAGAGGGATGATTCCCATATTCTTTGAGTATAGCTCTGAGTTCGCGGCGGAAGAAATCATTACGTGCCTCATCTCCGGGTTTGGCATCAACTCCCCACATCGGCATCTCCACTTCCAAATAGACCCCCATCTTGTCGGCCATACGGAAACAGGCGGCAGGCGGACACCATGAATGGAAACGCATGTGGTTCATTCCATACGATTTGAGTATGTTGAAAATATGTTCCCATGAAGCATCATCCATAGGAACATGGCCTGTAAGCGGAAACTCGGCATTGTTTACCGTACCACGCAAATGCAAACGATGTCCATTGAGCAAAATATCATCTCCTACAGCACTGACCTCCCTCATACCAAAAGAGAGCTGTTTCCGTTGTTTCACTTCTTCACTTCCGGAAGACAGCAAGGAACACTGCAATTGATACAGATCGGGCGAAAATTCATCCCACAACTTCATCTTTTTGCCCAATACCAATGTTGTTTCCAAATTGATGATTGAATCGGTCGAAGCAACTTCCACCTCCTTCTTCACCTCCAACCCATGTCCGGTCACTTCCAGCAGGGCTTTACCCGTAAAAGGCTTTCCGGTCGTATTCACAAGACTGAGACAAACCGTCACCTGCTGTCGTTTCACATCAGGATAGAGCTGCAGATCATCCATATAAACAGGATCTAAAGCAACAAGTTTCATATCCCCAATCACACCGTTCCAATTAATCTGTGTAAATTCGGTATGAGCATGATCCCATTTATGCGTGTTATACTGATAACGATTGTCGATCATCAAATCTATAATATTTTCCTGTCCAGGCGTCAGATAACCGGTAAGATCATGTATATGGGGCACACTGATATAATCATTTCTGTTCACCTCCTTCCTTCCACTATAAATGGCAGTCAACCAATGAGCGCGTTCCAAATAGAGATGTATGCGTTTACCACTCCATGATTCAGGGATTTGTACATGCTTACGATACCAAGCCGGTGCCATATATTCATACTTACGCGTCAAGCGGTCATAATATTTGTAAGTCGTACGATTCCCTATATGATATTGATCCGTAATACCGGGCAAAGTAATTGTATCATGCAACTCCCCATCACCACGTATCTCCACGCCGGAACGGCGAAAATCCATAACATCTGTTTCAAATCCCCAACTTCCTGCAAGGTCTATCTCTTGTTGGGCAGTCGTCTTTTCGACTTGTAAAAAAAACAATACTACAATTACGGCAACAATTTTAAAATTTATCATAACATAAAGATCCGTTTATACCTAATTTTGACTTTACCTTTGCAAAATTATTGATTTATTTTCTATTTATTTTCGATTTGCCAAACATTAATTTCTAAAAAGCCATACATTTGTAAATAGTAAAACATACATATATACCGAAAAAACATGAAACAGGCAATTCTAATTTCTACCGGCCTTCTGTTAGCTGTTCCTTTCATTCACGCGGAGAAGAATAAGAAACCGAATGTCGTTTTTATTCTCGCGGACGATCTGGGTTATGGTGACCTAAGTTGTTACGGACAGGAAAAGTTCGAGACACCCAACATCGATAAGCTGGCACAAAGCGGAATGCGTTTTACACAGTGTTATTCGGGGACAACTGTCAGTGCCCCTTCCCGCTCCTGCTTACTGACGGGCACGCACAGCGGGCATACACCTGTACGCGGCAACCTCGAACTTGATCCGGAAGGACAGTTTCCGCTTCCCGCCAGTGCCCGTACAATCTTCGAGGTTATGAAAGATGCCGGATATAAGACATCCGCTTTCGGTAAATGGGGACTGGGCTATATCGGTTCGACCGGCGATCCTAAAAATCAAGGTTGCGACACTTTCTACGGATATAATTGCCAGTTGCTGGCACACAGTTATTACCCCGACCATCTTTGGGACAACGACAAACGGGTGGAGCTCGAAGACAACAACCTGAATGTACAGTACGGAAAAGGTACTTATTCTCAAGATCTTATTCATGGAAAGGCATTGGAATATCTGGACAATATGAATCCGGACGAGCCGTTCTTCATGTGGTATCCGACCATCATTCCGCATGCGGAACTGATCGTTCCGGAAGACAGCATCATACAGAAATTTCGCGGCATGTACCCGGAAAAACCTTACAAAGGAGCCGAACCGGGCAGTCCCGCCTTCCGCAAGGGAGGTTACTGTTCGCAATTCCATCCCCATGCTACTTTTGCCGCTATGGTGTACCGTCTGGATGTCTATGTC
The DNA here is from genome assembly GCA_019411205.1 of Parabacteroides sp. GTDB lineage: Bacteria > Bacteroidota > Bacteroidia > Bacteroidales > Tannerellaceae > Parabacteroides. The sequence goes on along the minus strand of DXRF01000001.1, from coordinate 9,521 downwards.
GGGCAGATCATCCAAAAATTAAAAGATAAAGGCTTATATGATAACACTATCATCATCTTTACGAGTGACAACGGCCCACATATGGAAGGGGGCGCCGATCCTGACTTCTTCAACAGCAACGGCATTTATCGCGGATACAAACGGGATTTGTATGAAGGCGGCATCCGTGTCCCGATGATCATTTCCTGGCCCGGACATGTCCAACCGAATACGGAAACCGACTTTATGTGCTCTTTCTGGGATGTATTACCGACCTTCGAAGAAATCATCCATCCGAAAGCCAAACAGAAAGAGATAGATGGTGTCAGCATGCTCCCTCTCCTGGAAAACAGGAAAGGACAGAAAGAACATGAATTCCTGTATTTCGAATTCCAGGAGCTGAACGGTCGCCAAGCCGTACGCAAAGGACCGTGGAAATTGGTCCACATGAATATCCGCGGCGACAAGCCTTATTATGAATTGTATAACTTAGCTTCCGATCCGTCGGAACGGCATAATGTACTGGATCAGTATCCTGAAAAAGTAGCGGAACTGAAAAACATCATGGTCCATGAACACAGACCGGACCCGAACTGGCCGCTTTTGAAAGAGGAAAGGACGAAATAATAGGGAAAACTCATCGAAAAAGATGTCAAAATCCAGGGTAACCGCATCAAAATTATCCAAGGTTGTGATCTGCATACGAAGTTTTCTGCAAATCCTCTATCACTCCATCACTACAAAGGTTGTAGCTATTAACATTCAAGCGTTAGAGGAGTGATAGAGGAAAACATCCTGTATCACTCCTCTATCACTTCTGAAACATAGCATTTTTCATACAGCTGATAACCAATATTTTATCTTCTTTTACTTTTGAAAAAGCATATAAAATAGTCGAATAAACAAATGTAAAAACGGGTGTAATAGGTGTTAAATTGACGAAATACGGTTCTTCATTCCACAAAAGCCCTCGCTTTTTTTAGCAAAGGCAAGCACATAATTCCGTAAACACCCCCATGTTGCCATCCCTTACACCCGGGTGTAGAAGGCCGGTACATCCGGGTGTAAGAGGGGGCAACATGGGGGTGTCCGGCAACTAAAGTACCGTGCCGGACAATAAAAACCAACCGGTTTTATCTATTTTATAGTCATCTTTTACATAAAATTAAGTGATTTGCAGGGGTGGGAAATAAGTGCCAGTGATAGGGTAGTGATAGAGAAAACGGGCATATATCACTAACAAAACAAGTTGAATATCAATTGGTAGAAAGAAATCAGTGATACAGTGACAGAGGAAGTGGGAAAAACCTAATATGATAAGATCCTGTTTTTTCTTTGGTATATTTCATGATACAGTTGTCCTGTCTGCAATAGGCCATGCGTTGTTATTTGTTTTCATTTGCCTATATTTGAACCATTGGAAACAACGAAGATATTGTAATTTCCAGATTGACATCCACAACCTCCAGAATGAAATTTTATTTTGCCCGTCCTTGCAATTTGCCGCTTCAACTCTTTATGTATTACAAAATTCACTAACTTTGTGGCTTTAAATAGAAAACGATAAAATAAACGATAAACGATCATGGAGTACAATTTCAGAGAAATTGAGAAAAAGTGGCACGAATACTGGATTGCCAATAAGGTTTATAAAGTCGAAAAAAATGCCGACAAACCAAAATATTATGTTTTGGACATGTTCCCTTATCCGTCAGGAGCAGGACTACATGTAGGCCACCCGCTCGGTTACATCGCTTCTGATATTTATTCCCGTTACAAACGCCTGCAAGGCTTCAACGTTTTGCATCCGATGGGCTACGATGCCTACGGACTGCCGGCAGAACAATATGCCATCCAAACCGGACAGCATCCTGAAGTAACGACAAAGAAAAACATCGCCCGTTATCGGGAACAGATGGACAAAATAGGTTTCAGCTACGACTGGAACCGCGAGATCCGTACTTGCGATCCCGAATATTATAAATGGACGCAATGGGCATTCATCCAGATGTTCAACAGCTATTACTGCAACGATAAAAAGCAGGCACGTCCCATCAGCGAACTGGTTGCCACTTTCGAACAGTCCGGAACGGAAGGTTTGAATGTAGCCTGCAGCGAAGAATTGCATTTCACTGCCGGCGAATGGAAAGCCAAAAACGATAAAGAAAAACAGGAAATCCTGCTGAACTACCGGATCGCTTATCGAGGCGAAACGATGGTAAACTGGTGTGCCGCATTGGGTACGGTACTGGCCAACGACGAAGTGGTGAACGGCGTTTCCGAACGTGGTGGCTATCCGGTGGAACAAAAGATCATGCGTCAATGGTGCCTGCGCGTATCCGCCTATGCACAACGCCTTCTGGATGGACTGGAGACGATCGACTGGACAGACTCGCTGAAAGAAACACAGCGTAACTGGATCGGCCGTAGCGAAGGTGCTGAAATCCAATTCAAAGTAAAAGACAGCGACCTCGAATTTACTATCTTTACAACCCGTGCCGACACCATGTTCGGTGTCACTTTCATGGTCTTGGCTCCCGAAAGCGAACTGGTCGCACAATTGACGACTCCGGAGCAGAAACAGGAAGTCGACGCTTATCTGGATCGTACTAAAAAACGTACGGAGCGTGAACGTATCGCCGATCGTTCCGTTACCGGTGTATTCAGCGGTTCATACGCAATCAATCCGTTCACGGGAGACGCCGTGCCTGTCTGGATCAGCGACTACGTACTGGCCGGCTACGGAACAGGCGCTATCATGGCCGTTCCAGCACACGACAGCCGTGACTATGCATTCGCCAAACATTTCAACTTGTCGATTGTCCCGCTGATCGAAGGTTGCGACGTAAGCGAAGAAAGTTTCGATGCAAAAGAAGGAATCGTCTGCAACTCACCGAGACCGGACGTAACGCCTCATTGCGACCTGTCGTTGAACGGCCTGACCGTAAAAGAAGCAATCGCCGCCACCAAGAAATACGTGGCAGAACATAAGTTAGGACGTGTAAAGGTGAACTACCGTCTGCGCGACGCTATCTTCAGCCGCCAGCGTTACTGGGGCGAACCGTTCCCTGTCTATTACGATGCAGACGGTATGCCTCAGATGTTGCCGGTAGACAAATTACCGTTGGAATTGCCGGAAGTAGATAAATTCCTGCCGACCGAAACAGGCGAACCGCCTCTGGGACATGCCGTAAAATGGGCATGGGACACCGTAAAACAGGAAGTCACGGAAGTTTCTAAAATAGACAACAAGACTATCTTCCCGCTGGAACTTTGCACGATGCCGGGATTCGCCGGTTCATCCGCCTATTACCTGCGTTACATGGACCCACGCAACGACCAGGCTTTAGTAGCTAAAGACGTAGATGAATACTGGCGCAACGTAGACCTGTATATCGGTGGTACCGAACATGCTACCGGACACCTGATCTACAGCCGTTTTTGGAATAAATTCCTGTTTGACTTAGGTATCGTTTGTGAAGAGGAACCGTTCAAGAAACTGATCAACCAAGGTATGATCCAGGGACGTTCCAACTTCGTATACCGTATCAACGGTACGAACAAATTCGTATCCCTGAACCTGAAAGACCAGTACGAGGTCACTCCTATCCATGTAGACGTAAACATCGTATCGAACGATGTGTTGGATATCGAAGCCTTCAAAAACTGGCGTCCGGAATATAACGACGCGGAATTCGTATTGGAAGATGGAAAATACATCTGCGGATGGGCTGTTGAAAAGATGTCGAAATCTATGTTCAACGTGGTCAATCCGGATATGATTGTCGAGAAATATGGTGCCGACACACTTCGTCTGTATGAAATGTTCTTAGGTCCGTTGGAACAATCCAAACCATGGGATACGAACGGTATCGACGGTGTACACCGCTTCCTGAAAAAGCTCTGGGGATTGTTCTTCGGCAATACGGACACCTTGCAGATCACAGATGCAGAACCGACAGCTGACGAACTAAAATCATTGCATAAACTGATCAAGAAAGTGACATACGACATCGAACATTTCTCGTACAACACTTCCATCAGTGCCTTCATGATCTGTGTAAACGAACTGAGCAGCCTGAAATGCAACAAGCGGGCAATCCTGGAACAGTTAATCGTTCTGCTTGCTCCGTTCGCTCCTCATACCGCTGAAGAATTATGGCATACCTGCGGTCACGATACTACCGTATGCGATGCCGAATGGCCTGTCTACAACGAAGAATACTTGAAAGAAAACTCGCTCACTTATGCTATCTCTTTCAACGGCAAAGCCCGTTTCAGTATGGAACTCCCGGCTGATATGCCTCGCGAAGAAATAGAAAAAGCCGCTCTTGCCCATGAAAATTCCGCAAAGTGGATGGAAGGCAAGACTCCGAAAAAGATTATCGTTGTTCCAGGAAAGATTGTAAACATCGTAATCTAAATTTATTTATATGAAGCTTATAAACAACAAAGTCTATTTTGCTGTACAAGATTACCTGATGATTCTATTGGGTACTCTCTTGTACGGCTTCGGCTTCAACGCTTTCATTCTGTCGAATGAAATTATCACCGGTGGAGTCAGTGGTATTTGTGCCTTGATCTTTTTTGCCAGTAATGAATTAATCCCCGTTTCAGTATCTTACTTTGTCATAAACATCGTATTGCTGTTAGCGGCACTGAAAATTTTAGGATTCAAATTCCTGATAAAAACAATTTTCGGAGTCTTCTCCTTGTCGGCTTCCTTGTCATTTTTCGAATGGCTTCTGAAAGGACAGCCACTCCTACACGATCAACCGTTTATGTCCATCATCATCGGTGCATTCCTCTGCGGAGCAGGTCTCGGACTTGTATTTTCGGCAAACGGCAGTACCGGTGGAACGGATATTGTTGGGGCCATTATCAACAAATACAAGAATATATCGATCGGGCGAGCCTTACTGTTCTGCGATTTTATCATCATCGGTTCTTCATTTTTCCTGTTCCATGATGTTGAAAAAATCGTTTTCGGTTTCGTTGAAATGTTTGTAAGCAATTATATAATCGATGTCGTCCTGAACGGAAATCGTCAATCCGTCCAATTCCTGATCTTTTCGCAGAAATACGACGAAATAGCCGAACACATCATCAATGATTTAGGCCGTGGTTGCACCATCCTCGACGGTGTAGGCGGATATTCCCGCAAACCGGTCAAGGTTGTTGTATTGCTGGCAAAAAAATCAGAATCCGTCTCCATCTTCCGCCTGGTAAAACAAATCGACCACCAGGCCTTCATCTCCCAAAGTATCGTCAGAGGAGTATACGGGGAAGGGTTTGACCAGATAAAAACATAAAACAATCATCCAAACAATTTAAAGCACTTCCATACGTTATATACACATCGTATAGAAGTGCTTTTTTATTCATACTCAACAAACATGAAACTTGTATTCGCAACAAACAACCAGCATAAACTGGATGAAGTCCGGAAAATAACATCCGGATATACCGAAATAGTCAGCCTCTCAGATATCGATTGCCATGAGGATATACCCGAAACGGCAGAAACATTGGAAGGCAACGCCTTGCAAAAAGCCCGTTACATAAAAGAACATTTCGGATATGACTGTTTTGCAGACGACACCGGTCTTGAAGTAGAAGCTCTACACAACGCTCCCGGAGTATATTCGGCACGTTATGCCGGTCCCGGACATGATTCGGAAGCCAATATGGACAAACTTCTCCATGAAATGGAAAACAAGAAGAACCGGAAAGCTCGTTTTCGTACGGTAATCGCTCTTATCTTGAATGGAAAAGAATATTTGTTTGAAGGTATTGTCAATGGTACGATCATAAGCGAAAAAAGAGGCGGAAGCGGTTTCGGGTACGATCCCATATTTGTTCCCGACACTTACTCACAAACATTTGCCGAAATGGGCAATGATATAAAAAATCAGATCAGCCACCGTGCCGAAGCTGTCAAAAAATTGACTGCTTTCTTATCGGATTACACATTTTAATATTGTAATTAATATGAGAAATATATTAACTGTCATCTTGTTTTTCTTATTATCATTTCCTGCTTTATCAGTTAATGACAATGACAACACGCTTGGATGGAAAACGTATCTCTCCTACAATAATACCAATTGTGTAGAAGAATCCGCAGACCAGGTATTTGTCGTAGCAGAAGGTGCCTTATACACATATGGGAAAGAAGATAACAGCATCAAACAATATTACAAAGGAAATGGATTGAGTGACACGGATATCCAATCTATTTCTTATAACAAAAAAACAAAATCACTATTGATTGTTTATAAAAACTGCAATATAGACATTTGGGAAGAAGGTTCCGTAAAAAACATACCTTATCTGTACACAACTACTTCTTTAAGAGATAAATCACTTAATTCCGTTATGATTCATAACGAATATGCCTATTTATCCATACAGTCGGGCATAGTAGTTGTCAACATGGATAAAAAGGAAATAACCGACACCTACAACTTATCCAAGAATATAACATCCTGTGCTATTTTCAACAATCATATATATGCTTCCACAAAAGAAGATCAAAAGTCTACGGTCATATACGCTTCTTTGAATGACAATCTGTTAGACAGATCAAACTGGAAAACATATTCGATTTCGGGATTCCCATCTGAAAATACCATAGACAAAATATCCTTATTCAAGGATAAACTATTCTATCTGTCTCAAAATAAAGGCATCTACTATGAATCGAATGGAACTGTCGTTCCTTTGGTCAGCAACACACAAATGAACAATATGGAACTTGTGGGAGAAAAATTGGCCTGCATGGCCACATCCCAAGTTTATATTTTCACAGATACGAAAACTTTTGACCAAATCAACAATCTATCCATCAAAGATATCAGCACGTATCAGACTGACAAATATTGGATAGCCGAAGGAAACAAGGGTTTACGTTCTATCCAAAGAAAAGGAGCCAACCAGTTCGAAGCCATAAACGAAGCCATAATCTTGGATGGCCCCTACTCCAACAGTTCTTATGATATCATATCAAAAAACGATAAAATATATATTATACCTGGTGGAAAAAGCCTGACAGGGGATAATTCTTTTAATAAAGCCGGGTCGGTCATGATATATGACTATGAAAAATGGAGTGTATTAGAACCATCCGCCGTTCAGAATAAACTAAATACATGGCCTAAAGACTATACCAGCATTGTCGTCACAAAAAATGATGCTGAAAAAGAGATCATTTACGTATCTTCCTTCGGTTATGGTCTTTTTCAATTCATAGACAGAGAACCTTCCGCCGTTTATAACAAAACAAACAGCCCGCTTGAAAACGCACACGGCAATGAGGGCTTTTATTGTCGTGTAGACGGACTTGCTTTCGATAAGGAAGGAAACCTATGGATGACTAATTCTGAAGTCAGCAAAGCTATCAAGATATTGGATAAAGAAGGAAAATGGCACAGCCTGTCTGTTGAATCGTTAAATGGGAAGTACACGATAAACGACATACTCGTCACCTCGAATAACGACAAATGGATCAATATCTCCCGTCCTGCCAGTCAAGCCTGTCTAACAGTCGTAACAAACAGCAACTCTTTAGATGAAGCGACATCATATGAATTTAAAAACTTCATTGACACAGACAATAACGACTTTTCTCCCAACAACTACACTTGTATGGCAGAGGATAAAAACGGATATATATGGATAGGAACCAATAAAGGGGCTATATACTTAACAAATCCAAAGTTGACAACGACAGAAAACAATCAATCTATGCGTTGCACACGTGTAAAACTAATCAATGAAGAAGGAATCCCCTATTATTTTCTCGATAATACGATAATAACGACCATCAAGGTAGATAACGGAAACCGGAAATGGATTGGAACGGACGGTAGCGGTGTTTATGTATTGAGCGAAGACAATCAGGAAATCGTCCATCAGTTCAATACCTCCAACAGTCCACTACTATCTGACAAAATATATTCCATAGAAATTAATGAAAATACTGGCGAAGTGTTCATCGGTTCCGACAAAGGTTTGGTTTCTTACAAAGGAGAAGCGACAAAAGGTAAAGATGACTATTCAGACGTGTATGCATATCCGAACCCCGTACGACCTGAATACAGAGACAAAGTAACCATCACGGGATTGATGGATAACTCAATCGTCAAAATCACCGATCTGAATGGAAATCTGGTCTATCAGACTAAATCTTTAGGTGGTCAAGCTATCTGGAACTGCCGGAATACTAAAGGTGTCCGTGTTGCTTCAGGCATATATCTGGTGCTTTCTGCCACCGAAGATTCAAAAGAAAGTGTAGTTACTAAAATCGCAGTTATAAAATAAAAAATAAAAATCCACTGTGGATAAGACAAATACCACAGTGGATCATATTATTTCGTTTCGTTTATCTAACAAATCTTACAACCCTAACCTCTCCGATATCTCCAACATCTTCTTGATTGGACGGATCGCTTTTTCTTGAACTTGTTCGTCGACAAATATTTCAGGAAGTTCGTATTTCAAACAGTTGTAAAGTTTTTCCATCGTGTTCAAGCGCATAAAATTACATTCGTTACAAGCACACGTACTGTCATTGGGAGGAGCCGGGATAAATTCTTTATCGGGGCTCTGCTTACGCATTTCGTGAATAACACCGCTTTCGGTCGCTACAATGAATTGTTTCTTATCCGACTTAACAGTGTGCTTCAAAAGAGCCGCAGTTGATCCTACGAAGTCCGAGACCTGCACAACGGGCTGTTTGCACTCTGGGTGAGTAATGACTTCCGCATCGGGATACTGTTTTTTCAATTCCAATATCTTTTCCAGTGAAAACTGTTCATGCACATGGCAGGCACCATCCCAAAGCAACATCTTGCGCCCGGTAATACCGTTTATATAATTACCTAAGTTCCGGTCCGGACCGAAAATGATTTTCGTATCTTCCGGAAAACTTTCGACTATCTGGCGTGCATTGGTAGACGTCACCACTACATCCGTCACGGCCTTTACAGCAGCAGTCGTATTTACATACGAAATAACCACATGATCGGGATGCTGCTTGACAAATTCTGCAAAATCGGTAGCCGGACAACTATCAGCCAACGAGCAACCGGCATTCAGGTCCGGAACCAACACTTTTTTATCCGGGCACAGCACCTTCGCTGTTTCACCCATAAAATGGACACCGCAAAAAACAATGATATCGGCTGTTGTTTTGGCAGCCTGTTGCGCCAATGCCAAACTGTCTCCTACAAAATCTGCTATATCTTGAATATCACCCGTCTGATAATAATGAGCAAGGATAACGGCGTTCTTTTCTTTACGCATCCTGTTTATCTCTTCTTTCAGGTCCACCCCCTTTGGGATGGGTGCGTCTATATATCCGATCGATTGGTTTGTCAACATAGTTACCTGTATTAAATGATTGTAAAATTCGATAATCACTAATGAGTATAAACCGCTATTTACAGTCTATCAACAAAGTTATCATCATTCTTTATAACTGATAATCTTTATTTTACTCCTATTATCAACTATAAGTTGATAATGTGCAAAGGTAAAAA